>JAXHTT010000005.1:0-63022 GCA_034190055.1 Pseudomonadota bacterium | reverse complement strand
TCGTTAGTCTTACCGAAGTCTTTGAAAAGACGTGCCGCACCGCCTGGTGCGTCGATAGAGAAACCATAGATAAGCGGGCCAGTTAGGGCGCTGTCTAAGTCTGCAAATTGACTGTCTGCTAGAGCACGCTTTGCAAGAGTGTTACGTACAACCTTTAGGTATACGCCTTGCTCACGAGCTTTAACACGTAGTTCAGTCAGTTCTGCAACTTCCATCCCACGGTATTCAGCAACGGCTACGGATAGAGCGCGAGACGCAACTTCAGAAACTTCTGCTACGATCTCTTTTTTTGCTGCTAAACCTAGTGCCACTGAGTTCACCTCTTTGTATCTGATTTTGTGTGTAGTTACCTACTCACGCCATCAGGGTTCACAGATTGATACCAACCCTCATGGTTGATACCGCTCTACGGTGTTTGTTACCCCAGAGAGTCTGAGTCAAACCACCGTCTGCGCAGGTTGTTGTATTAAGCAGTGTGTTGACTGTGAAAGTTCTCTTACCTCTTTCACCACACCGCACCTGCGGTCTTGGACGGGAGCTGCTTATTAGCACTGCTAATTGTCACAGCTCCAACCCATAACCTTTAAGAGATTTCGATGAGCCTAAGCCCAGCGAAATTAAAGACCTACAGAAGCCTTATCAAGAGCAACACCAGCACCCATTGTAGTGCTTAGGCTGATCTTCTTGATGTATGTACCTTTAGCAGAAGAAGGCTTAGCTTTCTTCAGTGCTTCAAGTAGCGCTTCAAGGTTTTCTTGAATTTGGTTCGCTTCGAACGCAATCTTACCGATGCTAGCGTGGATGATACCGTTCTTATCGTTACGGTAGCGTACCTGACCAGCTTTAGCGTTCTTAACTGCAGTTGCAACGTCAGGCGTTACAGTGCCAGTTTTAGGGTTAGGCATAAGGCCACGTGGACCTAAGATTTGACCTAGTTGACCAACAACACGCATCGCGTCTGGGCTAGCAACTACTACGTCAAAGTTCATTTCGCCTTTCTTAACTTGCTCAGCTAAGTCGTCCATACCAACGATATCTGCACCAGCTTCTTTCGCTGCTTCAGCATTTGCGCCTTGAGTGAATACTGCAACGCGAACATCTTTACCAGTACCGTTGGGTAGTACAGTTGCACCACGAACGTTTTGGTCAGATTTCTTCGCATCGATACCAAGGTTTACAGATACGTCAACGCTTTCTGCGAACTTAGCAGTTGCTAGTTCTTTAAGAAGCGCTACTGCTTCGTTGATTTCGTACTCTTTAGTAGAGTCAACTTTGTCGCGTACTAGGCGAGCGCGTTTAGTTAATTTAGCCATTCGATTAGTCCTCTACGTTCAAGCCCATTGAGCGAGCAGAACCCGCGATAGTGCGTACCGCTGCATCTAGATCAGCTGCAGTAAGGTCTGGCTCTTTAGTTTTAGCAATCTCTTCCAACTGAGCGCGAGTAACAGTACCCACTTTTTCAGTGTTAGGACGGCCAGAACCACTCTTGATGCCCGCTGCTTTCTTAAGCAGGTAAGACGCAGGAGGAGTCTTAGTTTCGAATGTGAAAGAGCGATCTTCGTATACAGTAATTTCTACTGGTACTGGAGCGCCTTTCTCAAGACTTTCAGTTTTCGCGTTGAAAGCCTTACAGAATTCCATGATGTTTACACCGTGTTGACCTAGTGCAGGACCAACCGGTGGACTTGGGTTAGCAGCGCCAGCTGCAACCTGAAGCTTGATAATACCGCTTACTTTTTTAGCCATTTTACATGCTCTCTTGTCTGGGTCTAACGCCTCGCAAATACAGAGATTATTTGCTCAATCGGCTTCCCGTTTCCGTTTAAAAGGGCGCGCATTATATAAGGTGATTAATTACTATGCAAGGGCTAATTAGAATAAAAAACCATCGAAAGGACAGTATTTTTAAGCCTACGCCGTTTAACTAGTTATTACCTACAAAAAAGCCCCTTTTAAAGGGGCTTTATTAAATGTTTTAAGCAGAGAAGGCTTAGCCTTTTTCTACCTGACCAAATTCTAGGTCTACCGGGGTAGAACGACCGAAGATAAGTACCGATACCTTTACGCGGCTCTTTTCGTAGTCGACTTCTTCTACCACACCGTTGAAGTCTGCAAATGGACCGTCGGTAACACGAATAACTTCGCCTGGTTCGAACAAGGTCTTTGGTCTTGGCTTATCAACGTTTTCTTCAAGACGATTCAAGATAGCATCAGCTTCTTTTTGCGTGATAGGCATAGGGCGATCAGATGTACCACCGATGAAACCAAGTACACGAGGAACGCTTTTCACTAAGTGCCAAGACTCTTCAGTCATTGCCATTTCTACCAGTACATAACCAGGGTAGAACTTGCGCTCAGATTTACGCTTTTGACCCGCACGCATTTCTACAACTTCTTCTGTTGGTACTAGTACCTGACCGAAGTAGTCTTCCATGTTGTGCATTTTGATGTATTCAAGCAGGGTCTTCTTTACACGAGACTCATATTGCGAATAGGCTTGTACTACGTACCATCTTTTCTTTACTGCTTCTTCTTCAGACATACGTTTATGCTCCTATTCCAGTAATAAAGCCAACTACACGAACGATGATGCCGTCTAGTCCCCATAAAATGAGTGCCATGATTAACGTCGCTGCAAGCACGATAAGGGTAGTCTGATTCGCCTCTTGACGAGTAGGCCACACAACCTTGCGAACTTCTGTGCGAGACTCTTTAGCAAAGCTCAAGAAGGTGCTACCTTTTTCGGTAGTTGCCGCGATAAAACCAGCTATACCAACTACTACAACAATAGCGATAGCACGGTATAGTACCGAGATCTCACCGTACATTGTATTAGCGGTTACTAAACCGGCAAGTAGTGCAAAAACCACTACCCATTTAAACATGTCCAATGCATTGGACTGATTTTCCGTCTTTTCGCTCATGTTACGATCCTAGCACTACAGCGTCGTTGTTTTACGCACTCATTTAATGCGCAATTTAAAAATTCTTAGTTTAAGTAAATTTGGCAGGGGTGGAGGGACTCGAACCCCCAACCATCGGTTTTGGAGACCGCTGTTCTACCAATTCGAACTACACCCCTGTGGTGTCTAAAAGACAAAATTTACTTACACTGCCCTTGTGAGTTGTGCGTCTTTTCTAAGGAAAGTGCGGTATCGCAAGGGAGGGACGCGTATTATACTTAACCACTTTCAAGATACAAGCGGTTTATCCATCCCTTCTGCGATTGAACACTATTTCGCGAGTTTCCTATTCAACACCAATAAATCCGCCGGTTTGGTGTGCCCAAAGCTTCGCATAAATGCCATTTTGAGCGATAAGCTCAGTATGTGTACCCTGCTCTACAATGTTACCCTTATCCAAAACAAGTAACCTGTCCATTTGTGCAATGGTAGACAAGCGATGCGCAATAGCCAGCACGGTTTTACCTTCCATCACTTTATCCAAACAGGCTTGAATTGCCGCTTCAACTTCTGAATCTAGTGCCGATGTCGCCTCGTCCAGTACCAGTACAGGTGCGTCTTTTAGCAATACACGGGCGATAGCGATACGCTGACGCTGCCCTCCTGAAAGCTTCACACCGCGCTCACCTACATGCGCGTCGTAGCCTGTTCTACCGTAACTATCGGTAAGTGTAAGGATAAAATCGTGCGCCTCTGCTTGCTTAGCCGCCCTTACCATATCCTCTTCTGTCGCATCCGTACGCCCGTATAAAATATTGTCGCGTACGGAGCGATGCATCAACGAGGTATCCTGCGTTACCATACTGATTTTAGCTCGTAGGGTTTCCTGCCCCACTTGGGTAATATCTTGCCCATCAATGATAATTCGGCCACTTTGGGTGTCGTAAAAGCGCATTAATAGGTTCACTAAAGTTGATTTACCTGCACCAGAGCGCCCCACTAACCCTACTTTTTCACCAGGCTTGATGTCTAAATCTAAATTTTTAAACACATCAATAGGTTTTTCATCGGCCCCAGCATAAGAAAAGTTCACGTTGTCGAAGTTAATCCCGCCGCCATTTATTTGTAAGGCGCTAGCCCTAGGCTTGTCTTTAACTGCGATTGGCTGCGCTAAGGTATTCATACCATCTTGCACAGTACCTAAGTTCTCAAACAAGCCAGATACTTCCCACATTACCCAGTGAGACATGCCGTTTAAACGAAGACATAAACTTATAGCAATGGCGATGTCACCAGGGCTCGCGATGTTTTCCATCCACAAGTACACAGACAGCGCGCCCACAGTAAAAATGAGAATGGCGTTAGCCATTTCCACGCAGAATTCCAACACGGTAACCAAACGCATTTGTGGGTAAACCGTTTTAAGAAAGCCATCCATACTTTCTTTTGCATAATCCGCCTCACGTCGACTATGTGAAAACAGCTTAACTGTAGTGATATTGGTGTAGCTATCCACAATACGCCCAGTCATCATCGAGCGCGCGTCCGCTTGCTTTTGCGAAACTTCTTTTAGCTTTGGAACCAGCACTTTCAAAATACCAATATATACAAAAAACCACACAATAAGCGGCATGGCCAAGCGCCAGTCTGTGCTAAAGATAAGCACAACCATAGAGATAAAATAAACGCTAATGTACACCAGCAAATCAAGTACTTTGGTGACGGTTTCCCGTACAGAAAGCGCTGTTTGCATTACCTTTGTAGCAACTCGTCCTGCAAACTCATCGTGGAAGAAGGTTAAACTTTGACCAAGCAAATAGCGGTGCGCCTGCCACCTAATGCGCATGGGATAGTTACCCATCAAAGACTGACGAGAAAACAGTGAACGAAGCAAAATAAACAAAGGAATAAAAACAAGAACCGTTAAGCCCATGCCTATCAGCGTGAACTTTTGGTCTTCTAAAAAGGTTTCGCGGCTTTGCTCTGAAAACCAGTCCACCAACTGTCCTAGAAAGCCAAACAACGCCACTTCTAACATTGCGACAATAGCGCTTAATATTGAAACAGTGAAAATGACTTTCCACATGCCTTTTGTGTAGTACCTACAAAATGCAACGATACCTGTTGGCGGTTGGGTAGGCGGCGTGTCAGGAAAAGGCTGGGTTAGCTTTTCAAAAAATGAAAACATGTAGAACTCGTTAGTTATTCAGTGACAGATGACTAATGCGTGTTGCCAATGCTAGATAGCAATGACGTGACTAGAGTGTACTTACCATTACGATATATTTTTTAATACAAGGGTTAATGCACTCTTACTAAGTACGCAATTCTACACTAAATGTTCATGCGTTGTCGGTGTTACCTTGGTTTGTTACGTTCAATTTCTTCGCTGCGGTTTACCGGTCGTTTTACTGCAATTTCACTTAAGCAAAAATTTAAAACACGTTAAGCATCCGTTTATTTGCGATTAGGCTGCTTTTTGTCTTCTTGGCTTTTATCCATACTTACTGCGGAAAAAAATAATAACGACAACACAAACATTATTATGGATAATTTTTTATTAAAGCCGTGCGATACTGCGCGCAAATGCGCACGTATGGTCGTGGTATCTTGTGCCGTTGTGGGTTGTATCTTTTCTGGCGCCGCCTTTACAACACCACTACAAGAAGCACCACTCGAGCAACCTCAAGCAACAGAAACTTCCACACCTCCCACTATCGTTACAGAGCGGTCGGAAAATACCATTACAGAAACGTCTGATGACCATATCGGCGAACCTCTGGTTGTTCCTTTCATCGCAGGCACAGTAGAACTTGATGGCATTATCGACGAAGCAGTGTGGGAAGAAGCAACTAAAGTACCGCTTACCTTTGTTACCCGTCCTTTTGAGAATACAACACCTCCCGTGATCACAACGGCACGCATATTTGAAAACGGCGAAAACATATATATTGCGTTTACTGCGCAAGACGACGACCCATCGCAATTACGCGCCTTATTTCGAGATAGAGACAACGTATGGGATAACGACTTAGTTGGAATAAAAATAGATACGTTTGGCGACAGCCGTCTGTCATATCAGTTCTTTGTCAACCCACGTGGCATACAGTCTGATGCCATCGAAAACCAAATGACGTTGAGTGAAAGCGATAGTTGGAATGCGATTTGGGACGCACAAGCACAAATAACACAAGACGGCTATACCGTTGAGATCGCATTGCCTTTTCGCATTATGAACTTTCTCGATAGTGATGGCCCAAAGAGATGGCGAGCTGAGTTTGTACGTTTCTACCCGCGAGAGAACAACCTTCGAATCTCTAATAGGCCAGTTGACAGAAATAACGCATGCGGGTTATGCCAGATGGGAGATATGGAGGGCTTCGCCACGGCAAAGCAAGGTCAAAACTTATCCATTACGCCCTATACGGTAGCGGGTTATGCCCGTAACCGTGAAGCTGTCCCCTCGCAAAATGCGACAGACTGGCAGTATCAAGATAACCAAGAAATAGGTGTTGATATAAACTGGGGCATATCATCTGACATGCTACTGCAAGCCACAGTTAACCCCGACTTTTCTCAAGTGGAAGCCGACGCTGGACAACTCGGCATAAACAACCCGTTTGCCCTATTTTTCCCTGAACAGCGCCCCTTCTTTCTTGAAAACGCCGATTTTTTCAGTACACAATACGATCTTGTTTATACCCGTAATATCGGCGCACCTGACATCGGCACAAAGCTAACTGGGCGGGTGCACAACCATACTTTTGGTATTTTAGCTGCTAACGATGAAAGCACCACGTTTTTAGTGCCTGGAAATCTGGGCTCTAGTGTAGCAAGGCTTAACGAAGAAAGTACGAATATAGCCGCCCGATACCGATATGATATTTCAGATGACCTTTCCGTGGGCGCAATAATTACTGGTCGTCACTCAGAGGATTACCACAACATTGTTACCGGCCTAGATAGCCGTTATCAAATAACGCCAAGCGACACGTTACGTGTGCAAGTACTCCGCTCACAAACGCAATATCCGCAAACATTGTTCTCTGATTTTTGCAAAAATGACTGTAGTGCCGACGATGATATTAACGAAATCACGCTACGAACGCGCAAAAGCGATACTTTTTCGGGCAGTACCTACAAGATTGACTACCGTCACGAAGTTCGCGACTGGTATGTTTATGCCAACCGCACCAGCACTCAAGCGGATTTTCGTGCTGACCTGGGCTTTGAAAGCACCGTAGATAGGCATAAAAGCGTGCTGGGCGGTGGCTATATTTGGTGGAATGAGAATGCATGGTGGAATCGCTTTGAGTTCGGCGGTGATTGGGATATCACCCACAACGATGACGGTGAACTTATTGAACGCGAAATGCAGGCACAAGTAGAGTTAAATGCTGCTTACCAGTCTTATTTTAATTTTCAGTGGGTAAAAAGAGATACTGTTGGATTACGCCACAATGGTGCGAGTTTAGCCATTGACGGCAATACCACGCGATTTACTGAAGAACAATTTTCCTTCTATTTTGAAGCCCAGCCAAGCCGTACCCTCTACTTTGAAAATTTTGCCCGTCTTGGTGACAGAATCGACTTAAGAAACGACCGGTTGGGCGATCAGGTGTTACTAGAGCCTTCAATTACCCTTAATTTGGGACAGCATTTAGAAGCGTCACTGAGTCATGAATACAATCGTATTGATGTAAACGATGAAATGCTCTTTACAGCCAACCTATCGGACTTGCGACTTAGTTATCAGTTTAGTGCAGAACAGTTTATCCGCGTTGCACTGGTTTACGCCGATATCAAGCGCAATACGGATAATTACTTAATGCGCGTAGATGCTCGAGATAGAAGCCTAGGCACGCAAGTGGTGTATTCTTACATGATAAACCCACTTTCGCGCCTATTCATTGGCTATGGCGATTCAGCGTTTGCCGATGATGAAAACCCTGGCCTATTGCGCACTGAGCAAGCAGTCTTTATGAAGTTCAGCTATGCGTGGCTTTACTAAGACATCTATTTTTATTCAGTGAAACCTAATTTTGCGAGCGTGGCCTCTACTTTGTCTTGATGCTGCGCTTGCCATTCACTGAGTGACATTGCCGCATCTTTATCACCTCTCGCCTTGGCGATCTCAAAAGCATGCTGCGCTTGTTCACGAGGAATAACCGCTATCCCCTCTTCATCCGCTACTATAATATCCCCTGCATTGACGGTGACGCCGCCACAGCGCACTGGCTGGTTGAGTGGAGAAATACATTTTTTTGCGCCGGGTTTTGGCACGACACCACGCGCAAAAACAGGAAATTGATTTTCTCTGGTTTCTGCAATATCGCGAATAACGCCGTCAATCACGAACCCCTTAATACCGCGTGATTGAGCAATTGCACAGACATTGCCTCCAGCAACCGCATACTTATCATCGGCTTCAACCACAATAATGTCGCCAGCATTCGCTCGATAAATAGCTGCATGTAGCATGAGGTGGTCGCCTGGGTCGCACTTTACGGTAAAGGCTGGTCCAGCAATCCGCGGAATACCTGGCCACAGAGGTTTTATGGCATAGTCAATAAACTGCTCTTTGGGCAACGCATCGGCGTACTCGCACGGGGAAACACTATCAAACGGAATTTCATTGGTTTTCATACACCACTCCTTTTAACTGAATGACTTGCATCCAAACTGCTTCCACTATAGCCAATTGTGTATTACAAGTTGTTACAAGCTGTGTATTTTCACTATAAACACTTTTTCTATCCCCCCCGTCATGCTAAGAATTAGTAAAAAATGTGCACGCAATACGCCACAACATTCTTTAGAAGGAATGCACAGGTTTCGCAAAGCACTAAAACAATAAGCGGCAAGTTCAGATATTGCCCATTAAAAATAAAAAGGAAAACTCCACATGTTACGCAGCGTTTTAAGCTTAAGCGTGGCACTGGCCCTCACGGCTTGTAGCCCGCAAAATTCATCCACAGAACAACAGACACAAAGCGCGGCTACCGAAGAGGCTCAACAACAGCTTTCTTCAGGTGTCATTAAAGAAAATATGGACCTGTCTGTAGACCCTGGTGATGATTTCTTCCGCTACGTAAACGGTAATTGGTTTGATAATTTTGAAATACCGGCAGATAAGTCTAGCTACGGTTCTTTCATTATTCTTCGTGATGAAGCGCAAGACCACGTAATGGATATTATTAAGTCTTCTGCCGAAGGTGATTTTAAGGCAGGAAGCGACGAGCAGAAGGTGGGGGATTTTTATCGTGCCTATATGGACATGGAGACCCGCAATGAACTTGGCGTTACGCCGCTTAAACCTGAGTTGTCTAAGATTGATGCTATTGAAGACTATACCGATCTTGCCGAGTATTTTGCTTATGCTGCTCGCTATGGCTACGGTACACCGTTTAGTCTAACCCAATACCCAGATCTTAAGTCGCCAAAAGAATATTTAATGTATACGTGGCAGGCCGGTCTTGGACTGCCTGAGCGAGAGTACTATTTTAAAGACGACGAAACCTCACAAACCATCCGTGACGCTTACGTTAAGCATATTCAAACTATGTTTGAACTCGCGGGCTTCAAAGCACCAAAAGAAAGTGCCGATATGCTTTTCGAGCTTGAGACTGAAATTGCTCAGCTACACATGAAGAAAGAGCAAGCCCGTAACTTTGCAGCAAACTATAACAAGCTAACGATTGAAGAACTTAAAGCATTGATGCCTAAGTTTAACTGGGACGCCTATCTGGCTGCAGCCGACATCAGCGATATTTCGTCGTTAGGCATTCTGCAAAAAGACTACATGCAAAACATTGATGGCGTTATAGCCCAAACGTCACTGGAAGATTGGAAAACGTTTCTTAAATGGGGCGTTTTGAATGCTTCAGCTAGTCGATTAAATGCCGAGCTTGATGAGGCAAACTTTAACTTCTATAGCAAGGTACTGCGCGGCGTTGAAGAACAACAACCTCAGTGGCGTCGTGCAGTGAGCCTTTCAAACGCCCATGTGGGCGAGCTTATTGGTAAAGTGTACGTAAAACAGCATTTCCCGCCTGAGGCGAAAGAGCGCATGATGGAAATGGTTAATAACCTACTGCTGGCTTACAAAGAAAGTATTGAAAACCTAGACTGGATGACAGACGAAACTCGTGCGCAAGCGCTGGACAAACTGTCTAAGTTTACCGTGAAAATTGGTTACCCAAATCAGTGGCGAGACTATTCTGCCCTAACGGTTAATGCTGGTGACTTATTCGGAAACCTTAAGCGTTCTTCTGACGTGCTATACGAAGAAATGCTGAAGAAACAAGGCGGCCCGGTGTGGACTCACGAGTGGGGCATGACGCCGCAAACCGTTAATGCTTACTACAACCCGCCGCTAAACGAAATTGTATTCCCTGCGGCTATCCTTCAACCTCCGTTCTTTGACATGAACGCCGAAGATGCGGTGAACTACGGTGGCATTGGCGCAGTAATCGGACACGAGATTGGCCACGGGTTCGATGATGCAGGTTCAACATTTGATGGCGATGGTGTACTCAGAAACTGGTGGACCGATGAAGATCGCAGCGAGTTTGAAGCACGCACTGCAAACCTGATAGAGCAATATAATCAATTTGAGGTTCTACCTGACTTGCACGTAAACGGCGAATATACCTTAGGTGAAAACATTGGCGACCTCGGCGGTATCAGTATTGCGCTTAAAGCTTACCACCTGTCTCTTGACGGTGAAGAAGCCCCTGAACTAGATGGTTTCACTGGCGATCAGCGCGTGTTTATTGGTTATGGTCAGGTTTGGGCGAGTAAATACCGCGAGGAAGCGTTGCGCAGCCAAGTGCAGACCGACACGCACTCCCCTACTAAATTCCGTACCAATGGCGCTGTGCGCAACGTACCTGAATTTTACGAAGCGTTTAACGTAACCGAAGACGATGCGTTGTATCTGCCACCAGAAGAACGCGTGAAAATTTGGTAATTCGTGTTCTCTAATCACAGTACATAAAGAGTCGCGTACATAAACAAAACAGCTAAGGCCCCATGTTTAATTCACCAAACTGGGGCTTTTTTTGTGGTATCAGATGCCATTCTCGCCCAGTCGGTTTTCAAAACCCCGCTTCCACTGTCTATCTTTTGGGTAATGACAACTTACTATGGTGCGCAATATTGCTTAACCATGGGGCTGATTGATGCGTTTTTGAAAAAAGAGCACCGGCAGGAAGAAAAGGGGCAGGCCTAGTTAGACAGCGAAGTTAAAACGTCTATCGCCAACTCGACTTTTTCAGCTGGCACGAAGATATGGTCGTGATAATAAGCGGCCACCACGTTAGCGCTAATTCCTGCCTTACCCAGCGCAGTGGACATAGCGGCAGTCATGCCTACCGCTTCCAAACTAGAATGCACTTCACAGGTTATACAGCGGTAATAACCTTCAAATGGCAAGTTAGCTTTCTCAGCTGCCGCAACCGGAAGAATAAGCGTAGTGCCCTCGCGTTCCTGAAACATACCCTTAGCTATTGAAATTAACGTGCTGGTTAATCTGTCAGCAGGCAAAGTAGTAAAAACGTAATTTTCACTACTCGCCACAGGATTCAAATTTTTCAGTAACACGCTCAAGTCAGTTTCAGCGACCACACTCAACCCTCCATTGAATAACGTCAGTACTTAGATCTAAGAGTGCATTTTAAAGCTTTCGGGCTCTAATACGCTTTCCTTTAATTTTTCCTTCTCTAAAGTGCGCCATGGCTTTTTTCACGCTTCGCGTTTTCACTGCGACAAAACTCATGCTGTTTTGCACTTTAATTTTGCCTAAGTCGTCGCCAGGAATGCCCGCATCTTTGGTAAGTGCACCCACCAGATCGCCTGGGCGAAGCTTTTCCTTTTTACCGGCGCTTAGTGAAATACAAGTGAATTCAGGCTGAGTGATTTTGTTTTTGTGAAAACGCAGGCTTTGTGCGCCTTTAAGTGGAATATCGCTTTCTTGCAATACTTCTATTTTTCGCAAAAAGTGCTCTTCGTCATCGCTCACTAGCGTGACTGCCATGCCCTGAGCGCCAGCTCGCGCCGTGCGACCAATGCGGTGAATATGGGTTTCCGGCTCTTCACTTACCGTGTAATTAATTACGCAGGCAACATCATCAATATCAAGCCCTCGCGCGGCAACATCGGTGGCAACCAGTACTTGAAGAGAGTCGCTAGCAAACTGCATAAGCACAGAGGTTCTTTGGTGCTGTTCCATGTCACCTTGAAGGCCTTTAGCGCTAAAGCCATCTTCTATAAGCTCTTCAACGACTTCATTTACCTGTGTTTTGCGATTACAAAAAACAATCGCATTTTTAGGCTGGTATTCGGTTAACACTGCTTTTAGCGCCTGGGTTCGAGTATGAGGCAACACGTTATAACCCAACTGGGTAATTGCAGGCTTGCTCTCTTGCGCTTCTACTTTACAGGTTACGGGGTTGTGCAAGTACTGCTTGGCTACACGCTCAATTTGCTCGGTGAACGTTGCAGAAAACAGAAGTGTTTGCACTTGCGTTGGCGTCTGTCCGAAGATAATACGTAAATCGTCTTCAAAGCCCATATCTAACATACGGTCCGCTTCATCAAGCACACGTAGTTTTACGCTACTTAAATCAATACGACGTTTTTCCACATGATCCATCACACGGCCAGGAGTACCTACGATAATGTGAGGGCTATGCTTTAACGACTGTATTTGTGGACCCATGGGCTGCCCACCACATAAGGTGGTCACTTTAATATTGCCGATATTTTTAGCCGCGGTACGACACTGCTGCGCTACTTGGTCGGCAAGCTCACGGGTTGGGCAAAGCATAATGGCTTGCGTGGTAAAATCGTTTACTTCAATGTGCTGCAGGGCGGGGATAACAAAGCACAAAGTTTTTCCGCTACCTGTTTGCGCCTGTCCGATGACATCCTTACCCTGCAGCGCTTCGGGTAGCGACTGCGCCTGTATTGGAGAGAGTTGGTAAATACCTTGAGAGTCTAACGCCTTAACGATGGCAGGGTTTATATCTAAATGCTTAACTGTTTCAACTGTCATTAGTTTGGGTTCCAAAGGTGCACTACACCATGTTCGGTATGATGAGCAATGCCATATTCTTGGGACACCATGTCACTCCACGAAGAAAGCCGCTCATTAAATTTGTCGCTCATTTTCACACCGGCCGCCGCTAACTTTAGCTTTTCGAGCACTAAAACACAGGTGTCTTTCTTTGATATTGCTAGGTAGGCCGTTGAAATATCGTATTTGCTTGTAAGGCGTATTGTCTCACATTTAAATTGATTTGGGTTACATCCAAAGTCAATTGCTCCTTGGGAGCCGAAAATAGTATCAATCTCGTTGTTGATAAGTGCTTCAACTAACGCTTGCCATGAATCATAGGCTTTTGATGAGAAGATATGGCGTTCGGCAGGTCTTGGGCGTGAGAATAATAGAAAACTTGTGCCCAAGTGGATAAGCTCCACAGGGCACACGTCAAAACAATAACAAATAAGCCTACACTTGAAATGCTTTTTCTAATTTCCACTGTAGTGTTTGCCCCGCAAAAAATGGAACCATATCGGTACCGTCAGCTAGGGTTACTTGTTCTGGCACCGTCCACGACTCTTTCACTAATGTCATTGTAGTCGTATTTCGCGGTAAACCATAAAAGTCTGCGCCGTAATGGCTCGCAAAGCCTTCAAGCTTGTCTATTACACCTAGCTGTTCGAACACTTCGGCATAAAGCTCAATGGCAGACCATGCGCTGTAACAACCTGCACACCCGCAAGCATTCTCTTTTTTATGCTTAGCATGAGGTGCAGAATCGGTACCTAAAAAGAACTTTTTGTTGCCACTTGCCACCATATCGCGTAAAGCTTTTTGATGAGTGTTGCGCTTAAGCACTGGCAAGCAATAGTTATGGGGACGTACGCCACCAACAAGCAAATCGTTGCGGTTAAGCAATAAATGTTGAGGCGTAATAGTGGCGCCTACAAATTCGCTCGCGTTTGCTACGAAACTTGCCGCATCTGCTGTGGTAATGTGTTCGAACACCACTTTCAGCTTAGGAAATGCTTCAACGATGGGGCCTAAATGTGTGTCTATGAACACTTTTTCACGATCAAAAATATCAATGTGATGCTCGGTTACTTCACCGTGAATTAACAAGAGTAAACCTTGCTCTTGCATGGCTTGAAATACTGGGTACAAAGCCTGAATACCTTTTACCGCTGCATCCGAATTGGTCGTCGCACCTGCTGGATAAAGCTTACATGCGGTTACGCCTGCTTGCTTTGCATCAACAATGTCTTGCGCAGTAGTTTGGTTAGTCAGAAATAGAGTCATTAATGGCTCAAAATTACTGCCTTGAGGTCGCGCAGCCTCAATTCGCCCTTTGTATGCCATCGCCATTTCAGCATTAACTACTGGTGGTACTAAATTCGGCATAACGATAGCGCGCTGGAAACAACGTGCCGTTGCTGGCACTGTTTCAGCAAGCATTTCGTTATCGCGAAAGTGAAGGTGCCAATCATCTGGCGTGGTAATGGTGAGCGTTTGCATGCCTTGTCTCTCTTAGTACTTATTCAAACAGAGGGGGAGTGCGCGCAATAATAGCACAATTCCCACTGTGCGCGCAGAACATCCCCTTTGAAATCACTACGAGTTTGACTGCCCGTGCTCTACCCAAATAAGCTTGTTAGTGTCGTACCCAGCTGCCCTTGCCTTTTCTAGCAAACGGGCGCGAACCTCATCTGAAATGGAAGGCGTTCTTGCTAATATCCAAAGGTAGTCTTTATCTGGCCCTGTAATTAGCGCATATTGGTAACCTTTCTTGTCTAATTCCATGATTACATAGCTGGCGTAGAACGGTCCGAAAAAAGACACCTTTAGATGTCCTGTGGTTTCAGACTCTACAAAATATGCTTTCCCTTCAGCTTCATCCCACGTACCTTCTTCTTTTGAGTAACCGCGATTGATAACTTTCACGCCACCATCATCGCGCATACTATAAGTTGCTGTGACTTCGCTTAGCCCTTCTTCAAAACTGTGGTCGAAGCGCGCGATTTCATACCACTCTCCTAAGTACCTAGGAAGCTCGAAATCTTTAACTGGCTTTACGTTATCCGGTACTCCGGTACAGCCAGATAGCCCAACAAGTAGTGCACTTGCCATTGCAATTAGAAACCATTTTTTCAGCATAAACCCTCTTTTCTCTGTAATGATGTGCAGTGATGAGTACTCACTACATTATTAATATGCTCACACCGGCAATTTTGATCTTCTTGACCCTTTGCACATGAGAAAAAGTCTGAGGTGTTAACTGTCGACAGTAAAAATACACTCGCCTAATCAAGCTTTTATTATCAGCAAAGTCATACTAGAGTACCGCCTTGTTACAAATAAAAATAAGCGCCAAAGCTTTTACTGAGTGCATGAATACTTTTGTTCACTCACACTACTAAGAAGAGATAATCATATGAATGCACACTTTCCACATGCAAGCCGCCTAATTTATGGATGCATGGGCTTAGGTGGGGGCTGGAATAATGACCCCGTTACTAAAGCCGATGTTACCCAAGCAAGATCAATCATCGACGCTGTACTAGACTTAGATATTAACGTTTTTGACCATGCTGATATTTACACATTCGGTAAAGCAGAAACTGCCTTTGGTGAAGCGCTTAAGCAAGCTCCAGAGCTTAAAGAAAAAATGCTTATTCAATCTAAATGTGCAATACGCTTTGAAGATGATTTAGGACCAAAGCGTTACGATTTCTCGGCAAAGCATATTCACACTTCTGTTGAAGGTATTCTTTCTCGTCTATGTATCGAGCAACTTGATATACTGCTGTTACATCGCCCCGACCCGCTTATGGAACTTGAAGAAGTGGCTGGCACCTTATTACTTCTGCAGCAACAGGGAAAGATAAAACACGTGGGTGTGTCTAATATGCACGGTCACCAAATAAACTACCTTCAATCAGCACTTTCGACACCTATTGTTGCCAACCAACTTGAAATGAGCCTTGGATTTAGAGATTGGCTAGAAGACGGCATCACCAGCAATAGTGCGGCTAATCGCAACATAGGTTATGCGCCAGGCACGCTTGAGTATTGTATGATGAATAATGTTCAGCTTCAGGCTTGGGGAAGCTTGGCTCAAGGAAAATATACAGGGGCGAAAACCGAAACTAACTCAGACGCTGCTACCGCAGAATTAGTAGCGCAACTTGCAAGCGAATACCAAACAACCCCTGAAGCCATTGTTCTAGCATGGCTTATGCGACACCCTGCGAATATTGCACCGGTGCTAGGCAGCACAAATATAGAGCGAATTAAATCTAGCCATAAAGCAGTGGACGTTCACCTGTCTCGCGAACACTGGTACAAGTTATTTGAAGTTGCTCGCGGCCAAGAGATGCCGTAGGCACACAAAAGGAAATTCTATGCTAAAAGGCTTTCATCATGTCGCTATTATTTGTAGCGACTATCCACGTTCAAAAACGTTTTACACGGACGTACTAGGTTTTTCCATCATTGACGAAAATTATCGAGAAGCCAGGGATTCATATAAATGCGACCTTGGTTTACCAGATGGAAGTCAAATTGAGTTATTTTCGTTTCCAGGGGCACCCCAGAGGCCATCTCGTCCAGAAGCACAAGGGCTAAGACACTTGGCGTTCAAAGTAGACGACCTAGATGAAATGATTGATCATTTAACGAATAAACGTGTGGAATGTGAGCCGGTAAGAACTGACGAATATACAGGCAAGCGTTTTACGTTCTTTCAAGACCCTGATGGTTTACCGTTAGAGCTTTACGAACTTTAAAAATAATGCCGAACAGCTAAGTAGTTATTCGGCATTTATTTAACAAAAAGCTTGTAGAAAGAAACTACCTCTAGTCCAGCATTCTTACTTCCCGTTGCGGGAATGGAATATCAATATTGTGCTGTTGGAGCGCATTAAAAATGGCATGGTTTAGCGCATAGCGAACTTCGAAATGTCTTACGGCCGGTGCCCAAACCCGAACGCCAAAATTTATACTACTGTCGCCAAAATTATCGACACCAATAGCAGGTGCTTTTTCTGAACTAACACCGTCAACAGATGCAACTGCATGTCGAATGACTTCAATGACACTATCTACATTACTAGAGTAAGCAACGCCAATATCTAGCTCTATAAGCATGTTTTCAGCCGAGTTATGCAAGATCTCCCCTACAATGAGCTTATTGGGAATTTGGATTTGCACATTATCTTCATCGATAAGAATGGTATAAGGCAGCATAACCTGATCAACAACTCCGGCAACGCCACGAACCCGAATAGTATCTCCTACTACAAACGGACGGGTGATGATTATAGTAAAACCTGCGGCGTAATTTGCCAGCATGCCCTGAATTGCGAGACCGGCCCCTAAGCCAACTGCACCAAGCGCCGCAATTAATGGAGTAACGCTGATCCCCACGTTCCCAAGGGCGATGATGATTACTATTCCAAGCACTACCAGCTTGCATATACCACCGGTAAACCGGCTTAGCGTAACGTCAATTTTTTTGTTTACCATGAGGTTTTCAACCACATGGCCTATTTTATTGGCAACCCACCAACCAAGCAGGAAAATGATGATGGCACCTACAATTTGGAAGCTGTAGGTCACTGCGAACTCCACAAGGGTGTCGTAAAGAGCTTGGGCTTGTTTTAATTCATCCATTGAGCGTGATTACAATTAGCGGTGATACTTGAATAAGTGAAGATTAAACAACAATGATAAGAAAAACCAGTGCCGGAACTTAGCCCGGCACTGCTTAAAAGGAAATAAGACCTGCTGAGGACAAGCCTAAGAAAAAACGATGATTAGTTAGCGTATTCACTTGCTTCTATTTCAGACAAACGCGCCTTTGTAGGATTCTTGACATAGTTATACACCAAGCCCACAAATAACAGCCCCGCAAACCCTGTTGCCACCATAAAACCGTATTTGGCATCGCCTCCGTTAGCATCACTTACAAGACCCATAATAAAAGGACCAGCCGCTGCGCCAGCAGCGGTAAAGAACAAGATAACCCCTGCCACGCTGCCGTGCTGGTGTTTAGGGAAGCAGCTTATCCCCTTCGAATTAAACGTAGGGTAAATGACCGACATGAAGATACCTGTTAAAGGGAACAAGTAAAGCGCGACCTGCTTTCCACCCCATAAACCTAAACCAAAGCACAATACAATCGCGCCAGTGAACAACATCAGCACTAGTGCCCAGTTAAAGCGAGACATCATCCAAATACCTACAAATCGTCCTGCAGCTCGGAGAATAAAGAAAGCGGTGACTGAATATATGGCCAGCGTTTGTGAAAAGCCTTCTGTGTAACAATCATAGGTAGCCCTAAGTGTGGTTGCATCGCACACTAAATAGCTCGGCATCCACACATAAATTGCGCTTTCTGCCGCAACATAGAGAAATGCGCCTATTGAGAAGCCCAATGCATAGGGATTTTTAACCAGTTTCAGACTTTGCGCTATTGATACCTTTTCTTCACCGGTTCCTGTTTTTCGAGTATAAGCAGGATATTTAACTAATAACGCCCCCACTATCAGTATGGTACAAACTCCACCGGCAATGACATAAAGCCACTGCCAAGCAACGCCTTGATGAATAAGGTATGCAACGATTAACGGGCCGATAATTGCACCTACGCCAAAGAATGCTTCTGCGCCGTTCATAGTTGCTGTGTGCTGTTTAGTAGATGACGATATATCACCAATTAACGCGAGCGCCCCCGTTTTGAAAATACCAACGGCTACCCCTGATAAGCTCATCAAACTAACGATCAACAAGAAGTCATTAGCAATTAGGAAGCTGTAACAAGCTATACCAAACAATGCTAAACCAATGATGATTGTTGGCTTACGGCCTAATTTATCTGCTAAAAAACCTAAAAATAAACCAGATAGGGCAATACCCAGCATGGGCAAAGAATGCATTAAACTCGCTTGTACATTAGTGACAGAGAACGCCACTTTAACTTCTTTAATGATCTCGCCCACTGAATCTGATGTCATAGCAAACATCATGAACATGAGGTAGGTTAACCACCTAATAACTCTACTGCTACGGTCTTGGCTTGGCATAGTCGGTCTCACAACATCGGTATGAAGGTGTTTTACGTCTACATACTCTTAATCAAAGCATGTGGGCGATAGCAGACAAAGAAATCTGAAGCACCCACTTTTCATAATCTAATCAATAAAAGAACGATGTAAAAAGTTTGATAACAAAAAATGCTATTGGCTTGGTATCAAAACTTTAGTCTAACTTGGAAAACAAGACTTAATCGTTTAAGATAAAAGTTAACAGAATTTAAAAAGCCTGTAAACCTGACAATTAGGATAGGGTTATTAGACGCGCAGTCGCGTTATACTTTGGAGTTTTTTATGAGCTATGCTGCCGATAGTAGTTTATGTTTGGAGCGCATCCTGGCATCCACTGATTTATCAGGCCTTTCAAAGAAAGATGCGGCCACGTTTACTAAGCGATTAAAAGTTCACTTTCCTCGTCTTTTCACAAACTATACTTATGTTTATGGACATCAGTACGACTGCTATTTTCATTTACAAAAACTCATTGAAATATTAAGAGATGGGTTGAAAAGTCGAAAGCCGGCGCTCAAAAAGCTCGATAATGAAAGGCTTAAATCTCCTCTATGGTATCGCGATCAGCAACAGGTCGGTATGGCTTGCTATGTGGACTTAATGGGGCCTACGCTGAATGACTTACACGATAAAATCCCTTACTTCAAAGCTCTCGGTGTAACTTATGTCCACCTAATGCCTTTATACGATGCACCTAAAGGAGACAGTGATGGCGGTTATGCAGTATCGGACTATCGCAAGGTAAATTCCTCGTTAGGCACTATGAAAGATTTAGAAAAGCTTGCGTCGGCTCTCCAAAAGGAAGGAATTAACCTTGTGCTCGACTTTGTTTTTAATCACACATCTGACGAACATGCGTGGGCAAAAGCTGCACTTAAAGGCGACAAGCAATTCCAAAACTATTATTACTTGTTTGATGACAAGACCATTCCCGACCAATATGAAGAAACGCTAAGAGAGATTTTTCCTCAAGTAAGAAGGGGCAGCTTTACCTACAATGAGCAGATTAAAAAGTGGGTTTGGACGACCTTCAATAGCTTTCAGTGGGATCTAAACTACAGCAACCCTGAAGTATTCAACGCAATTACCTCTGAAATGTTATTTTTGGCTAATGTTGGTAGCGCCGCTCTGCGTTTAGACGCATTGGCATTCATTTGGAAAGAACTTGGTACAAATTGTGAGAATCAAGAGAAGGCCCACGTGCTTATTCAAGCATTTAATTGTTGTTTGCAAATTGTTGCGCCAGCGGTGGTATTCAAATCAGAGGCTATCGTTCATCCGGATGAAGTGCTCAAGTATATCGATAAAGACGAATGTCAGCTGTCCTATAACCCCTTGTTAATGGCGCTACTCTGGAACTCATTGGCAACACGCAAAACCCGCCTGCTCACACAGTCGATGAAAAAGAGCTTTGCTATTTCAGACGAGTGTACATGGGTGAACTACGTGCGCTGTCACGATGACATAGGTTGGACTTTTGACGATGCTGTCGCTGATGAATTAGGCATAAACCCGTTCGATCATCGTTATTTTTTGAATCAGTTCTACACCGGTCGTTTTGAGGGAAGTTTCGCAAACGGTGTACCGTTTGCAGAAAACCCGAGCAACGGGGATTGTCGTGTATGTGGGTCACTGGCATCTTTGTGCGGGCTAGAAGGCGCACTGCAGGCTAATGATACGAAAGGCATTGAAGAAGCGGTAAAGCGTATGCTGCTGTTATATGGGATAACGTTCAGCATAGGTGGAATCCCATTACTGTATTCAAGCGATGAAATTGGAAAGCTTAATGACTATAGCTATCGATTCGACGAAAGTAAAAAGCATGATGATAGATGGGTAAATCGTATCGCGGTTAATAATGAAGACACCGCTTTAGCGCTTGGTCAAACAGCACCTGCAAGCTTGGCGGAAATGGCAAGCCTTCGTATATTTTCAGGCTTACAGAAAATGATTGGGATTAGAAAACAGTACGCCATTTTCGGGCAAGCTCAAACACATATACTAGATTCTGATAATCAACATTGCTTTGTTTTCATGCGAGAAAATACCAAAGGTGAAAAACTCCTCGTCGTTTGTAATTTCAGTGAACACGAGCAGCAGCTTCCGCGTTCCCTTTTGACGACAGTAGACTGCATATCAAGCGTGGATTTGCTATCAGGCGATAACGTGTCGATGGAATCAACACCTATTGTACTTACTCCCTTTCAGCAGCTATGGCTATTAGCTGACTAATAAAACCTCTTATACGCGGTACCCCACCTGTTACTAGCCCCGTGACTGGTGAGTTACCGCCGACAAATTTAATTACCTTTGTCGCCAACTACTTACTAAGAAAGCCGCGAATTACAAAGGCAGCAAAAGAATTACCGACTATACTTTAGTGGTGGGTGGCAATATTTCCAATTTATCGTGAGACAATTTCGCAAAAGCGGTGACTCGACGCAGCTTACAGATTGTTTAGCACGAAAATCGCGCTTTACCTATGTGTGTGGTTTGTATCTTGCTAACTATTAGCTTTTTTAAAGCTTATGGCAAAAGCAATACCAGTTATTTTCTCACACACTGGATTTAGACTTACGTCATATGGATATGTAAAACATGGTAACCGATAGAACGATGCAAAGTGAAAGTATGTTGGAATACATGTGCCCTTATTGCGGCGCAATCAATGATTTTCAATTAAACACCACTCGCGATATGTATCACGAACAACATGAGCCTTGTAGTTGTTGTAACAAAATACTCAGTCTTACTGCCGCCGATGGTATTGGCGGTCGGATTAATCTCATTGTAGATGCTCTAGATAGCGAACACCTCATCAAGTAATAAATGACATAAGAGACAAAAAAGCCGCTTTAAAAGCGGCTTTTTTTGAACGTAAAAGCACTTACAACTTACTTAACGAAAGAACTCTCGTTTCAATTCGCTATCTGTTAAAAAACGACCGCCTAATGCAGAGGTTCTTGTAAAAGAATTAGTGTCTCGAATTCCTCTCGCCTTTACGCAATAGTGAGTTGCATTAATGCTTACAGCAACATCATCTGTATTCGTTAATGTTTGCAGTGCAACTAACACCTGCTGTGTTAGGCGCTCTTGTACCTGAGGACGCTGAGCAAAAAAGCCGACGAGACGGTTTATTTTTGAAAGACCAATCACAGTATCTTTAGGTATGTACGATACTGTCGCAGTACCATCAATGGTCACAAAATGATGTTCGCAAGTACTTGTTAAGCTGATGTCAGACACCTGAACAGGCTGGTCAATCTGCATCTTATTTTCGATAGCAGTAATCTTAGGGAACTTGCGATAATCCAAACCACCGAAAATCTCATTGACATACATTTTGGCAATGCGCGCTGGCGTGTCACACAAGCTGTCGTCAGTTAGATCAAGTCCAAGCGTGTCCATTACGTCACGCATAGCACTTTCAATACGTTTGCGCTTTTGATCGTCAGTAAGACCATTTTCCACCATTGGGGTTTCTAAACCCTTGGCTTCTAATGCGTCTCGTACACGTTGCGCTGGCTCTGATATAGAGGGGTCTAGTGCGTCACGCACAATTACCGCTTCTTTTGCTAACATTACTTTATCCGTTAATACTTCTTTTTTGATCTTCTACGACTTTCGCTTCGTTAGAGATCGATAACTTGGCAACATGACTTTTATTTAATGTCATTGCTACCTGCTGTGCACTTAGCACAAAATATAAAGACTGTTACCTTTCTCTAAAAAGGACATTATCTTGAAATCACCTGTATTAATAACAGGCGCAAGCCAACGTTTAGGCTTAGCAATGGCACAGAACTTACTCGAACAAAGCCACCACGTAGTTGTGACTTATCGAACTCATCGCTCAAGTATTGCACTGCTCAAGGATAAAGGCGCTACAGTCATACAGGCGGATTTTAGCACTGAGGCGTCTATTGATCGAGCAATTGATGAGATTAAGGCAATCAGTAAAACCTATCGAGGAGTGATCCACAACGCTTCTGATTGGGCACAAGAGAAAGCGCATACCAACAAGCAAGGTTTAATGGAGCGCATGATGATGATTCATGCTGTCGCTCCCTATCGCATAAATTTGGCACTTGAAGAAGCACTGTGTAACTGTGAAGGGCAAGCTGACATCATTCATATGACGGACTATGTTCAGGAGACAGGCAGCGAGAAACATATGGCTTATGCAGCAAGCAAAGCGGCCCTTCATAACTTAACCCTCTCATTTGCTAAAAAGTTATCTCCGCATGTAAAAGTGAACAGTGTTGCCCCTGCCCTGCTTATGTTTAACGAAGGCGATGATGAAACCTACAGAAAGAAGGCGTTAAAAAAATCATTGTTAGAGATAGTACCCGGCGCGCAAGAGGCCGTTAAAGCAATGAATTATTTATTTGATAGCGATTACATAACAGGTCAAACATTACACCTTAATGGTGGGCGACATTTAAAGTAAAAGTCGCGCTCTCTTCGATTACGCAAGTTTTTAGCTATGGCTTAAAGTAATCGTTACCGCCAATTAATTTCATCGCCATTTGCCTTGGTCTCCTGCTGAGGCATGGCTATAATCCGAACCCTATTTTAAAGCGACTTGGAATTCTACTATGCACGGCAACCGTATTATGGCGCCTGAATGGCATGACATTGATGCAGTTATGTTGGCATGGCCGCACGCAAACACCGACTGGGCACCATGGTTGGAAGAAGCGAGAGCGACCTATCTAAATGTGATTGCAGCAGTAAACCGCAATAATGCCGGTGTTATTTTGTTATGCGCGCCGAATGACGTAGATGACCTCAAACCCCGTTTACCAGAGAACGCCCGAGTGCTAATTGTTCCGGCATCCTTTAACGACACCTGGATGCGTGATTATGGCTTTATCACCTGTAAAGACGGCGAGGGCAATGGCTCTCCCGTAGAGTTTCGCTTTAACGGCTGGGGTAACAAATTTATCGCCTCTGAAGATAACCTGGCCAATCAGCGTTATTTTGCTGCCATGTGTAAATCTGTGCTTCGCAGCAGCCCTATTGTAGCGGAAGGTGGCGCGTTAGAAATCGACGAGAGCGGCCACTTATTAAGCACGGCACAATGTTTACTAAACCCTGAGCGAAATGGCGACATGTCGCTCAGTGCTTACGAAGATACTTTTAAAGATATGCTGGGTTGCAGCAAGGTTACTATATTGCAGCATGGTCATTTAGAAGGCGATGATACCGACGGTCATATTGACACTCTAGTGCGCTTTACCCCGAATAAAGGCTTAGTAATTCAGGCGTGTAACAACCGCCCTAACGACAGTCACTTCGAAGGGTTGAAAGCGTTATGCGACGAATGCGCCCTTGAATTGCCAGAGCATGAACAATTTCATTTACCGCTGCCTAATATCGTTAATGATGGAGGGGATCGCTTGCCGGCATCGTATGCCAATTACTTGATTTGTAATAATGCGATTTTATTGCCTGTGTATGGTGAAGAAGAAGATGCCGAAGCCATTGAGATTGTGCAAAAAGCACATCCCAATCATATTGTTGAACCAATTGACTGCAGTGTACTCGTAAGACAATACGGCAGCTTGCATTGTATTTCCATGCAAGTACCCACAAATACATTAAAAGATTCGATTATCACCACCTTAAAAAAAGGAGTGTCATTACATGCGTCCAGCTAAGCTAAAAGTTGGCCTGGTACAACAGGCCGTTGCTGACAACGATAAAGCAACGAACTGGAATAAAAGTGCCGAGCAAATCGCCAAATTAGCGGCTGAGGGCTGCGAGTGTATTTTGCTTCAAGAACTGCACAGCACTTTGTACTTTTGTCAGCAAGAAGATACTGACGCCTTTGATTTGGCTGAGCCCATTCCTGGACCAGCGACAGACTTTTTTGGTGAACTCGCCGAAAAGCACAATATCGTTTTAGTAACGTCGCTTTTTGAAAAGCGCGGTTCAGGTTTATATCACAACACCGCCGTAGTATTTGACCGCAGTAAAGAAATTGCGGGCAAATATCGCAAAATGCATATTCCTGACGACCCGGGCTTTTACGAGAAGTTTTACTTCACACCGGGCGATATGGGCTTCACGCCTATTGAAACCAGCGTAGGTAAACTTGGCGTATTGGTATGTTGGGATCAATGGTACCCAGAAGCGGCACGTCTAATGGCAATGGCAGGTGCAGACTTGTTGTTCTACCCTACTGCTATTGGCTGGGACTTAACTGACACAGAAGAAGAGCGTACCCGTCAGCACGGCGCATGGGAAACAATCCAGCGTTCTCATGCTGTAGCAAACTCAGTACCGGTAATCGTTGCGAACCGCACTGGCTTTGAAGCGTCACCCGTTGAGGGCGACCCGGGCATTCAGTTCTGGGGGCAAAGCTTCATAGCAGGGCCGCAGGGCGAGATTTTGGCAAAAGCTGAAGCTGAGGGTGAAACAACGCTATCAGTGGAGCTTGATATGGAACGTACCGAGCAGGTTAAGCGCATTTGGCCTTACTTCCGTGACCGCCGCATAGACGCTTACGACGAGTTAACCAAACGCTGGCGCGACTAACCCAAATAAATGGGGTGCTATATTTTGAAGATAATGCCTTCACAGAGCATGAAAACCTGACGGGTCAGCTTGGGAAGAAGCGCTAGCATTACGTCTTCGTCTATGTCTAACCCACCGGTGAACTGCCCGAAGGCCGGCATTACAAATAGACTGTTGTTGTTGGTAAAGCATTTGCCCGAGTAACGCCGTCGAGAAATGGTGGTGCGCTTTTTAGGGTGATAGTGACCGATAACTTGCGCTCGCTTTTCGTTTAATTCCGGCTCATGCCTGAATACCATATTATCTAGCACTACTTCAAAACATGGCGTGCCTGGAATGCCTTCAGGCAGATCTGGGTCATGGTTGCCTTCTACCCACATCCACTCTTTCACTTTATCAACAAGCCTACATAGGTGCTGACGGTCTTCAATAGTCATACGAGACATGCTGTGTTTATCGTGAAAACTGTCCCCTAAACTTATTACTCGCCTGGGCTGGTAATCATCAATAATGCCTTCCAGGCGTTTGAGTGTGGCGGTGGAATCTAAGCTGGGTAAGGGGTTCGCATAACTGCGTAAATAACTGCCTTTCTCTAGGTGAAGATCAGAAACAATCAGCCAGTCGCATGCGGGTAAATACGCCACGCCACGTGCGTCTAATAACCACAGATAGTCTGCATATTTCGTGATAGTGATGTGGCGCTGACTGACTTTTTCAGTGAGCCACGCGTCGGTTATTGCCAAATTATCCTCTTTATTTTTCGTTTGTGAGTTTTTATTACTTGGGTAAAGCTGCACGTTTATTTAACGAAATATTATTTAGCTTTCCTGTTCAAGGACTTACCGCAAATGTTTATTAAGTAAAGCATCAGGCGTGAGGTACATCGTTAATATGGGAAAGCGAAGTTTGAATATTCTGTTTAGTCCACCCCTATTCAACACTAGCCCCTGAGAGTAACGCGCGAACTTCGTCTAACATGGTTTCGGCTTCGGCGTATAAATTAGCTTGCTCAATAATGGCTTGCGCACCAGCGCCTTTTACTTGTTCACTGCGCACATCAAGCACAATAGGAATAGCCATGGGCGACGGTTTTTCAAGGTTAACTAATGTCGCTGAATCTACGTAGCGAATGAGTAAGTTAGCGAGTCGCCGTAAGTCGAGTAACTCTCGCTCAGCATCAGCCCTGGCTACTTTCAGTAAAATATGATCACGGTCGTGTTCACGCAATGTATCGTAAATAAGATCCGTAGAGAAGGTGACCTGCTTCATGGTTTTTTGGCTGGCGTGATAACGCTGTTCGGTCAGCCCGCTCACTACCGCTACTTGCCTGAACGAGCGTTTAAGCATAGGCGCCTGTAACATCCAGTCTTCTAACTCGTCGCCCAGAATATCCGGCTGAAACAGCTGCTGTAACTGCCCTTGGGTGATGGCGTTTACTGATGCCACCGACAAACCATAATCAGTCACGCTGAAGCTTAACGGCTTTATGCCCATTTTTTCCATTCGCCGCGTTAACAACATACCTAAGGTTTGGTTCGCTTTGCGTCCGTCGAAGGTGTAGTACAAGGTATAGTGCGCCTGTCTAAATGGAAACTGCTCCACCAGCACTTTGTCCGGGCTAGGTAGCTGCGAGAACGCCTGCTGAAGATTAAGCCACTCTTGTACCTGTACCGGCAAGGCTTTCCACGACTTTTGAGTAGCTAAAATCGCTCTCACCCCTTCCGCTAAATAAGTAGAAAGAGGCATTTGCCCACCCGCGTAGCTTGGTATTTTAGGCTCTTTCGCTTTGGCCGGCTTGGCGTGAAGCTGCATGTCGCGAATAGCTTCAAAGCGAAGTACTTCTCCGCCAAAATAAAAGGTATCTCCGGGCGTTAACTGCTGGGCGAAATATTCTTCTACTTCACCGATGATCTTGCCCTGATTCCCTCTTCTAATGCGCTTTACTTTAAGTCGCCCTGCCTCAACAATTGTGCCTATGTTTTGTCTGTGTCGTTGAATAACCCGACGATTTGCTGGCGAGTACGTGCCATCATAATTTCTGGTCAGGCGCTGATACCGTTCATACGCATTTAGTGCACTGCCTCCGTCTTGGGTGAAGCGCCACAGTTTATCGAAATCGTCTCTATCTAACCCTTGATAAGGCGTTGCAGTAAGTATCTCTTGATACAAGGCACCCGGGCTATCAGCTTTGCTACATAAACAGTTCAAGATAAACTGCGGAATGATGTCTAGCGCGCCTGGCTGAGGGCTTTCGCCATCAAGTTCACCTTTTTCAATGGCCGTAATGGCCGCTTGGCATTCCAGCGCTTCAAAACGGTTGGCTGGTACAAGTAACGCTTCGCTAGGCTCATCTAACCTGTGGTTCGCTCGCCCTATCCTTTGCAGCAGCCTGCTTACGCCTTTCGGAGCACCTACTTGAATGACTTTGTCGACGTCGCCCCAGTCGATACCTAACTCTAACGCAGAAGTACATACAATTGCTCTTAGCATTCCGCTTGCCATCATGGATTCGGTTTTTCGCCTTTGCTCTTTGCTCAAACTGCCGTGATAAAGCGCTATGGGAAGCGCAGCCTTGTTTGCTTCCCACAACATTTGAAATAGAAGCTCAGACTGAGCGCGGGTATTAACAAAAACCAGCGTGGTCTGTGCCTTCTCTATGGCCTCATAGATATCATCAATGGCGTAACGGGCCATAAAACCGCCAAAAGGCATGCGCGCTTTAGAGTGCAGCATCTCAACTTTTGGCTTCTCCCCCGCTTTTACTTTAATGATATTAGCAACACTGTCACTGCCCGCTAGCCACGCGCCCAAAGTTTCGGGAAATGCTACAGTCGCTGACAGGCCTATGCGTTTGCAGTGTGGTGAAAGCACGCTTAATCGCGCTAGGGCGAGTGATAAAAAGTCGCCGCGCTTATTTGCCATTAAGCTGTGGGTTTCATCGATGATCACCCGTTTTAGCTTGCCGAAAAGCTTATCGGCATCGGCGTAGCTCAACATCAGCATAAGAGATTCGGGGGTAGTAAGTAGGATGTTAGGCGGCTTTTTACGCTGTCGCTGACGCTTATGAGAAGGTGTATCGCCAGTACGCGTTTCAGCAGTAATAGGCAGCGACATTTCTTCAATAGGCTGTAACAGATTGCGATGGATATCCTGAGTCAACGCTTTAAGTGGTGAAATGTACAGGGTATGTAAACCATTAAACCCACTCTGCTTACCCTTGTTTTCATCTGACACATTACTTTCATTGAGTTCACTAAGCTCTACCAAACTCGGCAGAAAACCAGACAAGGTTTTACCCGCCCCTGTCGGTGCTATCAATAAAGTACAGTCATGTTTATCTTTTTCCACCAACATGGTCTGTTGATAATCACGTAGTTGCCAGCCTTTTTGCTTAAACCACTTAGCGAAAGCACAGGGAAGTAATGTCATTTATGGTATCTGTTATGCCTTTTCCGCTTTATACGCCAATTCCTTAGTTAAGTTTATATACGCCAACACCTTACTTTTCGCCTTAGCAATAGCCATATAGGCTCAGCGCAATTTAACTTTCTTGAAAAAATAAGTATCTCCTGTACTTTTTATTTATTAGTGGATTAAAGTTATTAGCAATAGTTAATATTCGGATACACTTTAAGCATCGACACTTCGAATACGATTACACTACACTCGTAAAACTACAAAATATGATTACAGGGAACGTAAATGCGAATTCAATCGATAGATGCCATTAGAGGTCTAGCAATCCTTGGCATACTGTTTTTAAACATTGCATATCATCAAAATTTTCACACCGGCTACGCGTTTTTTGAAGAGCCACTTTTATCTGATGAGATTATCTCGACAGTTAGCGCGCTTTTCTTAGATGGAAGATTTCGCACCTTATTTTGCCTGTTGTTTGGAGCAGGTTTAGCTATTCAATTCGACGCTTGCCAAAAGCGAGGGCACAACTTTTTAGACTTTTCTAAATCTCGGCTTAAATGGCTATTTTTATTTGGGTTAATACATGGCGTGTTTATATTTGGCGGCGACATACTGCTTTATTACAGTCTTTGCGCCTACTTTGTACTAAAGCACTTAACGTTAGACCAAGAAGCGCTTCGCACAAAAAGCGTTAAATATTTAGTCGTGGGAAGCATCATTATGCTTGTTTTTGGCATAGTACTTACGCTTGGATACGACTACGGTGGCGCACCGCCCCTTAGGTCTAGTGAGGCCTACGCCGAAGAGGTTACGGAATGGCAAAGTAGTTATTTGTTCCAAATAGGAGTTCAAGCTGCTTTTGTTCTTGCTACCGTTATTGCAGCCCCTTTTTCCATGCTGTGGCAGTCGATGGGGCTTATGATGTTTGGTGCCTACCTTTATAGAAGTGGTTTCTTTAGCGTTGGGTTTTCATCTACTGTATTTATAAAAGTGGCTATCATTGCCATAGCCACCTCTGTTGTTACTGTTATTCCTCAATTAATGTTTGAGCAGGTAACCTCAGATGTCATTCCTATGTTTACCAGTATCCCCGCTATTTTCTGTGCTTTTGCCTACGCTCATCTGTTAATCAAAGTGAAAAATACAACCACTTGGTGGTATCAATCGCTTATTAACTGCGGCAAGGTAGCGTTTACCCTCTATCTAACACAGTCTATTGTTTTGGCTGTGTTGTTTCGTGTGATTATGCCCGCTTACTATCCCGACTTTGCCTATACGGTGACGCTGCTCGATTTGATGTTAATTACCCTTGCGCTTACAGCAATTCAAATTTTGCTGGCGAATTTTATTACTAAGCACTTTGAGCAGGGGCCATTTGAAGCAGTATGGAGAACACTGTATCTGCGCAGCTTTTATAAGAAGCAACAAAGCAAGCAAGATGATGGTTTGGTAGAAGAGCAAGAGTTGGCGACAGAGGCAAATAAAACCTCATAGCTAACATCCGTACTAAAAGAAGTTATATAAATCCAATTCAACCAAAAAGGACCAGGTAAAGCCTGGTCCTATAGCGTATTGGCGTAACTAGCTAGAATCTTATAGTGCCTAGCAAAGTAGCAGAGCCTAATTGATTTTCATCTGTATCATAGCCTAACCCAAATTCAATAGATGAATGCGGGTTAAACCAGTAGTGAGTGCCTAGCTCAATCACATTGTCTGAGCCTATTACTTCACTGCTTTCGTGAATGTAGGTTACTCCCACGCTCCAATCAGGGCGGAAGTAATAATCTGCATCTAGCTCGACAGAGAACTCGCCATCAAACTGTGTCGCTTTTAATTTTGTATCCCAGCCTGGAGAAAAATCACCAGCGCGCTGCCCAAAGCTTGTATATCGCGCAAATGCACTGTAGCTAAACTCTGAATCTGAACGCTCTTCGCTAATGCCAGCGTCGATGGAACTAAAAAGCTCTTCTTTTAGGTGAAAATACTCTACGCCAATGCCGTATTCCCAATTCTGGTTGGCGAACGTAGATACTTCTACAGCATAGCGATTTAATGTTTCCTCAAAATATCTACTGTCGTTGGTTACACGCCCGTAACGCCCTCGAATTACCAGCGTATCTGAGTAAAACCATTCTCCTCGAACATTTACGCTGTCGATGTTATCTATACCAAAATAATCCACAGAAACATTGTTCTTTCTTTGAAGGTAGGGACTAATCGACCAGGGTTGCTGGTCTATATTCACTGATTCAAAATAGTAGCGGTAACTTGCACCAATAAAGTTGTCGTCTGCATCACGGACATCAGAAAAACCTAATGCGACTTCATGCTGAATATCAGTTGACTGGGCAAAGACGGGAAGGGTTAAAGAAGCGAGCACACAAGCGCTTACACGTAACACGTGACAATATCCTTATTCAAAATGAGCATCCCTGCGACGCTCTCACTAACTAGACGTCAAATCTAGAGAAAAAGTTCATTTCTTTCAATACCTCAATACATTATGACATATCTTGTGACAGTTTACAGAAGCTAGCTTGTCCACACCGAGTTGAGTAATTTACCTTGTACATATCAAGTGGTCGATTACCTGGGTTAAATACGTAGTAACAAGCATTCTCTAATTTGGCAGGACTATAAGTAGTGCACCCATCAACCTGGTTGAAAACTGACGATACTGGCCTTTATTGCGAGCCGGGTGAGTTTTACATCGACCCAATGAATGAAGTCGCCACCGCCCTTGTTACACACGGTCACGCTGACCATGCACGGGCAGGTCATCACAGTGTATATGCAAGCCCAGAAACACTGGCAATTATGCAAACCCGCTACGGTGAAGATATGGCTACTCACCAGCACGCTGTAGCTATAGGTGAAAGCATTAATTTTAACGATGTAAAAGCCACATTTTATCCAGCAGGCCATATTCTTGGCTCTACACAAATTCTTATCGAATATGCAGGCTACCGCGTGGTGGTTTCCGGCGATTATAAGCGCCGTCACGATCCTACCTGCCCGCCTTTTAAAGTTGTACCTTGCGATGTATTGATTACCGAAGCTACCTTTGGGCTTCCTGTCTTTAAGCACCCGCCCATAGAACATGAAATTGAAAAACTCCTTCATTCGCTTCGAGTGTTCCCCGAAAGATGTCATTTAGTAGGCGCATATGCATTAGGCAAGTGCCAGCGGGTTATTTTAGCGCTGCGCGAGGCGGGCTACACCAAGCCCATCTACTTACACGGTGCGCAGCTAAAGCTGTGTGACCTCTATAGGCACTTAGGAATAGACTTAGGCGAGTTAATACCGGTGTCTGAGGTCGCGGATAAAAAAACGTTAGCCGGTGAGATAGTCATTGCGCCGCCTTCTGCACTTGCCGATAGGTGGTCACGAAGCTTGCCTAACGTGCGCCCTGTGGTGGCCTCTGGATGGATGCAAATCCGCGCTCGCGCTAAGCAAAAAAATGCCGAGCTACCGCTTATCATCTCTGATCATTGCGACTGGCCTGAATTGCTGCAAACCATTGAAGAAGTCAACCCGAAAGAAGTGTGGGTAACCCACGGCAGAGAAGATGCGCTGATGTATCAGGCAGAGAAAATGAGGTTTAAAGCCAGAGCGCTATCACTAGTCGGTTATGATGAAGCAGAACAAGGAGGCGATTAGTGGAAGCATTCAGTCACTTACTTGAACAGCTGTATTTCACGTCTGGAAACAAAGCTAAGGCACAGCTTATCGCCGACTACATTGCCAATACGCCAGACCCTGACCGGGGCTGGGCGATTGCTGCTGTGGCAGGCACGTTGCGGTTCGACTTCTTTAAACGAAACACGGTAAAAAAGCTTATTACCGAACATACCGACCCGGCGCTTTTTGCCATGAGCTATGACTATGTGGGTGAGGTTAGTGAAACCGTAGCCCACTTATGGCCTTATAGCGAGCCATCAGAATCACTACCCACGCTTACCGAGGTGGTAGAAACTTTTGCTTCAGTCAGTAAGCAGAAAGTTTCTGAGACGCTAGCCTACTACCTAACAATAATGACACCTGCGCAGCGCTGGGCATTACTAAAATTAGGCACGCGGGGATTACGTATAGGTGTGTCGGCTCGCTCTATAAAGCAAATATTGGCCGACTACGGCAATAAGGATATCAAAGAAATTGAGACGCTGTGGCATGCGGTTACCCCACCTTATGTAGAGATGCTGAGTTGGCTAGAAGGAAAAGCCGATAAGCCTGATATTGAAAACGCCGTCACTTTTCACCCGGTCATGCTTTCTCACCCCATTGAAGATAGCGACATCGACGCATTCACCAAAGGCACTTGGCAAATTGAAAACAAATACGACGGAATTCGAGTGCAGCTTGTTGTTAAGTCAATCAGCGCTGCTGACGAGAGACCTAGTAGTAAAACCGATGATGATAAGCCTGAAAAAGCCCTTTTTTCCCGTACTGGCGATGATATTAGCCACTCATTCCCTGATCTGCTTGAGTCTGTAAGCGGCAATATGGTGCTCGATGGAGAACTGCTGGTTATCCATAATGCAGAACATGGCTTTCATCCATTTGAAGAATCGACTACTCAAAGTGCGGCTAGTCAACGCACGAGTAGTAATAAAAGCGGTAAACAGGTTTCATCCGCCACACAGCCAGACGTGGATACCTTTAATGCTCTTCAGCAGCGCCTTTATAAAAAGAAACCGAGTAAAGCGCTACAGTCTTCCGCCCCCGTGGGACTTATTGTTTACGATGCTTTGGTCCTTAATGGAGAAGATCTAACAGATAAAACACTAAAAGCAAGGCGCGATGCCCTTGAAGAATGGTTTAGCAAAACGGATAACAGACGTTTGTTTCTTTCTGAAACACTTAATGCTACTTCACCTGAAACTTTGCGCCAGCTTCACACCCAGGTGTGCCAAAATCGTGCGGTAGAAGGGCTGATGATAAAGCGCTTAGATAGTAAATACGTCCCCGGCAGACCCAAAGGCCAATGGTTTAAATGGAAGCGCGAACCGCTGGTTGTGGATGCGGTAATGATGTATGCACAGCGCGGACACGGTAAGCGTTCCAGCTTTTACTCTGACTACACGTTTGGTGCTTGGGAAGAAAGTCAGCTTCTGCCTATCGGAAAAGCCTATTCCGGGTTCACCGATGAAGAACTTAAAAAACTAGATAACTGGGTAAGACGCAATGCCGTAGGACGGTTTGGCCCGGTGAGAGAAGTGAAAAAAGAGTTAGTGCTGGAGGTGGCTTTCGACGCTGTACACCCTTCGTCAAGGCACAAATCTGGGGTTGCGCTTCGCTTTCCCCGTATCCATCGAATTCGTTGGGACAAACCCGCCAATGAAGCTGACACCTTAGCGAATGTTAAAGCGTTAATAGAAAACTAAGCCCGCAAAAACACTTCCTAAGTTAGACAAAATCGCAGAGAATGAGATGAGAAAAAAGTAGGCGTATGCCTTACAAAACACATTAATAGGAAGTCGCCATGCCTAAGGCTAGTGAAATTAAAAAGAATAACACCGTGGTATTTGACGGAAAAACTTGCATTGTAAGAGACATAGAACGCTCTGTGCCTCAGGGTCGTGCCGGTGGCAGTATTTATCGCATGCGCATGTACCATGTAGTTACAGGCGCGAAGTACGATGAAACCTTTAAAGACTCAGACACCTTAGATATGGCTGACTTAATTCGTCGCCCTGCTATGTTTTCGTATATTGATGGCGAAGAATATGTGTTCATGGATAAGGAAGACTACACCCCTTATCACTTGAGCAAAGAGAGCATTGAGAACGAAGCTCTGTTTATTAACGAAGAAACCGATGGCATTCAGGTGGTTATTGTTAGTGAAGTGCCCGTTGCCTTAGACTTACCAATGAGCGTTGAGCTTGAAGTGGTTGAGACCGACCCGTCTATTAAAGGTGCGTCAGCTACCTCTCGCACTAAACCGGCAACGCTTTCAACTGGCTTAGTCGTACAGGTGCCCGAATACATCAGCACGGGTGAATGGATAAAGGTTAATACCGAAGAGCGCAAGTTCCAAAGCAGAGCCGACAAACACTAGGCCGACTTCCCGTATTAACTTATGCTGCTGGTAGAGCTTTAAAAGACAAAAAAGGGTTCAATTGAACCCTTTTTTATGGCCTGCTTCACAGCTTTTAAAGCGTTTTTTAACGCTTTTACTTAGCAATATTTTCCTGTGTAGGCAGCGCGCTGAATGCGCCGTATTGCGTAACCGTGTAAGCCCCGCAACGAATAGCAAACTCAGTGGCTTCGCTAACATTTTCAAAGTTTTCGGCCCACGTATCGAACTCATCGGCGTTTTTAACTTTGGTTGAAAGGAAATACAAGAACCCACCGATAAATGAATCGCCTGCTGCGGTGGTATCTTTTACATCCATTTTGGGCGATGCCAACGTGCCGCTGAACGACTTGGTAATATAGTGAATTGGCTCACCACCGTCGGTTACCAATACAATTTTCACACCGCTATCTAGCCACTGCTGTACTTTTGCATCGGCATTCTCTTCACCGTACAACTCTGCAAGTTCTTCGCGGCTTGCCTTTAAAACAGAGACTTTTTTAGCGGCCTCATCAATACGCGCTGGTGCATTGGCAGTATCATCCCAAAACGCTGGGCGATAGTTAATGTCTAAACACACCATCATGCCGTTTTCCTTCGCCTTGTTTAAAATAAACTCGGTGCCGGGGATAAGTTCAGGGCCAGAAATCGAGCCAGAACAGAAATGAAGTACCGTATTCTTGTTGCAATCAATCGTCGACAAGTCTTGTTCTGAAATGTGCTTGTGCGCGGCATTATCAACGTAGAAGTCGAACGAACGCTCGCCGTCTTCATCTAAGTTTACAAACGCCAGTGCCGTGTTCCCTTCTTGTGTGGTCCACACGAAGTCGGTATTCACTTTGTAGTGCTCAAGCATTTCTTTAAGAAACGCCCCAAAAGTATCGTCACCGACCTTTGACACCATCGCGCTCTCGCCACCCAGTTGAGCAACGGCAACCGCCACGTTAGCAGGCGCACCACCAGCATAAGGCTGAAATGGTTTCATTGCTGGTATGTTGCCATCTTTGGGCGCTGCACCTTGGCTTAACATATCAATAAGCACTTCACCTAAACACAAAATCTTCATACCAGCCTCGCTCAAAAAATGTCTAAAAGAGACGTTTACCTTTTGCGCACAATACGTAAGGTTAACGAATCGTTAATTAATTGGAGCATAGTATTGACGAAGAAACCCATTAAATCAACCTGCTTGATTTATTTTTTTTCGAAGAAAAAAAGGATAGGTAGGTATTGCATTAAAAACTGTAGGCTTTTTTTTAAAAATTAGGCATTGTCGCTTTAATTTGAAGCTAAGCTTTGTTATTAAACTCTCTTCACTTTTAAGGGGTAGATAGTAATTACTTTGAATATTGAATCAGCGTTTCACTTGCCTTCACAAAATGCACCCGTGTTAGTCGATAATCGCTCAGCGAACGAGCGCGCGATCTTAACTTTAATTCGGCAACGCATTGCATTACCTAAAGCTGAAATTGCACAATTGACCGGGCTATCGGCGCAGTCTGCAACGGTAATTATCAAGAAGTTGGAAAGCGATGGCTTAGTTAAACGCTTAACGCCTATTAAAGGTGGCGTCGGTCAGCCTAAGGTTCCCTTTGGATTAAATGCTAATGGGGCATTCAGCATTGGCCTTAAGGTAGGACGCCGCAGTTTTGATATGACCTTACTCGACTTAAAAGGCAATGTTAAAGCAACGCTGAACGAAAAGTTTGCCTATCCAACGGTAAGCAATCTACTTAACTTCGCAGAGCGCGCATTCAATGTTTTAACTAAAAGCTTAGATACAGCGCAACAAAGCCTGGTGAGAGGGTTAGGCATAGCTATGCCTTTTGAAATTTGGAGTTGGGCAGAAGAAGCTGGCGCACCGAAAAAAGAGTTAGACGAATGGAAAGAGTTCGACCCGCAATCCACACTTGAAAGTTTATTAAACCTACCGGTTTTTATTAAAAATGACGCGGGGGCCGCATGCAGCGCGGAAATGTCTTTCGGTAATTCAAAGCGCTTTGAGAGTTTTTTATATGTTTTTGTTGGTACGTTTTTAGGCGGCGGCCTGGTACTCAACAACCAGCTTATTAATGGCAAAACAGGTAATGCTGGTGCTATCGGTTCTTTACCTTTTTTTAGTCAAAATCAGCAGCGCCAGTTAATTACGCAGTCTTCGCTTTATCTATTGGAAAGAAAGCTCAATCAAGCAGGTGAAAATGCCAATCACATCTATGAGTCGCCTTCGCATTGGCAATGTGATGAGTCTATTGTAGAGGCTTGGATAGGCGAAACGGCAAAAGGCCTTGCGTTTGCTTCACAGTGCGCCATGAGCCTTTTAGACTTAGATGGCGTAATTATTGACGGCGCAATTCCGAGCAACATAAAAGAATTATTGGTTGAGAAAACCCAAAGCGCGTTGAAACAGGTAGATATGCGCGGGATTACACCTGCGCGAATTAGCCCGGGACATGTTGGCGTCAAAGCCCAATCTATTGGAAGCGCGAATTTAGCGCTTCAGGCTAACTATTATTAATTATTCAGCTTTGCAATTAAGGTTTTAATGACAGTAAGTAAAACAGCGATTCATATTTTAGACGGTGGCATGGGTCGCGAACTTGAAAGGGTTGGTGCGCCTTTTAAACAACCAGAATGGTCAGCGCTGGCACTGATGCAAGCCCCTGAGTTAGTGCGAGAGGTACACACCCACTTTTTAAATGCTGGTGCCACTGTTATTACTACAAATGCCTATGCCATCGTTCCATTTCATATTGGTGAAACCGCGTTTAAGGAACAAGCATTTTCGCTGGCAGAGTCAGCAGCTAAGCTAGCAAGGGAATCCGTTACTTTTCAGCAGAATAAAAGCGACAAGTTGTCAGTCGCAGGCTGTGTGCCACCTGCTTTTGGCTCGTACCGCCCAGACTTATTCGATGCGGGCCGAGTGGCCGGAATTTTAACACCGCTGATTAAAGCACAAGCGCCTTTTGTGGATGTTTGGCTTATTGAAACGGCTTGTTCCATCGAAGAAGCTGAAGCTGTAATTTCGCTAATAAAAACACTCTCTTCCCATCCCATTTGGCTGTCATTTTCTTTGCAAAATAGAGCGTCGTCCAACGAGCCTATGACTCTTCGCTCAGGCGAGCCGCTAGAAAAAATAACGCCGTTATTGAACCATGTTGATAGCGTGCTATTTAATTGTTCACAGCCAGAGGAAATGGAAAGTGCACTGGCAATTACGCGACAGTTGAATGAAAACATTGCTACTGGTGCATACGCCAATAGCTTTTCAGAAAGAAAGCGTCAGCATGAAGCTAACGCAATTTTGTCAGAGTTGCGCAACGATATAACACCAGAGCGCTATGCGGATTACGCTCAGTCATGGATAGCGGCAGGCGCTAGTATTATTGGAGGCTGTTGCGGCATAGGCCCTGAACATATTAAAGCCATAAGTGATAGCGTAAAATATTAAAACTCAAATCGCACTAACGTAATCGGTGGTGTCAGTACGCAAAATCCTGTGTTTCGAAGTACACTAGCCCAGGCGAACCGCAGTGAGAAAAAACCTCATTAATTTGAGCCTTGCTCGGCACACTTTCGCCCTGCTTGTTTTCTAAGGTTGTCTGACAATCGTCGACGATAAATAATGCATCAAACGATGGCCGTTCGCCAATGAGATGAATGTATAAGTGCTTGTCACCAAGACTGACGCGCGTCCACTTTTCATCTAGGTTATCTTTAACGCTATCTTCGTCAGAATGTGGTGGTTTGTATTGTTTTACCAAGCGACGCTTAAACAATAGCTTTTCAAATGTCAGTTCCGATTTACCTAACCACTTAGTACCGCCTCGCTCAAAATGACCTTTATAAAACTGTGCTGAAATAGAAAATTTTTCACCATCAACAAGTTTATTTAAATCAAAATTTTCTGGTAACAGGGTCACCATGTTGCTGTAAGACATTGAGTCTGCTTGTAGATACGCTATTAGCTTAGCTTTATGCGGACTCCCTACTGTATAGACAAGTTGGTAATCGTGTGGCGAATAATAAAGGGGTAAGTGACTGGCATAGAGTTCAGCGCCATCTGTAAATAACACCATGCCGTGAGAACCAACTCTTTTGTGGTTTTTATGACCGGCGTGTATAGAAGAACTAGCCTTGGATGCTTTACTAATGCCATCTGCACTTAGTTCTTTTGTGGTTGTCGCCGTTGCCCCCGAGCACGCCATATATAAACACAAGGCAATCAAATAAAGACGTTTCATAAACCTTTTACGCTTAATAACAATTTCATTATGACGATATTGGCACATTAACCACCTACGATTAAGCTACAATATATGCGCGATTAATTCCTAACAGGAAACAATAAAACGGCAAAGCTATGGATATTGAAGATTTAAGAAAGTTTATTGTTGTTGCGCAACATGAGAACTTGAATAAAGCATCTATGCATTTATCAGTCACCACAGGCGCATTGTCTAAAGTGGTGAAAAGGATAGAGCAAAAGTTAGAAAGCCAATTGTTTGACCGAGTAGGTAAGCATATTCGACTCAACCAACGGGGAAACAAATTCCTTCTTTATGCCACTCATCTTGTGCACGAAGCCGATCAGGCGCTCAGTGAGTTTAGGGGCAATACTGCTTTATACAACATTACTGTTTCTGGCCCATCGCTCTTACTTCAATATTATTTGCCAACTTTGCTTGCTAGACCATCCTCTGTACAAGATCGCTTTCACGTTAATATCTATGCTTGCTGGGAAGGAAAAGCGCTGGAAAACGTTTCTAGAGGGGGAAGCGACGTGGCTATTGCCACCTCTTTTGCAATGGAAGAACGAGAGCAAGACCCGTCATTGCATCGCGTATCATTAGGGTCGTCTACCTATGTGGTTGCGGCCGCAAAAAATCACCCTGCGGTAGCTGAAGCAAAAAGCGGTACGTTAACAAGTCAAAGCTTGTACGTTTACGCCTTTGCATGTCCTGACGTTTCACCTTTTTGTGGCATAAAACGGGGCATAGGTTCTGATGGGTGGCGAGACGACAAGGCCCCCCGCTCCATACACTATCGATGTAATGATTTTGGCACACTGTTGTCTATTGTCAGGCAAGGACTGGCTTTGGCCTACGTACCTGACTTCATAGCGAAAAGCCATGATCTTACTTGCGTGTCCGTATCAGATTATGACTTTTGCCATGAAGAGCATTTTGAGTTGATTTACAAACCGAGTATGGCATCAGGCTGGCTCAATCGGTTTGTCGATTCAGTTAAAAGCGTTATTTAGTAACCACATTTTTGGCGCCTTTAAGAAGCGCCTCTTTATCAATTTTATTGGGCACTTCTACGCCACGCCTTGCTGCAGGTCTCGCTTCAATACTGTTCTTCCAACGTATTAGGTTGTCCAAGCCTTCAATGCTAACGCCAGACCATTCGTAAGTACGCACCCAACACCAGTTTGCCATGTCAGCTATACTGTAATCGTCAACTAAATACTCTCGATTTTCTAGCCTCCCATCAAGTACTGTGAATAGGCGGCGCACTTCATTTTGATAACGCGCAATTGCCACTGGGATTTGTTCTTCTAAATAACGGTGGAACACGTTGGCTTGACCCATCATAGGTCCAATGCCGCCCATCTGAAACATCACCCATTGCATAACTTGGCTTTTACGCTTGGCGTCACTGGGTAAAAACATTCCCGTCTTTTCAGCTAGATAAACCATGATGGCGCCTGACTCAAAAACCACGTGACCGTCGGCCTCTCTGTCAATAATAACCGGTATGCGTCCATTGGGGTTCATCGCCAAAAACTCTGGGGTTTTCTGCTCGCCCTTCATTAGATTTACAGCATGCGCGGTATATTCAAGCCCCATTTCTTCAAGCGCTACCGAGGCTTTCCAGCCGTTCGGCGTAGCGGCCGTGTATAAATCTATCATTAGGCTTTTGCACTCGCTCTGTTACTCACTGACTCATACCAGCGCGCTAAGTTAACGTGGTCGTCAGTCATACGAATTTTGACTACTCGGGCGAAATCCATAGCACATAACGCTGTTATGTCCGCGATAGAGAAAGCATCCCCTGCGATGTATTCTTTTACACCAAGTCGGCGCTCTAAAATATTGAGATATTTAGACGCGTTGATACCCGCTTCTTTGCCATATTCAGGTACCGGTGTCATACGATCTTTAAAGTAACCTGTGGTGTGTTGAAAGCACATGCCAATTTGCATCATGAAGGCTAACTCTACCTGGCGCTGCCACATGGATATTGTGGCTTTTTCAACGGGCGTTGTTCCCATTAAAGGGGGCTCTGGTTGCAATGCTTCAAAGTAAGTACAGATGGCATCCGTCTCGGCAATACATGTACCGTCATCAAGCTCTAAAATGGGAATTTTACCTAACGGGTTCTTAGCGCGCATTTCTGCACTTAAATTTTCGCCTTTTTGAATGTCGACCTGAACGTAATCAACATCAATGCCTTTTTCGGCTAAAAACATGCGTACTCGACGTGGGTTGGGTGCGGTTTTCGTTTCGTAGATTTTCATAATGACTGTCACAAACCTTATGACGCTTGTTTACAATAGGGGTAGTACTAGATTAGTAACTGCACAAACCGGTTTCAAATCACTCTGCCTATGTATAGAACTATTCAGTACTTTTATGGTTATACCTCTGAGGTACATTTCAAATACTGAAAAGCAATGAAAAGCCTGTATTGCGACCCTGTCATTAGTTATAAGCTCGTAATCACCTTAAGACGTTTTATTTCATTATTAGTAAAGCGTGCAGACAGGTATTCGCGCTGAGCATCCTCTGCCTCGCTCGGCGAAAGTGCCTGCTGCGATAGGCTTTCGCGAAACGTCTGAAAATCTGCAATTTTGCTTTCCCATTGTCCCTGCTTTTCCCAGGTTTTCGCGAAGCGGTCTGCCACTGCACTACCAAACTCGGCCGCCATAGCATTATAGCGGTCGTTAATATCGCTATAGCTGCGTTTTATCTCGTTGATGCGATGCATATTAAGCGTTGGCTGAAAGGCTTCCCGTTCGGCTTCATTCCCCGTTTTGATAGCAGCGACAATTAACGCTTTTCTTTCTTCTCTGGGTAGCGTGTTTTCTTGGGCGATACGCAAGCGCTCCAGTGCCGCCTCGTCCACCTGCGCTTCTTGGCTAAATAAATAATGATATTCGGTGTCGTTAAAATAAGTGCGTCTTATCCCCTCGCGTTCATCAAGCTTGTAAGACACATCCTGCAAACTATGAGTAGCCAAGTCGACTTCTGTTTCGATGGAAGAAAGCGCCAATTTATAATCCACATAACGCGAAAATAAGTCAGACGCTACCGCTTGGGTAGTTGGCGTAAACACGGTGCTAACGTAAGTGGTATAGGCAAACTTCACGGTTTGCGGGTCTTCCGTTGTGCGCGCAAATATGAAGCGGTCGAAAGCATCTTTGGTTGAATAGTTAAGCTCAAAGGGAATAAAGCTTTTATTTGCCCTTGCTGCTTCGTTTTGAATATTGGCGCTTTCATCTGCCTCTTTGTGCGCTGTTCCGTTCTCGCCAAGCATTTCACTGGTTTCTTTTTGCTTACTAACTTCCAGACGTTCGAAGTAAGACACTGCACTAGATTCTTTGGTGTCAGATGTAAATTGAAAATAAAAAATAATACCCAATACCAACAGAGCAAATAGCCCTGTGAGTATTGGGTACCCATGTTGTAATTTACCTTTCGCCACTACAAGCCCAGTCTCTTAAGACGATTAGCCTGACGGACAAACACATCTACCGGGTCGGTTTCAAACCAGTGGGTTATACCAAAACTCTGGTTCACCTCATCCAGGTGGTTCATCTTATAATTGTCTTTTAGCACCTTACCCAAGTGGGAACTACAGGTCGACACTAGACCGTCGTTTGGTTCTTTAAACGCAGTGCCAGTAATGGCAAGAAACGGGTCAACTACGTCAAGAGCGTTAGTATAGGTTCTGCCGCCACTCCACGAAAAATAGTATACGCCGTTTTCAGCTAGCATCTTTCCGTCATTACGACAGTAAGCCGTAGGCATGCCTTCTGGGTATTTTTTATTAAAAGCCACCGAGCCTTCTGTTGAGAGTGAGTTCAACGCTGCAACTGAATCAGTTGGCTTATCTCTAGGGTCAGAACCAGACGCTATTTCAATAAGGTTAGCGAACGCATTTACCACCGTACCCGTTGCCTTTTCTCCCAGTGAGTCCTCAGCTAGAGCATCCCGCAGTTCATCTGCGACTTTGCTGCCCCAATTAACACCGGCAACAGAACTAACCGAGGCAACTTTTTCTGGCGCTACACTGGCCGCGTAACGTGCAGTAGGACCACCGTGACTATGCCCAATAAGATTTACTTTGTCTGCGCCTGACAGGGCGAGCACTTCGTCGATGTACTCAAGTAGCTGCTCGCCGCGGACTTCTGTGGAGTTTGCTGGTGAGACTTCAGCAATATATACCACAGCGCCGTTGCGGCTAAGTTTATGCGGAACCTTGTAGAAGTAATCAACAAAGAGTATGTCTTCAAAACCGAACAGACCGTGGACTAATACTATAGGGTGCTCAGTTTTTGCGTATGTTCCTGCGAAGGCTTGTCCTGCCCCTCCAACTAGTGAACTGACAGCGCCTGTTATGGCAAGCAGAGTAACAATGAGAGCATTCCTTGCTCTATTATTTTTGGATTTTCTCATAGTGTGTGTGCCTCATAATTATGACATTGTGGTCTGTGGTCAGACCTTTGTTATAATAATGTAAACATACTGTAAAGATCAACCTTTATGTTGAAAATTTAATAGGGAATATCAGCACAAATATATAACTTTCGTCGCCGGCTGTTCGCCAATAACCATTAAATTCAGCTAGATAGCGCTCACAAAAAAGTATGCTCGCCCATACCATTTTCACTCGACATATAAACCATAAACACAACTAATAAGTCTTTATCAACTTCTGCAATAGGCCTGAATATAGTTTACAGCAAGGCTTGAAGTGGTTAGCCACTTTCCTTTGACTGGGTTGAGCTTCATACCTACCTGATGCTTCAGCGTAAAGTCTTCACCAACCCATTTTTCTAATTCACTAGGTTTTACAAACTTTCGCCAATCATGAGTTCCCACGGGTAAATAGCGCATGACGTATTCGGCGCCTACAATCGCAATCACGTAGCTCTTAATAGTTCGGTTTAAAGTAGCAAGAATAAGCAACCCGCCAGGTTTGACTAAGCTAGCGCATTCATCAATTAACTGCTGCTGATCAGGCACATGCTCTACCACTTCAGCGTTTATAACAATGTCATATTGCTTTGCTTCTTTGACCAGTTCATTAGACAACATGTGTTTATAGGTTACCGACACACCACTTTTTTCAGCATGACATTTTGCCACTTCCACACTTACCGCACTTGCATCAATGCCTGTTACATTCGCGCCAAGCTTAGCCAAAGGCTCGCTAATGAGTCCACCGCCGCTACCTATATCAACAATAGACAAAGACGAGTAATCCGGAGGTAGGTTACCTTTGCCAAAATGCTCTTCTATTTGGGCTTTAATGACGTCCAAACGCGCCCGATTAAACTCAAGGGCAGTTTTATATTTTCCGTTAGGGTCCCACCATGATTCTGCTAACGAATCAAAGCGCGAAATTTCTTCTTCAGAAAAGTTTGTATCCCCGGTTTTTTTACTTTTATCGAGCACGATTTTTTACCTTTAAACGTAAGTACACTAGTGCTTTTCTATTGACCCTCATCATTAAGGGTCATAAGGTGAAAACATTAAGGTGAGCATTTAAGATGTACACCTATATGTCTCTTTGAAAGGTACATAGATAGAGAAACATTATAAGAATATACGTAGTGAAAGAGGGTTCTGATTTTGGCAAACGCAAAAAATGTTTATGGTCGGCCGCTGCAGCTGTGCTGTGGAAACACGGGGTTTACCCGTGAAGGTTTTTGCTATGTACCCGATGCTGATGTGGGCAATCACAGTGTATGTGCTGTGGTAAGCGATGAGTTTCTACAGTTTTCCTTACGACAGGGAAACGATTTGATAACACCATGGGTTAGTATGTCTTTCCCCGGTCTACTCGACGGTGATAGATGGTGCCTGTGCGCTGCTCGTTGGTTAGAGGCTTACGAAGCCGGTGTTGCACCCAAGGTACGATTGGAAGCTACCCACGAGAAAGCACTAGATATTATTCCGCTTTCTTTATTGGAAGAATATGCAGCTGACAAAAACTAAGGGGTTGAACAAAATACCTTCCATTGACGTGCTTCAACGAGAGCATTTCAAACCAAATATTGGTTAACGAAGATATATTAACTATAAAAAAGAGCATGTTTGCCTGAACATGCTCTTTTCGATTATTAAAACGAAGCTTTGCAGTCAAGCCAGTGCCTTTAGTAGCTATTCACCGCTTTAGGCTACCGCCCATCTTACTGGACATACAAAGCTTTCTTGGCTTACTGAGGCGTTCGAATAACCATAAGTCGAGTCTCAGACATATCCTCTATCGCGTAGCGAATACCCTCACGACCTAGTCCTGAATCTTTGACACCACCGTAAGGCATGTTATCTACCCGCCAGCTAGGCACATCACCTATGACAACGCCGCCCACTTCTAGCTCATCCCACGCTTTATGCGCTTTATATATATCGCGAGTAAATACACCAGCTTGAAGTCCGTAGCGACTGTTGTTTACTTCTTTAAGCGCGTCGTCATAGCTGTCGAAAGGCACTAGGATAGATAGCGGACCAAACGCTTCTTCGGCACTGGCATCGCAATCTTTAGGTACGTTTTCCATAATCGTAGCTTCAAGCATTGCGCCTTCACGCGTACCGCCACACAAAATAGTTGCACCCTTTTCCTTCGCATCTGTAATCCAACCGTGCAAACGTTCAGCTTCGCCCTCAGAAATCATAGGGCCGATGAAAGTGTCTTCGTTTGAAGGGTCACCAGATACTAAGGCTTTTACCTTTTCTACATAGCGAGACTTAAATTCATCGTATATTTTACTATGCACTAAAAGGCGCTGAACACTGATACAGCTTTGACCAGACTGGTAGTAAGCCCCAACAATTACGCGGTCGATAGCGTCTTCAATGTCAGCATCTTCATCAATTACACAGGCTGCATTACCGCCTAGTTCCAGCACGACTGGCTTTTTACCTGCTTTCGCTTTAAGCGCCCACCCCACATCCGGCGAGCCCGTAAAGCTTAGCAGTTTTAGTCTTTCGTCAGTGGTAAACAAATCAGCGCCATCGCGGCTACAAGGCAGAATTGAAAATGCGCCTTTAGGCAAATCAGTTTCCGCTAATACTTCACCAATGATAAGCGCGCCAATTGGCGTGCGCGAAGCTGGTTTGAGCACGAAGGTGCAGCCTGCGGCAATGGCAGGTGCCACCTTATGTGCAGCCAAGTTTAGCGGGAAATTAAATGGTGATATAAACGAGCATGGGCCGATGGGGACTTTTTTGGTCATGCCTTGATAACCTTTTGCCCGCGCTGATATTTCTAAGTTTACCGTTTCGCCATTGATACGAACCGATTCCTCTGCGGCAATTTTAAAGGTATCTATTAACCGGGTAACTTCGCCTTTGGCATCTTTAATAGGTTTACCCGCTTCAATACACAGAGCTTGAGCCAGTTCGTCTGCGCGCTCAGTAAAGCGTTTAACACAGTGTTCGAGCACTGCTTGTCTTTCAAAAGGTGCCATTGCGGCCATGGCCGGTTGCGCTTTCTCTGACGCAGCTATCGCTTTATCAATGGTATCAGCATCAGCCATAGCAACTTTCGTCGCTACTTCGCCGGTGTATTTATTAGTTACCTCTAGGTCGGTGTTCGCGTATTCGGGTTCACTGGCTAAATAATAGGGGTAGCTTTCCTTCAACATTTCTTAACTCCTTACCTTTTCAATACTGTGTTTTTAAAGCTTGGCACTCAACTCTTTAATAGTGTGATTTAATGTTTCGTCATTCATGCTGTAATCAACAGGACAATCGATAATGTGCACACCTTTTGTGTTTAAACACTTATCTACCATGTGAATAAGCACGTCTGTATCGTCCACACGCCAACCTTGAGCACCATAGCTTTGCGCATACTTAACAAAATTTGGGTTGCCATAGTCCAAACCAAATTCGTCAAACTCCATGTTTGCTTGCTTCCACTTAATCATTCCGTACGCATCGTCGCGCAAGATGATCACCACCAGGTCAAGGTTGAGCCTTACCGCTGTCTCAATTTCTTGGCTATTCATCATAAAACCACCATCGCCACATACGCTGAGTACCGGCGCCTGTGGATTAACTAATTTAGCCGCGATGGCAGACGGTAAACCTGCTCCCATTGAAGCAAGTGCGTTATCTAAAAGCAGGGTATTTGGATGAAAAGCTGGATAATTTCGTGCAAACCAAATCTTGTAAATACCGTTATCTAAGGTGACAATGCCGTTATCTGGCATGACCTTGCGAATATCTCTAACCAACCTTTCCGGTAAAATAGGAAAACGATTGTCATCTTCTGCTTCAGCGCGATGTTCTACATACGCCTGATGCACATCTTTATAGAAATCTAGCTTCCAATCGTCCTGGGGGGTAATGCCTTCTTTAATTTGCCAAATGCTATTAGCAATGTCGCCAACGACCTCCAATTGAGGAAAATAGACAGGGTCAACGGCTGCTGAATCGAAGTTAACGTGAATAACCTTTTTGTCGTTGTGGTGCATGAAAAACGGCGGCTTCTCTACCACATCATGACCCACGTTAATAATAAGGTCAGCCCGTTCTATCGCACGATGCACAAAGTCGCCATCAGATAATGCCGTATTCCCAGCAAAGCGGGGATCGCTTTCATTAAGCACCCCCTTACCCATTTGTGTGGTAACAAAAGGTATACAGGTTTTATCGACAAACTCCCTTAGCATTTTTGCAGTAAGTTTACGGTTCGCACCTGCGCCTATAAGTAAGAGCGGAGACTGCGCTTCTTCTATAATCGTAATTGCCGAAGCAATCGCTTTATATTCAGCTATCGGTCTTCGCGTACTGCTTGGCGTTAATATCTGCGCGCTAGTTTGCTCTGCTGCTATATCTTCGGGTAACTCGATATGTACCGCTCCAGGTCGCTCTTCAGAAGCAAGACGGAAAGCTTCTCGAACCGTTGAAGGAATTCTGTCTCCACTGACAACCTGATTGGTAAATTTGGTGATGGGTCGCATCATGTCGACGATGTCGATAACTTGGAAACGACCTTGCTTGCTGGTTTTTATTGGCTTTTGCCCTGTGATCATCAGCATAGGCATAGCACCTAACTGAGCATAGGCCGCTGGGGTTACTAAATTAGTGGCGCCAGGCCCTAAGGTTGATAGGCAAACGCCAACTTTACCGGTGAGCCTGCCATAGGTGGCGGCCATAAAGCCTGCGCCCTGTTCATGGCGGGTCAGCACCAGTTTTATGGAAGACTCTCGCAATGACTCGAGTAGATCGAGGTTTTCTTCGCCGGGGATCCCGAAAACGTATTCTACGCCTTCAGCCTCTAACGCTTTGACAAATAAGTCGGACGCTTTCATTTACTGCACGCTCCTTGTAAAGAGGTATTTCGATGGATAGTGACTGTTTGCTACGACTTCAGCATAAAAAACGATTGGTAATTTTTTATGACGTTTTTAACTTACCTTTAATGCTCGCTACTGCCAATGAATTTCTCTTGTAGCGCCATTAAAACAGCTATAAGGTATTTTTGTGTGAGATCAGGGAAGATTCTCCGGCTGTGGGACGTGATGTAGAGAAATGATCTTTGTATAAGAGCTTACTGATTCTTAGAGATTTTCTTTTTCCCACTGGGCAAACTTTTCCTGTGTAGCTGCATCAACATTGCCTTTGTTTTCACTTACCCACCAACGCTCCATAATACGAACATTTTTTTGATTAGCTTTGTAAAACACATCCACAATGTCACCAACGAACGGGATAAAACCTAACCCGAAGTCGATAGCAGAATTCTTCACCATTTGAGCGACTAGGGCTTTGGGCATACCTAAACTTTTCCCAAGCCAAACAATGCGCAAGGAAACGAATAACATGATGGCGTCACCGGCACCGGGAATAAGGCCCACTATTGAATCTAGGCCGATTTTTATGGGGAAGAAAGGGAGCTTGACGGCAGTATCTAATAAGTTCGCCAACTTCTGCGCTTTAAGTAGTGCCTTTGGTGCTTTTACGTCCACGTGGTGCTCTCCCTTTCTTTCCTTGTGCGTGAGAAGCGCGACTTTCTCGCTTGTCACTATCAATTCATAAGTTGCTACAAATTAGCGTTCAGCGCCTAGCGCTCTGGCTAATCCTGCGCGCAAACCATTGTCAGATTCTACCGTCCAGCCATGTAGATTTTCTTGCACTATGTCAAACAACACATCAATGTGTTCTTCATCACTGTTTAATGCTGCTATGTATTCATAACGCTCGCCGCCTGCTTCCATAAAGTATTCGCGATTCTCTTCGCCAATTTCTTCAATGGTTTCTAAACAGTCGGCTGAAAAACCGGGGCACATAACCTGAATCGATTTAACCCCTTTTTCAGGTAATGATTTCAATGTTTCATCTGTATACGGTGTTAACCACTCTTCACGACCAAAACGAGACTGAAAAGTTGTCATATACTCGTCGTGTGAAAGCCCCAGCTTTTCGGCAAGCAAGCGTGATGTTTTATGGCATTCACAGTGATAAGGGTCGCCGTTCATTAAGTAGCGCTTTGGAATACCGTGATAAGACAAAATAAGTCTGTCTGCGCGGCCATGTACTTCCCAATGTGCTTTTACTTTATTGGCAAGTGCGGTAATAAAATTGTCGCGGTCGTGGTAGTGATTAACAAAACGAAACTCGGGAAGCCATCGGCGAGACATAAAGTCTTTTGCAATAGCATCAAAGGTAGAGCCAGTTGTTGATGCGCTGTATTGGGGATAGAGCGGAAGCACTACAAGCTTGCGTACGCCTTTTGCCAGCATAGCATCGATAGTGTCGCTTATAGCAGGTTTACCGTAGCGCATTGCAAAGTCAACAATCACATCATCGCCATATTGCGCTTTACAACGTTCTGCAATCGCTGATGCTTGTGCTTTCGTAATAGCCATTAGCGGCGAACCTTCCTCGGTCCACACAGTAGAGTAAGCCTCTGCCGAACGCTTAGGGCGAATGTTTAGGATGATGCCATTTAATACAAACCACCAGATCGCTTTAGGCACTTCCACCACGCGAGGGTCTGACAAAAACTCTTTTAAATAAGGACGAAGCGCCTGTTTAGTTGGCGCTTCTGGTGTTCCCAGATTCGTTACCAGTACACCAATTTTATCTGATTGCCCGTGGGTAAAGCCTTTGTTTGATTTGTATTTCATGTATTCATAGTCCGAGAAGTACTGCGCTATATCCGTATTATACTGAATTACCTTAGATTATGATCTGCGATAACGCCAAAAAAGTGCGATTGTACTAATAGATTTTAGGAATTAAAAAAGCGGCATATGTTTAAAAATAATATTTAAAAACACATACCGCTATTGAACTGCCACCGAATAAATACTGTGGCAACAAAGCTTATTATTTACTTAGGGCTGATAGTAAGTGGCTGCGCCTGGGCCCACCGGCATGCCAAGCAAAAATACCCAGATGTAGAATAAAATAGTCCAACCTACTATGAAGACCATAGAATAAGGCAGCTTCATGGCGATAAGCGTGCCCATTCCCAAGTCTTTTTTGTATCTAGCTGCCATGGCGAGGATAAGCCCAAAGTAGCTCATCATAGGTGCTATAACGTTGGTTACTGAATCACCGATACGATAAGCCGCTTGAATAACTTCTGGCGCGTAACCAATAAGCATAAGCATAGGCACGAAAATAGGCGCTGTTACCGCCCACTGCGCAGATGCACTACCTAACGATAAGTTAACCACGCCACACATCAATATGAATAGGATAAACACGGCGGGACCATCTAGCCCAGCAGCTTGCAAAAGCGCTGCGCCTTTAACGGCTAGCACGGTACCTAAATTTGTCCATTTAAAGAAAGCAACAAATTGTGCAGCGAAAAATACTAACGTTATGTAAAGCCCCATGGCTCCCATACTCTTCGCCATAGCATCAATGACATCTTTGTCGTTTTTCATCGACTTGGTCACTTTACCGTAAACAAAACCTGGAATAGCAAAGGTAATGAAGATGAAAGCAACAATCCCTTTTAGGAACGGAGAGCCCGCTACTTCACCTGTCTCTGGGTGACGTAAAATACCATTTTCAGGCACTACCGTAAGCGCGAGAACTGCACAAACTAGGGCAAAAGATATTCCCGCCCAACGCAGACCTTTCTTTTCTAAGTCTGTAGGCGCATCCATAGATTGCTTGCCTAGTTCTATTGATGCCTCAGATGGATCAAACTTGCCCAGTCTTGGCTCTACCACTTTTTCAGTAACTAGCGCCCCCATAGTGGCAACTACAAAAGTACTGATAAACATAAAGTACCAGTTAACTTCTGGGCCAACCGCGTAGTCAGGGTCTATCATGTGAGCAGCGGCTTCTGTGATACCCGACAACAGTGGGTCAACCGTACCTAACAATAGATTTGCACTATAACCTGCAGAGACACCGGCAAAAGCCGCAGCAAGGCCGGCTAGCGGGTGACGTCCTAGAGAGTGGAAAATCATTGCTGCGAGCGGAATAAGTACCACGTAACCAAGTTCAGAGGCCGTATTTGATATAATGCCCGCAAAGACAATAGCAAAGGTTACAGCGCGTTTTGAGGCGTTCATAACTAACGCGCGCATTGCTGCCGACAAAAGGCCCGAATGTTCTGCTACCGATACACCAAGAAGGGCAACGAGCACGGTGCCTAGTGGTGCGAACCCGGTAAAGTTAGTGACAAGCCCAGTGACTATTCGCTGCAGGCCTTCAGCACTCATCAAGGATATTACTTCGATCATGCCGTCTTCTTCACGGCCCTTCGCACCAACAGGGCGAGGATCGGCAACCGCAAGGTCGAAATAACCTAATATGCCGCTTAATACCACGATGAAAAGTGAAAGCAGCGCAAATAACGTTACCGGGTGCGGAAGTAGGTTTCCTAACCATTCAACCGTAGCGAGAAATCGCGAGAATAACCCACTCTGTCCGCCGTTATTATCGGCAGACGCTGTATTTTTGTTTTCCGTTGTCAAAATTTTCCCTCTGTCGTTTATTTACGCCTACTACATCAAAGTTAACGCTGGGAAGGCGATAACTTTGTACTTAATGGTGACGTGTTTTAATAATATTCGGGCGGTATTTTACCCGATATAGTGAAAATTTGGCAGTGGATAGGGAAAATGAGGGGTTAACTTGCTGTACACTTTACTAAATTGGCCTTGTGCAATCACAAATAACCACTTTGTATCAGTAAGTTACTGTTTGAGAGGGTGTAAAAAAGCCAGTCTAAAAGACTGGCCTCTATATTCATAAAAACATTTGGTTTTTAGTTGCCGCTAGATTGATTCATATACTTAAAGAAGTCACTGTCCGGGGCTATTACCATAACGTCTTGTTTGCTGTTAAAGCTTTCTTTATATGCATCCATACTACGCAAGAAGCTGTAGAAATCTGCATTTTTTGAGTAAGCGTCAGCGTAAATTTGTGCCGCAATCGCATCACCCTCACCACGCAACTGGCGTGCATTACGCTCGGCATCTGCCAGCATTACTGTCACTTTCGCGTCAATGTTAGCTTTAATTACCTCAGCTTGTTCCTGACCTTCTGAGCGGTGCTCACGAGCAACTGCAGCACGCTCTGCGCGCATACGTTGGAAGATAGAGTTGCTCACTTCAGTAGGTAGGTTAATTTGCTTGACGCGTACGTCAACAATTTCAATACCTAGCTCGTCTGATGACGTAGACGCCTGTTCCATTGCCTGGTTCATTAATGCTGAACGCTCGCCAGAAACAATCTGCGCAATGGTACGTGTACCAAACTCTGAACGTAGACCGTTGTTCACTTTTTGCTTAAGTAGTGCTTCGGCTTGAAGCTTGTTACCGCCTGTTGACAGGTAGTAACGCGCAAAATCGTCAATACGCCACTTAACGTAAGAGTCAACGATAAGATCTTTCTTCTCGCTTGTTACGAAGCGATCTGGTGAGCCATCTAGCGTTTGAATACGCGCATCAAGTACACGTACTGAATCGATAAACGGAAGTTTAAAGTGAAGACCCGGTTCGAACACTTTAGTGTCGCCAGTGGCGTCGTCTCTTTGCACTTTACCAAACTGAATAACGATGGCGCGTTCGCCTTCTTTAACTGCAAACAGTGAGCCTGATGCAAGCAATACAAGAAGAACAAATACTGCAATTAACAAATTCTTCATTGTGCTTATCTCCCCTCTCTGTAGCTGTCGCCGCGCAAGCCTGAACTTGGCGAACTGTTGCGGCTGCGGCCATTAGCGTCAGTTACTGGTGCTTGTAAGCCTTCCAGCGTATTACGCGTATTTTTGTTATTTGTAGATTGCTGACGTTCCATGATTTTATCTAGCGGGAGATACATCATGTTGTTGCCACCTTTGCTATCAACCATGATTTTGCTAGTACTGCTAAGTACCTCTTCCATAGTTTCAAGATAAATACGCTCTCGAGTAACTTGAGGAGCACGCTCGTACTGAGGAAGCAACTCTTCAAAGCGTGCCACTTCACCTTGTGCCTCTAACGTCACACGCTCTTTATAGGCTTGTGCTTCTTCGTTCATGCGGTTTACTTGACCACGTGCACGAGGCTCAATTTCTCTTGCATAAGCTTCTGCTTCACGAATGAAGCGCTGTTCGTCTTCCTGCGCAGCGATGGCATCATCAAATGCATCTTTAACTTGCTCAGGAGGGCGAGCATCACGGAAGTTCATATCAATGATAGATACACCCATGTTGTATGGTTCAATAATCGATTGAAGTTCTTCCCACACCCGTTGACGGGTTACTTCACGTCCGTCGGTTAATACGTCATCCATTGTAGAATGTCCAACTACATAACGGATAGCGCTATCAAGAGACTGACTTAAGCTTTGCTCAGGGCTTTCAACGGCAAACGTCCAACGGTATGGGTCAACAACGCGGAATTGCATTTCCATTTGAACGCTCACTACGTTCTCATCTTCAGTAAGCATAGAGCCTGATGAAGATTGATCGCGTATTGACTGAACATCGACAGGTATAACAGAGTCGATGAACGTAGGAGCCCAGCGAAGGCCTGGTTCTACCTGCTGATGATACTCGCCGAAACGAAGTACTACACCGCGTTCAGCTTCACGAATGGTATAAAAACCACTAATGAACCAGATCACGACAAGTAAACCTACTAGAATACCAGCACCGATGCCGCCCAGGCTTTTGCCCGAGCCACCACCGTTGCCACCTGACTTTCCAAACTTACCAAATAAGTTTTTAAAAACATCGTCCAAATCTGGGGGACCTTGCTCTTTCCCACCGCGATTCTTCCACGGGTCGTTATTATTGCCACCCGGCTCATTCCAAGCCATGCTGATACTCCATAGATTACTGTTATATTTTTGAATTTTGCATGCTCAATGCAGTATTTAACACTGCTTAATGTCGCACAACATACTCTGATATTCCGTTTTCCAGACGTTTTTCAAGCCTGTTCCAGTCGGCAGAGGGCATTCTTACATCAACTACCCAGTCTCCCTGACTGTCGTATTCTTCACTTGCAATACAGTTTAGCTCGTACAACACGCCGCGCAATTGACTTTGTGCAGGTGGAATCTTCAACGTATAGTTCACCATGCTTTTTGCTAAACATTCAGTTAAAGCTTGGCTCAACAATTCCGTCCCTTCGCCCGTTTGCGCAGACAACCACACTCTAACGGGAACGCCCTCGTCATTTCTTTCTATACGCGGCTGAACGTCGTCTAGTTTATCAATCTTATTACAGATTAGTAATTGTTGAATGTCACCCGCTTCAATTTCTTCAAGTACGTCGTTCACCTCGTCCATGGTTTCACGATATTTTGCATCGGCAATGTCGACAACATGAAGCAGTAAATCTGCCTCTTGTGTCTCTTGAAGCGTTGCTTTAAATGCGGCAACTAGGTCGTGGGGAAGATGACGAATAAAACCAACCGTATCGGCCAATATTGCGGGGCCAACATCTTTTAACTCGATTTTACGTAACGTAGGATCTAGCGTTGCGAACAACTGGTCGGCAGCGTAAACGTGAGAGTCGGTAATGGTGTTAAATAGCGTCGATTTTCCCGCATTCGTATAGCCAACTAAGGATACCGTTGGAATTTCAGCGCGTTTGCGAGAGCGACGACCCTGCTCACGCTGCTTTTGCACTTTTTCCAAACGACGAAGAATGGCTTTAATACGACCACGAAGTAATCGACGGTCAGTTTCTAGCTGTGTCTCACCTGGACCGCGAAGACCAATACCACCTTTTTGACGCTCAAGGTGAGTCCATCCTCTGATAAGACGCGTTGAGATATGTCTCAACTGGGCTAGTTCAACCTGTAACTTACCTTCGTGAGTTCGCGCGCGCTGCGCGAAAATATCGAGAATAAGCCCGGTTCTATCTAACACCCGGCATTTACACACCGCTTCTAAATTACGCTCCTGAGAAGGAGAAAGCGCGTGGTTGAAAATAACAACGTTAGCATCGTGTGCTTTTACTGCTGCTGCTATTTCCTCTGCCTTACCTGAACCAACAAAAAACTTAGCATGAGGCGCACTGCGTGACGTCGTGATGACCTCGACCGCATTTACCCCTGCTGAAGACACAAGTAACTCAAGCTCACTTAAGTCTTCTTTACTGTTCTCGTCGGAAAAATTAACATGAACAAGTACAGCCTGTTCACCGGCTTCATAACGGTCAAACAAGCGCGTTACCTTTTAAATTATTCACCTTTAGTATTTTCAGAATCTCCTGCGCTAGGCATAGTGATAGCGCGTGCTGGAACAACAGTAGAAATCGCGTGCTTATACACCATTTGGCTTACTGTGTTCTTCAGTAAAATAACGAACTGGTCGAATGATTCAACCTGCCCCTGAAGTTTAATACCGTTTACCAGATAAATTGATACTGGAATACGTTCCTTACGCAAAGCGTTCAAGAATGGGTCTTGTAAAGATTGCCCTTTAGCCATTTGATATCCTTAGTTTTTATTATTCATGATAGAAATTTCACTATCACTGCACGTCTAATGTATACCACACTCAAACATTTAAAGTGTGACTTTCGCTGTAATTTTAATCAAATTATCGTTAGCAAATGTGTCAAGCCATGTAACCTGCTCCCAGCCCCGTAACCACGTAAGCTGGCGCTTGGCAAGCTGCCTTGTAGCGATAATACCTCTTTCACGCATTTCTGCGTAACTCAATTGGCCGTCTAGGTACTGCCACATTTGTCGATACCCTACAGAACGTATAGAAGGTAGATCTTCATGTAGATCACTGCGTTCATAGAGTTTCGATACTTCTTTTTCGAACCCTTGCTTTAGCATCATATCGAACCGGGTCGCGATCCGTTCGTGCAACACTGCCCTGTCTGCGGGCGCTATGGCAAATTGTGCAATATTATAAGGGCACTTTTCACCCTCTTGTTGTTGCCAATATGTCAACGTCTTGCCGGTACTTCTATACACTTCCAGTGCACGAGTAATACGCTGTGGATCATTAGGGTGGATTCTCTCACCACTGATTGGGTCTACACCACGTAATTCATCGTGTAATTTAGACCAACCCAAGCGTTGTGCCTGCTGTGTTATATCATCTCGTATCTTTTCATCTGACTTAGGTAGTGGCGAAATTCCATTTATCAAGGCATTAAAGTACATCATTGTACCTCCAGCCAAAATTGGCACCTTACCTCGAGCTAAAATATCGCCGATAAGCCCATTCGTATCGTTTACAAATTGCGACACCGAATAGCTATCTGCCGGGTCGATAATATCAATTAAGTGGTGCACTACCCCCGCTTGCTCTTCCTGCGTCGGCTTCGCTGTGCCAATATCCATGCCTTTGTATACAAGGGCTGAATCTACACTAATTACTTCACTATCGACCTGAGCTGCTATATCTAACGCCAACCCCGTCTTGCCTGACGCTGTGGGGCCCATAATTGCTATTACAGGCAATGCAGAATTTATGCCATTGGACACGTTATTCTCCCCACACATCTAGCACTAAATTTAAGGGGCGCACTTTAGCAAATTGCTCAATAATTTCCCATTGTTTCGCTTCGCTTTGCTGATCCAACCAGTACCAGAGCATATTTGATACATCGTCGTCGAACACTTGCTCTTTTAAAACGAGCGATGTCATCGCACCTTCAAGAGAATCTAATTCACCGCTACCCTTGATGGATAAAAAGGATTCAAACCATTTTAGCCAAGGTAGATGCCTTGTTCCGGCAGGCACCTGCTGCAAGCGGTACTTTCCGGCTACTTTATTAATTTCAAAATGCGATGCGTTTAATAATTCGACAAGCTTTTCATCCACATTTTCAAGAGAAACGGCGACAGGCATCAATAGCGGCTGTCCGTGCTTCGCTTTTAAAAATAGTTCGCTTAACCAGATACTTGCAACTTTAGTTGCAAAAAGAAGGTAAACTTTTTCTGATTTTGGGTAAATTCTACACAAGGAAGAAAGATTAACGTGAGCATTAGTCTGCTGTTCGCCGTTATCACTATCGGCGATGTCACTCTTTGGCGTCATCAAAGCGTTATAACTAGATTGATAAGCAGCGCCTGGCCCTCGACTTTGCCCTCTGCCTTGCAAAAGCTTAGCGCCGCCGCCCCCACTAAAGCTTCCCGCTGACGACGGTTTCGCACTACCGGAATATTGACCGTGACTCTGCGTCGCACTTTGTGAATACGCCCCTGCAGGATAATGAGAGGTTTCATTAAAAGCGCGTGCGTTACCAGGCGCTTGTTCTTGTAGGGGCCTAATGTAGTCGTGTTCTACCTGTGTAGCCATGAAATCAGAGCCCGAAGCGCGATTTGTGTCCATTCCCGTCAAGGGCTGCTCGTCGGTCATGGCGTGTAGTGCATCACTCACCGTTTTACAGATAAAGTCATGCACCAGCCTGCCTTGCTGAAACCTAACTTCGTGCTTAGCAGGATGAACATTCACATCAACATCTTTAGGGTTAACATCTAAATACACTACAAAGCTCGGTTGCTCGATAACTCCCCAGACACTTTCATACGCTTGCCGAATAGCATGCATAATAAGCTTATCGCGCATACCCCTACCGTTCACAAAACTAAACTGGCAATCATTGCTGCTGCGCAGCATAGCTTCGTTGCCTAGCCATGCGTCTATGTGAAGACCTTCATACTCCGTGTTGATGTGCACCGCATTTTGAACAAACTTCTGCCCAACAACGGCGCCAATCCGCGTTTGTAAGCTGCCTTCTTTGTCGGCAATAAAGCGTTTTATCACTTTGTCGTTGTGCTTTAAAACAAAAGAAACCTTTGGGTAACTTAACGCGATACGCTTAATAACGTCTTCGATATGCTGAAATTCGGTTTTTTCAGTGCGTAAAAATTTACGCCTTGCTGGCGTATTATAAAAGAGGTCTGCCACATCAATTGTAGTCCCAACAGGGTGGGCAGCTGGCTGAACATTTACTGCCATTTCCCTACCCTCGCAATACGCCTGCCACGCCTCACCTTGACACTCTGTACGTGATGTCAGAGTCAACCGGCTCACGGAACTGATACTAGCCAGTGCTTCCCCGCGAAACCCAAGGGATAGAATTTGTTCCAAGTCATTAAGGGTAGTAATTTTACTTGTCGCATGACGACTCAAGGCTAACTGCAGTTCACTTTTTACAATGCCTGAACCATTGTCTTTTATGCGAATGCGCTTGTGGCCACCTTTTTCAATATCGATCTCTATTTTGCTAGCGCCGGCATCAAGGCTATTTTCCAGCAGCTCTTTCACAACAGATGCTGGGCGCTCAACCACTTCACCAGCGGCAATTTGGTTAGCGAGTTGGGGAGATAAAAGCTGTATAGGCAAAGGGCTACCCTATGGTATTCAACGTATAGTAATCACGATATGAATTCGTGATGATGTTATATATAAGCGCATGGAAGCACTGGTAATATCCGGTAAACCCAAACCTCGGTTTATGTTCTCGGAATATTTAATACCTGTCCTACGCGGACAACATCGCTTGAAAGATCGTTAGCGGCTTTAATACTGCTTACTTTCACATTATAACGCTGTGCTAATAACGAAAGCGATTCACCACTTCTGACTTTGTGCGTCCTGTTGTTCGCTTTTTCTTGAGCCCACAGTGTACCATCAGGCGGTATTTGCTTGAAGTAGCGCTTGGTTGCCTTGAACATTGCATTTGCCAAGCGCTCGCGATATTTCGACCAGTTTAGGTTTTTCTCTTCTTGCGGATTCGATATAAAACCAACTTCAACCAAAATTGAAGGGATATCGGGCGCGGTTAACACGGCAAAGCTGGCAGCTTGTGGCTTTCTTTTGTGAAGACTGGTCACTTGCTTTAACTCTTCTACCACTTTATTGCCTAAATCATGACTAGTCGCCATGCTGTGATCCATAGATAGGCCAAGAATGGTCTCAGTAAGGTATCGTTCGCTAGATTTATCATTGATAACTTCAGCAGCTCCGCCTAACAACTCAGAGTGACGCTCTGATTTTTCTAACCAACGACCTAATTCAGTATCGGCTCTGCGTGTTGAGAGTACCCATACCGAGCCACCTCGCGGCTGTGGCTGACTAAACGCATCGGCGTGAATTGAGATAAGTAAGTCGGCTTTTTTCTCTCTGGCAATCTCTGGGCGACGATTAGGAGAAATATAATAGTCACCGCCGCGCGTCATTATGGCACGCATACCGGGTTCCCGATTGATTTTGCTTTCAAGTTTTTTGGCTATGCTCAGCGTAATGTGTTTTTCATACGTTCCTGCGGGCCCAACCGAGCCTGGGTCGTGTCCACCGTGTCCGGCATCAATGGCAACAATGATATCTCTATCACGGGCGCTACTTTTATCGTCAATCACCACTGAGCCCGTTGATGACGATGCCGACAGTGTAGCGGATGTTTTGGGCGCACTGTCGGGCAGGTCAACCACAAGCCTGTGACCGAGAGAGCCGTTAGGCGTTACAGCAAACAATGAGGGCTTTGTACTTCTGTTAAGTTCAACAACTATCCTAGCCGATGACTTATTTTTAGGGGTTGAGTAGCGCAGTTTTTTGATTAAAGTACCGCTATTTTCTACGCCTGAAAGCTTTGCGGAATCGCTAGTATTTTTGAGGTCGATAACAAGTCTAAGGGGGTTTTTAAGAGTAAAGTAGGTGAATTCTGGCGCAGCCTTCATGTCGAAAACGACACGTGTATTGTCCGGCGACGGCCATATTCTTACTCCGTCGATGTTATTCTGTGCGCCGTATGCAAACTGCACCACGAAACACAAGAATAATACCGAAACTATACTGCGCACCATAATTAGCCTTTATGTTATTGTCATGCCACTCTCGTAAACATCGGAGCCGCTAATTGTTCAATGTTTCTTTCAACTCAAATGTTCGCTATACGCGTTTACATTGTTGAAGCAACTTAGCACCATGGGCACTTTTTGCTTCCAAATTAAACTGTCTACCCGATGGCGTAATATTTATACTAATCACTAAGTCTGGGGATGCCAAGTATTCGCCGCCTTTTTCCGACCATTCTATAAGCGCAATTGCGCCCGAGCCGAAGTAATCTCGAATTCCCATGAACTCTAGTTCTTCTGGATCGGCCAAGCGATATAGGTCGAAGTGATAAATATTGACGCTATCCAACTCATAAGGTTCAACCAGTGTATAAGTTGGACTTTTAACGCTACCTGAATGGCCTAAAGACTGAATAAAATAACGGCTAAATGTCGTTTTTCCTGCCCCTAAATCGCCGTTGAGATAAATAACAGCATCGGTAGGGAGTTGACTAGAAACAGCTTGCGCTAGGTCTTTGGCAAGCTGCGCGGTATCATCTACTTCATTAGCAAAAAAAGAGGTATGCGGGTAAGACATCAACAATATTCCACAGTAATAAATGATAATACAGTAGATGCCTGCCCGTTTAAGACAAAACCAACCTATTTAGTGGTTGATAAGCGCACGTACTGCGTCGAACAAATCACTCGCTATCATACCACGTTGACCGTACAGTTGGGCAATATCATCACCTGCCTTTGCATGAAGCACCACACCGTACTTTGCTGCAATATCCGTTTCTACACCTTGTGCAAGCAATGCGCCTAGAATTCCGCTTAGCACATCACCGCTTCCTGCCGTGGCCATACCGGGGTTACCGTGACGGCAAACCCAGGTTTTCTTCTCGTTATCGATAAGCGTGCCCGCCCCTTTGAGTACACAGACGGAGTGGTATCGCTGTGAACATTGTCTTGCATAGTTAAAGCGGTCACTTTCTACATCGTCAATAGAAACACCCAGAAGGCGCGCTGCCTCACCCGCGTGAGGGGTTAAAATACTGTCCGACAGGGTGTACGCGGTGGATTGCTGACACAAAAGGTTAAGCGCGTCAGCGTCGATAACCACAGGCTTGTTTTGACTTTGACAATGCTTCATTGTGACTTCAAATGTTTCTTCAGCCCAGTCATCTTGCCCAAGACCTGGTCCAATAACCACGCAGGTCGCCCAAGCAAGTGCGTCTTCCAAATTAAAGTCGGTTACCATAAGTTCAGGCCTGCCGGCACTAACCTGAATTACTGAAGATTCATGGGTGTACACACGCACCATACCCGCACCGCTTCGAAGTGCCGCTTCGCTGGCGAGTCGGATAGCTCCTGCAGTACCTCGGTTTCCGCCAATACATAGCAACCGTCCGTAAGTGCCTTTGTGACTGTTGATCTCCCTAGGACCCATCCCTCTAAAGTGGTCGATATTCAGCATAGTGGCGCTGGCTTTGGCTAATGCTTGAAAAGCTTTACCTATACCCAAATCAGCGTAGACCAGTTTGCCGCATGATTGTTTGCCTGCACCCGTGACTAGCCCAGGCTTTATACCCACAAATGTCACTGTAATATCGGCCTGAACACAACGGCCCAAGCTCTGTCCTGTATTTGCATCAAGTCCAGATGGCACATCTACACTTACAACAGGTGTTGCTGAAGCATTTACAGCGTCGATAACATCAGCAAACTCATTGCGTATACAACTGTTAATACCTGTACCAAGAAGCGCATCAATAACTACATCTGATTTGTCCAATAAGGCCGCATCAAAGCCGTTTATGCTGCCACCTGCATCAAGCCAGCGCTGCTGCGCTTTACCCGCGTCCCCTTCGAGAGTACGTTCAGGCTCCACCGCACATAGATGCACTTGTTTACCTGCGAGTTTTGCGTTGATGGCTGCAATGTAGCCATCGCCCGCATTGTTACCTTGGCCCACCAACACTAAATAAACGTCTGAATTAGGCATAAGCTCTAAACACTGCTTAAATACCACGTCACCGGCTCTTTGCATTAAGGTAAACATATCACAGCCAGAGTCGGCGGCGGCTTGCCCTTCATTTTCCCTAACCTGATCGGCCCGAAATAGTTTGTATGATAAACTTGACGTTAATTGAGTATCTAGCATAAGCACATGTCCGAAATTAGTTCTATCGACCTTGTTGAATTGACCAACAATATCAAGGCTTGGGGTACAGCGCTAGGCTTTCAACAGGTTGGCATCAGCGATATTGATCTACATCAGCACGAGTCACACCTACAGGAATGGTTAGACAATGGCTACCACGGTGATATGGCCTTTATGGAAAGCCATGGGATGAAGCGTGCTCGGCCAGATGAACTGGTCCCGGGCACATTGCGTGTAATCAGTGTTCGCATGAATTACTTACCCCCTGATGCCTCGTTTGCTAAGCATTTAAAAAAGCCAGAAATAGGCTATATCAGCCGCTATGCATTAGGCCGTG
>JAXHTT010000049.1:0-24102 GCA_034190055.1 Pseudomonadota bacterium | reverse complement strand
GATTCCACAATAGTACGGATGTGTATTAGTATAAAAGTTCATTGAGTTTTCTCCCTTGGTTTGGTCGCCTATTAGGATAAACTCAGTTTATGCTAATAGGGAGGAGGCTCAATGATTATCACGCCCGATAGGGTCCAGCTATTAGACAAACGCTGATTGGTGGAAATAACTGCCTGAGATAGGTGTAACCCATCACCGTCGAAGCGTTGGTGGTTTTGACCAAAGTCTTGAAAGCTTGGCGTGTTTTCTTTTAGCGCCCACGTTCCTCGTAATATAAAGTCTGTTTCAGCGTAGCTTGTTATAGAAAAAACAAACGACAGTAGGACTAATGGTTGAGTGACAAAGCGCATCAATAGTCGCCGAAACCAGAATCGAATCCGTCATCCCTGATTATGTTTGTATTTAGTGCCCATGTTACTTCAGTATTGGCAGAAACAGAGATTAACTTGGAAGGAAGTGCTTTTTCACCATCCACTTGCGGATGCCAAAAACGGACTGTGTATTCACCATGAGGAAGTGAAATTGAAGACTGTCCTCCAGTATTCGTTTTTACAAAATAAGGAGAGTCTGAAACAACGATATATCCCAGCATCCAGTCGTGAATATTACAGCCAATATCTACAATACCTGCGTCTTCAAAACGTAAAGGCTCTGCAGTAAATTCTTTATAAAGCTTTAGTTCGAATTGCTTGGTGGGAGAAAAAGAATAGACGTGATGAAACAAGTTATCTGCATTAGGGAAGGTTACTTCGGTGCCCGCTTTTACCACAAGCACGTGAGGTTCAAACTGTTTATCTATTTGATTCATGATGGCTGGTTCTTGTTGCGGCATCTGATGCGCCTCTACCTCGAACTGAGGCTCAAAAAGAAACACGCCGTTATCGACGGGGACGCCATCGCTATCGTTCAGCGTTATAGAAAACGTTGCGGTTTGCTCATCTTGTCCCAATGCCATACTTGAACAAGCCATAAGAAGAAGGGCGCTAAAAACTGTTTTGTATTTCATTCAAGTACCAAGGAACAAAGCATTTAAAGAAGACGTCAGTTGACTTAACCATAGAATAAACCCAGTAATATACAACTGCGTTACACCTTTAGTATAAGACCTTGTTAGCTTCGACTTTATTTCGCTTTTAAGAAAACTTTCGCGCTAGTGCTTGTGTTGGACAGCGGTTAAACCTTAGAGAACTTTCTTACCAGGTTGTGATAAACATGATGAAGTCCATCAAGCTGCTCTCGCTCAGCGGTGCCGGCGTTGACCAGTGACTGTATACTTTGGTCAAGCTGGAAAAGGGTTTCACGCATTTGCTGGTCGCTCACCATACTTTGCAGCCAGGTGATAGCGGCAATACGTTCACCTTTGGTCACAGGTGTAACTTTGTGAAGGCTTGAAGATGGATAGAGTATGGCGCTTCCGGCATCGCATTTAACTTTTTGCTCGCCAAATCCTGTCTGAATAACAAGTTCACCGCCTTCGTAGTCATCTTTATCTGTAAGAAAAATCGTCATCGACATATCGCTGCGTAAGACATCGGGCGTATTCGGAATACGCATAATGGCGGCGTCTACATGATAGCCGTAGGTTTGTGACTTACTGTAGCGATTAAAGCAAGGTGGAAATATACGTTGGGGCAGGGCCGCAGAGATAACTGTAGGATGATTGCCCAACTTACTTAACAAAAGATTAGCAAGCTGTTGAACACGCTTGTCTTGTGCGTCCGCTTGGCCATTATTTTTGACGCCTGCAGCCATGCCCATTGCTGTGTTCTTGCCATCAACAAAAGGAACGTTAGAAAGCTGCTGACGAAACTGAGCAACTTCATTCTTCGTCAATAAGTCATCAATAATAATCATATTTTCAACGCTTGTAAGAGTGTTTTTAATATAAAAAGACCTAGGCAGTTGTCTGCCTAGGTCATGCTAGCATTAAAATTCGTAGCTAACGGTACCTGTAATGTTGCGACCATCACCGATATACATGAAGGCGCCAGAACGGTAGGCTGCCGTCCAGTATTCTTCGTCAAATAAATTTCCAATGTTAACACGGAAAGTCAGTGACTCTGAGTGGTAGTAGTTAGCGAATAGGTTAACCACCTGATAGTCAGGAACTACGATTGAGTACTCACCGGTTTCAGCGTTATAGCCCGCTGCAGTATCTGGTTGACCACCATACATTTCTGACTGATAGCTGTAGTCTCCACCAAAGGCGAACTTCTCATTAGGCTGGTAGCGCATTTGAACGTAGAAGCTTTCGTCTGCGAAGTTGCTTAGCGCTAGGCCGATATTATCTTCGCTGTAAGATTCAAGAATCTCAGAATCCATAAATGCAGCAGACGCCTGAATGCTAAGCTTATCCGTAATATCACCGCTTAAACCGAACTCAATACCTTCTACACGGTTTTCCCCGGTATTTAACGTACCTAGCGTTGAATAAGCATCACCTACATTCTCGTGTACATCACTTTTAGTAATGCGAAATAGTGCCGCGTTTGCCACAAGCTTCTCGTCAAACAATGACCACTTAGTACCAATTTCGATGTTTTCTACCTGCTCTGGATCAGCTTGAGACGCTTGCTCTGGCGTACCACAAATACCGCCATAACCACAGTTAGCACCTAGATCTGATTCACCGCCGTTTATGTTCGTTGCCGTGCTATACGAAGCGTAGATGTTTCCGTTTTCGGTCACATCATAAACTAGCCCTAAATGACCGTTGTACAGTTCATCTGAGAACTCGTAAAGGTCGCTAGAGGTTTGGTTGCTATAGTCATAGCTATCTACGCGAAGACCAGCGAAAACATTAAAGTTATCGGTAAGCTCAAAGGTGTCCATAACATAGAGTGAGTAGGTTTCAATATCAAACAGCGCATCTGCATCACCACGTGTGTAGGCTTTGCCCATTAATCCACTGATGTTTTCAACTTCGTTGCCACTGCCATCTAACAAGCAATAGCTTTCAGATACACCGCGGCGGCCGCTGGTTAAACAGTTTGATGGATTGGTGTAATCCATATTGAACACGCCGTTGTCTACAGACTCGTCAGTATATTCGAAACCGAATACAAAGCGGTGGTCGACGCCCGCAAAAGCGGTATCCCAGAAAAGGTTAAACTGTGTAGTTACGTAGTCAACTTCCTGCCAACCTTGGTGGTTGCTTAGCGATAGGGTGTAAGCGCCTGGCGCAGTAGGGTCTGTCGCGTCACGGTTAGTACCACGCATGCCCGTTGTAATGTATTCATTTTCCGTTTTACCCACGCGCGTTGCGTTATAAAAACGTAGGTTATCGCTAATGTCGTACTCTGTACGCAACGTGAACGTCGTCACTTCTGAATTCTGGAAGTCTTCGTCTTGTGCGTATACGGGAATATCTTCAAGCGGATAGCCTGCATCACGATCGTAATAGCTACCTAAGTCAGGAATGTCTTCTGCATTGAGGTAATACAAGTCGCCAGTGAACGACAAGCGGTCAGTAGGCTGATTCACATAAGAAAGCTGAACCCCTTGGCGATCACGCTCAATACCTTCGCGTCCAGGCTTATCTTCTGATGAGTACAGGCCGTTTAAGCGCACCGCGCTGGTTTCAGTTAAAGTTTTGTTCAAATCGACGGTTAAACGCGTGTGCTCATCGGTGCCAACTGCGGCATCAACACGGCCAAAATTGTAAGCGGTAGACGCTTTTTTGGTGATAGAGTTAACCGCACCACCTGAAGAGCCACGACCAGCAAAGGTTGAGCTAGGACCTTTGGTAATTTCAACGCGTTCGGTTGCGAAGCTTTCACGGGTTGTCATACCTGGGTCGCGAAGACCATCAACGAAAACATCGCTACGCGCTTCATGACCACGAATAATATAGCGATCACCAAAAGCATTACCATTCTCACCCGTACCTAAAGTAACGCCAGCTTGCGCCTGCAGTATATCTCTAAGATCCGTTCTACCGCTTTCTTGAATTTGGTCTTGAGTAAGAACGCTAATGGTTTGTGGTGTATCAACAAGGTCTGCTAATCGACGAGGGTCACCTGATTTATTGTAGCGGTAGATAGATTGCTGTACGCCGTGAATTTTAATCAGTTCTATTGCTTCGTCAGAGACGGCTTCACATTCAGCAGACGTTGCATCACTACACGATTCAACTTCTTCCTGAGCCATTACCGCGCCACTACCGAATGCCAAAGCTGCGGCAATGGTCTGGGCGCCCATAGTTAATTTAGTGTTTTTCATCCTATTTCCCTTGAGTGTGTGTAAGGAGGACGAAGTCTATGAGATATGTATATTGATGTAAATAAAAATGATAAACATTCTCATTTGATTTTCTAAAGGGAGTTTTAAGTGGCGCTTAATCTAAATATTCTTTATATATTTGCCAGTTGCCTCTGTAAGATAGCTCACCACTGCTTTGCTAATAGACTCTCCGATTGTCTATAACAGGTATCTTTGCCAAAAATGGTTTATATCAGAATTAATGCGGCAGATTGACGGTAACGATAACGCCCGTGCCATCTTCCCTGTCATTTAAGAAGAGCTGACCTTTATGAAAAGTGGCTATCATGTTCGCGATATAAAGTCCTAGCCCTAGATGAGGGGAGTTAGTCGCGTTTTGCGCGTCATTTTCTTTTCTTACCGACACCATGGATTGAGTAAGCTGACTCTTCATCCCTTTGGGAAGTAAAGGTCCAGGGTTACTCACCGACAAACGCACAGATTTGTCGTGCTTTTCTAGTTTAATGGTGATCTCATCATTGTCTTTGCTGAAGTCCACAGCGTTTGACACGATTTTATCGAAAAGTTGGGCAATAAGTTCAGGTGACCCGTTAATAAGTAAGCTATTATCAGTAGAACTAAAGGTCCATTTTCTTTGCGCATAAGCGTGCTGATATCCCTGAACACACCCATCTATTACCTTAGTAATATTAAAGGTTTCTACGTCTTCTTGCTCAATTGCCTGCTCTAATCGCGTAGCCTCACTCATGCTGTTTAATATTGTGCTTAGACGATTTACGCCCGACTGAGCCCTTTCAACAAAGACCGCTTGTTGGTCAGCATCATTAACGTGAGAAAGCATATCCAAGGATGACTTCACCACAGCGATAGGTGTTCTAAGCTCGTGGGACAAACGAGATGCCATGTTTTCTAAGTAGGAGTTGTACTGCTGCAAGCGTGAAAGGACGTCGGCAAATGAACGGGATAAATCACCAATTTCATCACGTTGATTTGATACCGGCAGGGTTCCAATGATTTTGCCATTATCATCTATCACCGCTTCGGTGTTATCGCGAAGAGAGCGAATGCGGTTTGAAATTCGCGTAGCGAAAAGCAATAGCCCTAATGTACCTATGGTCATCACTGCTAAAATCACGTGAAAGAGCTGCTCTAATGCCCGGTTACGCAACGTACGAATGCCATTGGTGGTTTGCTCTACAATAACTGCACCCATTACGTTGCCTTCAATAAAAATAGGGTAAGCAGCGGAAAGTACTATGGCTTTGTTATCGGGTGACAAACGCCATAGTGAGTCGGGTTGGCCATTCAGCGCAGTGCCTAAATCCTGCCCTACCAATGCATAAGCATCGTCTAGCTCGTCAATAAAGTCGGCCGGTGGCCGTGTAAGAATTTGATAATAAAGCGGAAGTAACCACTCACTTTCAACCCAGTGCCAAATTGCATTTGAAGGGGGTTCTTTTTCATCTACTTCAATGCCAGTGGCCGATTGAATGTCACCAGCGCGGGCGAGAACCCGCTTGTGCTTATCTACAACCCAAACCCGTGAATCGGCATATTTTAAACCTGCCAGAATACGCTCAATTTCAGGCGAGGGCGTTATGACAGTACCCAACTCAGCGAGCTCTTTTGTATTTGCTGTGCCTAAAGCGTATTGCTTCAACCTGCTATTCTCATCATCAACGTCGACGAGTGAAAATGCTAAGCCGCCTGTGGTCATAGACAGCGGAAAGCGCAATTCAACATTGTAGCCAGTGGCGGTTTCCTGCCAGCGACCTTGAATTGAAAGGGCGTTCTCTATTGCCCGTGTTGTAGACGTGTTACTCGCGAGTTTGTACGCGTTTACCCAGCCACTTTCATAGGGCGCAACAACGTATCTTGCTAGTTCGCCTTGTGGTGTTTCCATGCCGATAAGTAAGTGGTCGCCTGTCTCCACACTTAAACTATTGGGTTGCCGCCATAACAACGCGTCATCACTGACTTCAAACATGGCATATAGAAATTGACCGTAGCGCCCCACCATATGATTAAACGATAAGCTGGTAGGTTCACCCGCATAGCCATTGTAATACTCAATAACTTCGCCACTGCCATACTCACTCATTAATTCGCTGACTTGCTGCCAGTCGTTAAGTTCGCCATCAAGTCGAATGGGGGAAGGGATAGGAGGCGCGTAAAGATCGGTTCCAGGGCGTACGTCTTGAAGATACGCAGATTGACTATCAAATAAAGCGGGTCGTTCGTGAAGGGCAGTGGCAACGGCTCGCGCCGTACCTATCATGGTTTGCTCTTGACCATTTCTAAGGTACTGCTCGAGCTCCCACACATAGTTATAGCCTAAGTAGGGAATGGTGAATAGGAACAGCGACAGCACCATAAGCTGAAGGCGTATTGAAAAGCGAAATCCCATGTTTTTAGTCGGTTGCCCTTATCTTTTAATCAGACGAAACGCAGTTTTAGTCGAAAGCCCGCTACAGCTGCCAGCGATATCCCATGCCGTACACGGTGTCGATATGATCGAAGTTTGGGTCAAGCTGCACAAACTTTTTACGCATACGTTTGATATGCGAAGTAATAGTGGTGTCGTCTACCACCATTCTGGACTCATCCATTAGCTGTTGGCGGCTTTTCACATGACCAGGGCGCTTAATGAGCGCATGCAGCATCCAAAACTCTGTGACCGTTAATAAAACGGGCTGGTTTTGCCAGCTTACCGTCATTCTCGACACGTCTACTTTTAAGTCGCCCACTTTTAGTTCGTCTTTTTGCTCTGTGGGGGCAGCAAGTAAGTCTGTACGCCTGAACAAGGCTGCAATGCGTGCTAGCAGATGAGCCATGCTAATATCTTTAGTTAGGTAGTCATCCGCGCCCATTCTAAGGCCGCTGATAGTATCTACGTCATTATCTCGTGCAGTAAAAAAGATGATAGGTAGGGTTTGTGATAGGCCTCGCAGCTGCTGGCACAGCATAAAGCCCCCCTCAATTTCATCTTTCAAACCAATATCGATAATGGCTAAGTCGGGTAAGGTGTGGTTAAACGCTTCAGCAGCAGAAGGCCTGTCCTCATAGGCATTCACGCTATAGCCCTGCGCTTTAAGCGCCATAATGTAATTTTCGCGAATGGCCGCGTCATCTTCCACTAATGCAATTGTCTTTGGCATACATTAACCCGCAAATATAATTCTGATAGAGCGCACACTATACCTATGAATGACAGCTATTGCCTAAGTTCGGCATAAAATCCTCAAGCCTGCCTCATTTACGCCATATTTGAGGGGCTTATCGTGAACTTTATCTTTGGCGGCAGCCCCACACAACGTCCCCAAGCGCGGATTAATAAAACGCTTGGCGAGCAGCTTCACGTGCTAAATCTACAGGAAAACTAAATCACCACCACATTTCCACAATTACGCGCTTTTTTTGCCATGAATAAAGGGTTTAATAGTATTTGTCCGTCGAGTTTAGCGCTCTAGTTTTTTTAAGTGCTAAGCAAGCGAGGCGGATTGCACTGTAGAAGCCTCTTCAAAGACTAGGAGAGGGGAAATAGTGCCGTGGAAGCGGTAAGGCTGAACTTCTACGTAAAAGTCTCTATTGGTCTATACGGACTGGTATTAAGCTACCCTTTGCGCTGCGTACTACCCCAACGGTACGTGGCGCTTTTTTTGGGGGTTGAAAAAAGGCGTTTTCGCTCTCACTTAGAAGACGAAAGTTTAAACTGTTTAAAGCAACCACTAAACGTGAGTGTATTCATGTAATAGTATGAACTAGGTTACACTTCGTTGGCTATATATTGTTAGCGACAGATAACTGCATCTCACTAAAGTTGGTTAGGGCGTACTGACCTTTGGCTTTTATCAAAGGTCAGTATGTCTTAGTAGTCACACTCTCACTACGGGCAAATCATGAAAGCGTTGGATATTAAAGGGTTAACCAAAACCTACAAAGGTGGCGTACAGGCACTAAAAGGCGTCGACCTTACAGTACAAGAAGGAGACTTCTTTGCATTACTCGGCCCAAATGGGGCGGGAAAATCTACCACCATAGGCATTATAAGCTCACTCGTTAATCAAACTAACGGCAGTGTGTCGGTGTTTGGTTACGACCTCACAACGCAAAAAGAGCAGGCTAAAGCCTGCATTGGTCTGGTGCCACAAGAGTTCAATTTCAACCAGTTTGAAACTGTACTGCAAATTGTATTGAATCAGGCAGGTTACTACGGTGTGCCGCGCAGTATTGCGAAAGAGCGTGCTAAAAAATACCTTGCTCAACTGGATCTATGGGAAAAGCGCGATGCCCGCGCGCGTGAGCTATCGGGTGGTATGAAGCGAAGACTGATGATTGCTCGAGCACTCATGCATGAGCCGAAATTGCTTATTTTAGATGAGCCAACCGCGGGCGTAGATATTGAAATTCGCCGCTCTATGTGGGGTTTCTTAGAAGAGATTAACCGTCAAGGGATCACGATTATACTGACTACCCACTATCTTGAAGAAGCAGAAATGCTGTGTCGCAATATCGCCATTATTAACAAGGGCACCATTGTCGAGAACACCAGCATGAAAGCTTTATTATCTAAATTAAGCCTAGAAACCTTTGTATTGGATATCAAAATTCCAGATGGTGTGTCGAATACGGATAACCTGCTAACGGGCTTTGAGCACCGTTTGATTGACGACCATACCCTTGAAGTTGATGTTGAGAAAACGGAAGGGTTGAACCCGGTTTTCACACAGCTAAGTGAAAAGGGTATTCAAGTAATGAGCATGCGCAATAAATCGAATCGCCTTGAAGAGCTATTTGTGCGTTTAGTTGAATCAGCGAAGCAAGCTGGCTAAACCCACAATGGGTAAAGGTGAAAATATGAAAACTGAAAGTACACAAATGAACACAGAAGAAAACGTGGGTTGGTTCAAGCAAAACTATGTGGCGCTAACCACTATTTGGATAAAAGAATGCACGCGCTTTTTGCGCATATGGGTACAAACCCTTGTGCCGCCAGCTATTACAATGAGTTTGTACTTCGTGATATTCGGTAGCCTCATCGGCAACCGTATTGGCGAAATGGGCGGCTTTACTTACATGGAGTTTATTGTGCCCGGCCTTATTATGATGTCGGTAATCACAAACTCTTACGCCAATGTGTCCTCTTCATTTTTTAGTGCTAAATTTCAGCGCAATATTGAAGAGCTGTTGGTGTCACCAGTACCCACTTCGGTCATCATTCTTGGGTATGTGGGCGGCGGCGTAGCTCGGGCTATTCTGATAGGTATTATCGTTACCCTGGTGTCGCTGTTTTTCGTTGATGTGCAAATCCACAATTTAGGCATCATTGCGCTGACCTTACTGCTTACTTCTACCTTGTTTGCTACTGCGGGCCTAATTAATGCGGTGTTCGCCAAAACCTTTGATGATATCAGCGTGGTACCAACGTTTGTATTAACACCGTTAACTTACTTAGGTGGCGTATTTTATTCACTTACCCTATTGCCTGAATTTTGGCAGTGGGTGAGTAAGGCGAACCCTGTTGTGTATATGGTCAACGGGTTTCGTTATGGCTTCTTGGGGGTCTCTGACGTAAATGTAACCTTATCGCTTACATTATTAGTAGGCTTTAACGCGCTGTTATTCAGTGTTGCGTACTATTTGCTTAAAACCGGTAAAGGTATTCGTAGCTAATGGCCAGCGGAAACTCAAGAGAAATCACCACCTCACAGGTAGGTATTCACGATAAGTTAGACGACTTAGTGAAAAAGTACCAAGCGAGTGAAAATAAGCGACCGATTAGCGACCATACACAAGCCGCTTTTGACGATGTCAGCGCGTGGCTTGATGGCTTTAGCGGCGAGATCATTTTAGATTCATGCTGTGGCGTTGGCGAAAGTACGGCGAATATTGCAAGAGCAAACCCCAGTGCGCGCGTTATCGGCATTGATAAGTCGGCGCTGCGGGTGGATAAACATGAATATTACAGTGCACAGCAAGATAACTATCGGGTTATTCGTGCCGATGTGAACGACTTTTGGCGCTTAGTAAAGCAGTCTAATTGGAACGTGACTCAGCACTTTTTGCTGTATCCCAATCCGTACCCTAAAAAGACGCAGGTTCAAAAGCGCTGGCATGGCAGCGCGGCCATGGTGGACCTGATGGCTATCACCCCAAATATTGAAGTGCGTAGCAACTGGCTTATCTACCTAATGGAATTTGCGCAAGCGGCTAAACACTACGGTATGGTGTCAGACTTATCTGAAGTCACCGGCGATGACCACATGACGCCGTTTGAGCGAAAGTACCGAGGTAGCGGTCAATCGTGCTGGCAGCTTAACTGCCGTAGCGAAGAAGGTTGAGTCTGCTATAGCAGTAAGAAATAGTGAAAGCTGATAAAAGCGGGGTGAGATGAAAATCTCGCCCCGTTTGTTATTCAAATTTGTATAATTCGCTTATTAATGGCGTGCAGTGGCGCTTCGCACATTCGCCATAGGCGGACTAAACACATATCCCTGTGCATAACGAATGGGCAGGCGTTTTACACGTTCTAGATGCGCCTCATCTTCTACGTGCTCGGCAATAGTGCTTACTCCATGGCGTTCACATAACGACAGCAGATAATCTACATATTCCCTCACTGCCTCTTGTTCGTCATAGTGCTTAATTAGCCCGCCAGCTAGCTTAATCCCCCGAACCGGCAGGTTCATAAGCGCTCGTATGTTACCCGGGCATGATCCAACGTTGTCGATGAAAACGCCCAGCCCCACATGCATACTTTTTTCGATAAATGCGGTAAGGCTTTTCGGATTGGATAGGGCAGTAGAAGCGCTCACTTCAATGCTTACGCGCTCGGGCGTGGGATAGCTAGCTAAATGGGTGATAAGGGTATTGGTAAGCTCAACATTGTGTAGGTCATTGGCAGTTATATTGATGTTCCAAGGAATATTGACGTCGTGAAAATAGCTAGCACATTGCACAAACATACTCGCCGCAAGCGTGTTTACATGCTGCTCTCGTTCAATAAGATAAAGAAACTCGCTGGGAAGAAACGTTTTATCGCCTCGGGTAATTAGACGTGCCAGGCATTCGTATCGCCACACTCCTTGGCTATTTAAATCAACGATGGGTTGAAAGTAGGGGACAATATCTTCTATGGAGAAATCCTCGGATATTTCGCGTATAGGCATAAACCGACCTCCTTGCAATAATGTATCTAATAGTGACTGATACGTCGCTGAGACCTGCACTTAACAGCTATAGCAGACTGCACATCCGCACTATTCATAAATTAAATATAGTTGAGAGTGCAAAATTTTGCGGTACTAATTTGAAAGAAGTATGGTTTATCCTTGCAGGTCACATCACTAGGCAGCTAAAGGTATAGTGTGTCAGTCATGTCCATGAAAATTGACTAACCAGTCTGAATGTTTCACATAAGACAGTGAATTGGCGGTTTCTGCCTCTTGGCGAGCATTGCAAACTGATGTAAAGTGCCACACCCTGAAAGTATTGTGATAAGTTTCAGGTTTGGCAACGAATGGACCGCGTCAACGCGCATTAGCCTGGCCGATATCTAGTTTTATGTAGCAACGAGGTATAGGGGTTAAATAGCTGCTGTTTAAGAAGCACGCTAAATGGCTAAAAGGAAAAGTAAGTGTCAGGCCGGTATCCTACAAAACCGCCTGTTTATTTCGCCCAATAAATGTAAGCGAAATGTGTGATTGTTTAAAGTATGAGGTGTGTTGAGTGGGTGAAGCGCAAGTTAGTTTAGAGCACCTGTTTAGGGTCTTTACCAAACCTGAACACAAAGACTCAAAGCTGGCTCAAATAGAGCAGCATTTATCTGACAATATCTTAGATTTTTTGTCACAGCATGTAGTGACAAAAAAAACGTCGTTAGAGGAAATTGAAAAAGATTTTTCAGACTCCAAAGTGCCTGAGTCACCTGAGTTTGTGTCCACTCACGCTGAAAGCTTACTTGATAAGCTCGTTGCGCACTCTGTAAATACTTACTCGCCTACTTTTATTGGTCACATGACCTCTGCGCTGCCTTATTTCCACCTACCGCTTTCTAAGCTAATGGTAGGGCTTAACCAAAACCTGGTTAAAATAGAGACCTCTAAAGCTTTCACACCACTAGAACGCCAAGTGCTGGGTATGATGCACAACCTTGTCTACGATCAGCCTCAAGGTTTTTATGATGAGCACTTGCATAGTGCAGCACACTCATTAGGCGCATTCTGTTCTGGCGGTACCATCGCCAATATCACTGCTTTGTGGGTAGCTCGCAATAAATTGCTCGGCCCACAAAAAGGTTTTTCAGGCGTAGCTAAAGCTGGTCTCGCTGCTGCTTATCGTCACTACGATATTAATAACTTAGGGGTAATGTGCAGCAAACGCGGCCACTACTCGTTATCGAAGGCAGTAGACGTACTAGGTTTAGGTCGCGAGCAGTTACTAACGGTAGCTGCGCCGAAACAAACCTTAGATCCAGCAAAAGCCTTGCGCATTGGTAAACGCTACCAAGAAGAGGGGAATAAACTTCTTGCTATCGTTGGGGTGGGCGGTACCACTGAGACTGGTCATGTAGACCCGCTAGATGAACTTGCTGACGTCGCAAAAGAACTGGGCTGCTGGTTCCACGTAGACGCTGCTTGGGGCGGCGCTACCCTATTTTCTGCGCGCTATCGCGACCGATTAAAGGGCATTGAGCGAGCAGACTCAGTCACCATTGATGCCCACAAGCAAATGTACGTGCCCATGGGCGCGGGCATGGCGCTTTTTAAAGATCCACAAAATGCCAACGCGGTGAGACATCATGCTCAGTATATACTCCGTGCAGGCTCTAAAGATTTAGGCGCTACCACGCTAGAGGGCTCCCGTAATGGTATGGCCATGATGGTGTACTCGGCACTGCATATATTTGGTCGTAAAGGGTATGAGCTTCTTATTGATCGCAGTATTGATAAAGCCAAAGACTTTTCACAAATGATAGATAAGGCGAGTGACTTTGAGTTAACTACTACGCCGACGTTATCGCTATTAACCTATCGAGTGTGTCCTGAAGAAGTGCAGGAAAAGTTAAAGCACGCTAACGCCCAAACGCGCAACGCAATTAACCAAAAAGTTGACGCGCTTGTTGTCGCAGTACAAAAGCAGCAGCGTGAAGCGGGTAAGTCATTTGTATCGCGCACCCGTTTAGAAGCGCCAGATTACCCGTCTCAGTGTATTACCGTATTTCGCGTAGTACTAGCTAACCCGTTAACGAGCCATAATGATTTGGCCGCTATTTTGGCCGAGCAACATCTTATTGCGAAAGAGACACAGGCTTGGAAAGAGCTAATGGATTTTGTTCGCGAAGCTGATACCGTTGCTTCTTAATTTTTAACAGCGAAAAACAAAAAAACGCCCGATGCATGAAGCAATGCGTCGGGCGTTTTTTACAGTTCGTGAACAAGCGTCTTACGTTTAATTTCTCGTAATCTGCATGTTATCGATTAAACGGGTCTTACCCATAAACATAGCAACTAGCAATACTAGCTCTTTGTCGCTATCGCTCGCCGCTTCAAACGTAGCCGCGTTAACTACTTGGCAGTAGTCTTTCTTAAAGCCTTTCGCTTCTAAATTCGCTACCATGGTGCTTTCAAGTTCAGCAAAGTTAGTCTTACCATTTTCGATGCTCGCTTTAATACGCTGCATCTCTTCAAAGATAGCGCTCGCTGTGGCTTTTTCTGCCTCTGTCAGGTAGCCATTTCGAGAGCTCATTGCCAGACCTGACGCTTCGCGCTCGGTAGGTACGCCATGAACTGTTACCGCCATCGATAAGTCGCGCGCTAAAGCGCGGATCACTTGTAGCTGCTGGAAATCTTTTTCGCCAAAGAAAGCATCGTCTGGCTGTACCATGTTAAACAGCTTGGTAACCACGGTTGCCACACCGCGAAAATGCCCTGGACGACTGGCGCCACAGTGAGAGTCTGATATACCGGGTACTTCAACAAATGTCTGTGCATCGAGACCTGCCGGATACATTTCAGCAACGCTAGGCAAAAATACGGCATCAGCACCCACAGAAATCAGCTTAGCTTTGTCTTCTTCAATGGTGCGTGGATAAGCGTCTAAATCTTCATTTGCGCCAAACTGCATGGGATTAACAAAAATGCTAACTACCACTTTGTCGTTATGCGCTTTCGCTTTTTTAACTAGTTTGAGATGACCATCATGCAGGTTGCCCATCGTGGGAACAAAGCCTACGGTTTCACCATTTCGACGCCACGTATTTACGGTGTCGCGCAATGCTGAAATACTATCAAGCACCTTCATATTTTACCCCGTTATTCGAAGCTGTGTTCAGCAGAAGGAAACGCACCGCTTTGCACATCTTCAATGTATTTTGACACTGCTTTACGCATATCACCGGTTTCTACAAGGTAGTTCTTGGAGAACTTGGGCATGTAGTTGGCGCTGATACCAAACATATCGTGCATTACTAGAATTTGGCCGTCGGTATCTTTACCTGCGCCTATGCCTATTACTGGTATAGTTAAGGCTTCGCTGACTGCTTTTCCTAATGATGAAGGTACGCACTCAAGTACTAGTAGCTGAATACCGGCTTCTTCTAATGCTTTTGCTTCGCTAAGCAGCTTTTCTGCTTGGCTTGCTTCACGACCTTGTACTTTAAATCCACCGAAGACGTGAACTGACTGGGGTGTTAAGCCTAGATGCCCGCACACGGGCACGCCGCGAAGGTTTAACCCTTTAATGGTGTCGCATAACCAGCTTCCGCCTTCCATCTTTACCATGCTAGCACCAGCAGCCATTAGCTTTGCAGCATTAGTGTAGGTCTGCTCTGGTGTAGCGTAAGACATGAATGGCATATCAGCTAAAACGAAAGCGCGCTCGGTACCACGTCGTACACTTTTTGTGTGATAAGCAATATCGTCGATAGTTACCGGAAGGGTGTCGTCTTCACCTTGAAGAACCATGCCTAAAGAGTCGCCGATAAGAAGGGCGTCTACGCCTTGTTCATCAAACATTTTGGCGAAGCTGGCGTCGTAAGCGGTTAAAGAGGTGATCTTTTCCCCGGCCTGCTTTTTCTTAAGCAAGCCAGATACTGTTACTTTCTTCATGACATGTCTCAGATTGATATTTGTTGATATCGTGTGGCGAACTATACGGATTTTGTCGTTAATTGGAAGTCTCGCAGGCGACTAAGTCCATCTAGCGAGCAGTTAGCAACCCAGGCTGAAATAGGCTTACCGTCGTGCATTACCATATTAGGGGCAATTTCAAACAAAGGGACCATAACGAACTCACGCTCTGCCATACCGTAGTGAGGAATGATCAAATCTGCAGTATCGATAGTTTCACTGCCGTATAGCAATATATCTAAGTCTAGCGTGCGCGGGCCCCAGCGTTCACCCTTACGCTCGCGGCCTTCTTCTAGCTCGATGCGCTGAAGTTGTTTTAACAGTCCGTGAGGTTTAAGCGACGTTTCTATTAAGCATACTGCATTAATATAGTCAGGTTGGTCTTGCGGTCCCATCGGCTTACTGGAATAAAGCGAAGAGGTTTTAAGTACGCGAGTATCTTCTAATTGGCTAATGGCATCAAACGCACGCTGCGCTTTTTCCTGGCTATTACCAAGGTTGCTACCTACGCCGATGTAAACATGCTCTTTATGCATTTGGACCTCGTTTCGCTGCGGGTTTACGCTTGCGTTTTCGCGGTGCACCTTTTCCGCCACCCTCGCTTTTGCGAAGCGCGTTAAGCATGCCTTTTTGTTTACCATTGTCAGCGTGCTGGAAGTGCGTCCACCACTGAGCTAGCTCAAGCAAATCGCCGCCTTCTACTTGGCCTCGAGCCAACAAAAAGTCATAGCCAGCTCTGAATTTCGGGTGAGTAAGCAATTGAAACGCGCGTCGACCAAAGCGTTTAGGAAGACGCTGCTGTAAAATCCAGATGTCACGTACCACGGTAGAGAAGCGCTTAGGTATCATAATGCGTTGCGTCTGACGGGCAATAACTTCGCCTGATGCAATGTTAAATGTATCGTGTGCGTTTAAGCCAGACTCGCTTTGCAAGCGTTGAGACTGCTCTTCAACCGGATACCATAATAATGCCGCATAAAGGAAAGCTGGTGTCACACGCTGATCGTTGTTAATGCGTTCATCGGTATTGGCAAGCACGCGGCGCACGAACTGCATTTCACGGCTGTTTTCATCTTTTAAAAACGGCGTTAGCTGTGGGAATAAAGGCTCTATCAAGCCATATTCGTGCAGCATTAAGAAGGTCTCTTCTCCCTTACCCGATAAAAACAGTTTAAGGGTTTCTTCAAACAAACGTGCGGGTGGTATGTTCTGGAGAAGATTCGCCAGAGATTTCATCGGTGCAGCAGTTTTTTCCTCGATGCTCATGCCAAGTTTAACGGCGAAACGCACTGCGCGAAGCATTCGCACTGGGTCTTCACGGTAGCGTGTTTCTGGGTCGCCAATTAGCTCAACTTCCCGCTTTTCTATGGCGGCTAGGCCGTTAGCGAAGTCTTTTACCGTAAAGTCGGCCACGCTGTAATACATGGCGTTGAAGGTAAAATCACGGCGCTCAGCATCTTCTTCGATAGAGCCAAATACGTTATCGCGGACTAACTGACCATGTGCGTCACGCTTTGCAATAGCTTTACCCTTCGGCAAGTTTTCGTCTTCGTCGGACTCTTGGTGGTGACCACGGAATGTGGCAACTTCAATAATTTCTCGACCAAAAACAATATGAGCTAAGCGAAAGCGCCTGCCTATCAGGCGGCAGTTTCTGAATAAACCCTTAATCTGTTCAGGTGTAGCGTTAGTCACCACATCGAAGTCTTTTGGTTCGTGCCCCATCAAAATATCGCGTACACAGCCTCCGACCAAATAGGATTCGAAGCCAGCTCCATTAAGGCGATACATTACTTTCAATGCATTTGCGCTTACATCTTCACGAGAAATACCGTGTTCTCCACGGGTCATTGTCCTTGGCTTCAAAGCGTCAGAGGACGAGCTCTCTTTTGAAAAAGCGCGCTTAACAGATTTAAAAACACGATGAATGATGATGGTATCTCCGCAGACTATAAAGGTTCGCTATAATAAGTGGATTCATGCTGTGGAACAATAATTTCGGGTGTTTTCACTACTTTTTTCCTATCCCACATCGAAATAGCCGCTTTAAGCGCTGAATCAATATCATCAAATTCTGATGCATTTGGAAAGGAAAAGCCTAAAAAGTCCATTACACGCACAATGTTATTTAGCGCTGTATCGTTGTTAACGGGGGCTGCTCGGTTTTGTTTACTCAGTTTTCTGCCTGGCGCGACAGCCGCTACGGGCACATGCCCGTATTGAGGGGCGGTGTAACCGAGTGTTTTATACACCGCGCGCTGCAGTGGCGTTACATCAATAAGGTCGCACCCTCTGATTACACAGTTAACTTGCTGAAATACGTCGTCCAAAATAACAACTAGATTGTAAGAAAACAAACCGTCACGTCGTTTAAGTACTACATCTTCGGCGTTTAAGCTGGCATTTGAACTAGAAGGCGTAAACTTACCCATGAGCACATCTTCAAAAGCTTCAAGTGGCGTATCTACTTTTAGGCGCAGTGCACAGTCCTGTGTGGCTGAGCACACTGACTTATCTCGACAATTGCCGTTATAGATACCGCCCATAGCTTTAATTTGCTTACGTGTGCAGGTGCAAAAATAGGCTTTTTCTTGTGTAAGTAAGTCATAGAGAACCGCTTGATAACGAGGATGTTGCTGACTTTGGTAAATGACATCGCCATCCCAATACAAACCATGAGCTTCTAGTGTAGTAAGGATGTCCTTGTCGACGCCTGCTATGCAGCGTGGTTCGTCGATGTCTTCCATGCGAAGCAACCACTTGCCGTTATGGCTTTTCGCGTCTAGGTAGCTGGCAACAGCAGTAACGAGTGAACCGAAATGTAATTGGCCGGAAGGTGAGGGAGCAAAACGCCCTACATAGTGGTTATGCATAATTAAGGTTTAACAAAAAGCCCCATCTTTTTGGGATGAGGCTTTCTATATCAACATACTCGCGGTTATTAGCTTAACCTTGAAGTTGTTTTTCTTTGATTTCAGCCATGGTCTTACAGTCGATACACAAATCAGCTGTAGGACGCGCTTCTAAGCGACGGATACCAATTTCGATACCACAAGAATCGCAGAAGCCGAAATCGTCTTCTTCAATGCGCTTAAGCGTTTTTTCGATTTTCTTTATTAGCTTACGCTCACGGTCACGTGTACGTAACTCAAGGCTGAACTCTTCTTCTTGAGCTGCACGGTCTACAGGATCAGGGAAGTTTGCTGCTTCATCCTTCATGTGCGTTACCGTACGGTCAACCTCTTCACGAAGTTGATTGCGCCACGCTTTAAGCAATAGACGAAAGTGCTCAAGTTGGGGCTCGCCCATATATTCTTCGTCAGCTTTTGGCTCGTACGGCTGCAAACCAGCCAGCGCTAATAGTCCTAGGGATTTTGTTTCTTTTCCTGTTGGCATCTGCCACATCTCCTACACTACGACATCCATCTTGTCCTGATTGGACCGATATCTATATCAGACTCGACAGCTTCAGGCAATCGATCGTGTCTATGTAATTATTATGCTGGTATGTTGTTTCTAATATTTGCCAGATGTTTAATCACTTATACGACTGGCTACCAGCAAACGCATTAGTGCGTTCTACCACTAAAACAAGGCGCAAATATGAAGACGAAATGAAAAAAATCAACCTATTTTTTATAAAATCACAGGGAGTGATTGATTTAATAGGATTTTTTGTTCATCAATTATACAGCCTGCGGCAAGCACAGTTACGCCTGCATTAGCGGCAATCTGTACGCTTTCTGCATAAGTTGGATCAATATGCTTTGCAACTTGAACACTTTCAATAGCGGTATGTTGGACACAGAACAACAAGCTGGTCTTAATACCGCTTTGCGCTAGGCGAGCCAGTTCCAAGCAGTGTTTTGCACCTCGCTGAGTTATCGCATCGGGAAAGTATCCGTTATTATTTTCCGCTAAGGTAACGGACTTTACTTCCATGTATTCTGTAAGCTCTTGACCCTGCGTGTTTTCTTTTGTTAACGCGAAGTCGAATCGGCTGTTGGCAGTGGGTGGTGTTACTTCTGCTTTCCAACCGCTGATATCGGAAAATTCATCTAGCACCTTGTTATCTAGTGCTTCTGCCACCAACTTATTAGCATTGTGTGTATTGATACCGATGAAGTGACCATCAAACGTTTGGGCAAGTTCCCATGTATACTTTAGCTTTCGCTTTGGGTTTGTCGACTCACTTAAATAAACCGTGTATCCCGGCTCAGCGCAGCCGGTCATTGCGCCTGTATTTGGACAATGAGCAGTAACGATTGAACCGTCGTCTAGCTCAACGTCGGCAAGAAATCGCTTGTACCTTTTAATCAAGGTGCCGCGTAATAACGAAGGTGAAAACTTCATGTATCGCCTTTTTATAAAAATTAGGTTCACCGCGTAGACGTTCCCTGCCGGTACTCGTGTGCTATAGCATAGGGTTTATGGGGAACGCACAACATGTTCGCGGTATGCAGGCAAAAGAGAGTAACAAAGATTTGAGCAAGCGCAAAAAGCGCTTATCGAAAATATAACGATGTATAAGGAATAAAACGCGATGGCAGAATTTACCGTTAGCCTTTCAACCAATAGTGCTGAAGCTGTATGGGGCGAAAGCGCTAAGCTTTCTTTCACTGAATCAGACGCAGTTATTCATCTACCTGATGACAAGCTTAACGAGCGATTAATTCAGCAAGCAGCGAGAAAATTAGATGGTCTAGGGTTGCCTGCCGTTGCGCTTAAGGGGGATTGGCATAAAGAGCAACAGTGGGCCTTTGCACTTAGCTTTACCCGTGCACTTAAGCCTGCCTCTATCCAATGGGCGGATACGGCTGACAAAGCAGCGCTAGAGCAGGAGTATGCGGCATTGTTATTTACCCGTCAGCTGGTAAACGAAACTCCCGAAGACCTTAGCCCTGAAACCTTGGCGACACGTGCTGCTCAGTGGCTTAAATCGTTAGGTGGTGAGAAAGTTTCTTACTCAATGACAGTAGGTGAAGACCTTAAAGAGCAAGGCTGGATTGGCATTTACAATGTAGGCCGAGGAAGTGAACGTCCGCCTGCAATGCTTGTCCTTGATTACAACCCCACAGGCAACGCAGATGCCCCGGTCGATGCTGTGCTAGTTGGAAAAGGCATCACCTTCGACAGCGGCGGTTACAGCATTAAATCTAGCGAAGGTATGTTAGATATGAAGTGCGACATGGGTGGCGCGGCAACGGTAACAGGTGCGCTAGGCTTATCTATTTCTCAAGGCAGTGAAAAGCGTATCCAGCTAATTTTGTGCTGTGCGGAAAACCTTATTAGTGGTCACGCTTATAAACTTGGCGATGTACTTACCTACAAAAATGGGGTAACAGTCGAAGTTGTTAACACTGATGCTGAGGGGCGTTTGGTGCTAGCTGACGGTCTAATGGCGGCAACGGAAACCGGCGCACCGCTAATTATCGATGCTGCAACGCTAACGGGTGCAGCGGTGGTTGCACTGGGCTCTGATTATCACGGCGTGTTCTCACTAGATGACAATGCGCGTGATCAAATGCTTAAAGCAGCAAAAGCAGAGAATGAGCGCTTTTGGCCTTTACCCCTTGAAGACTTTCACGCAGATCGCTGTCCATCGGCGTTTGCCGATACGGCAAATAGTCGCCCGATGAAAGGTGGCGGCGGTGGCGGTGCGTCAAACGCAGCCGGCTTCTTATCGCGCTTCGTCAAACCAGAAGGCTGGGTGCATTTAGATTTGGCTGCGGCCTATCACGGTGGCGCAACCGCTGAAATGCCAGTAGGTGCAACAGCAAAAGGTATTCGTTCAATTGCCAGAATGCTTAAAGACTTCAGTGCATAAATAAAAGCAGAGGGGGCTTCACAATGTGGCGCCCCTTTTCGTTCATTAGATCCCGCCTAAGCGTTCTGCGAGTGTTTTATAACGTTCAACATCACCGCTATCAAAAAGTGGGTTACCGTCGGTATCTTTGTCTTTTGATACTAAAAGGCTTTCGCGCTCTAGACGCTCTACGCGCACTTCTTGCACACCCAGAAATGCCGCCACTTCTTTTACCGTCATCAAACTCATTGCAATTTTTCCTATTATGGTTGTTATTGTTAGGTTTTAACCTGACCTCATCTTTGGTCAAGGCTGTGTGAATTCATCATTACATCAGAAGCGCTTTGTACAAGACATTACCTAAAAGGCGAATAAAACACTAAACATCTAGCTATGGTAAGCGGTCTTATTGACGCATTGCAAAAACCAAAGCCTAGATAAGGTTATCGTTGCTCCCCCTGTTGCATACTGCTTCCTATTGTTTTAGTTAAGCCTATTTCTGCCATTTTTCGAGTCTTTTTAACGATTCTTTTAATGTTCACTACATTTTGCAGTGTACTTGTTTCATTGAATCGGAATTAGATAAACGCAATGAGCGGGTGCAGAGTGTTAAAAGGTGTTTTTTACTCACTCTGCTTGGTTTACCATTGCGCGTCACAACCACCTATCTGCATGAATCTTGGGTTATACTGTACGATTCACGTTTAAATTGGGCTTACGCTCTCAACCGGAGACAATAAAAAATGGATACCTGGTCCGCTGCCGTCATGCTTTTTTTGATCATGGATCCGCTCGGTAATCTGCCGGTTTTTATGTCGGTGCTTAAATCGATAGAACCCAAACGACGTCAATTTATTCTTATTCGAGAGTTGTTGTTTGCCCTTGGTATTTTGTTCTTATTTCTATTTAGTGGTCAGTCAGTACTCAACTTTTTGAATGTAGAGCAAGAAACCGTGAGTATTGCCGGCGGCATCATTTTATTTCTTATCGCGCTTAAGATGATATTTCCGTCGTCTGGTAACCCCAGCGGACTTGCTGTGGGTGAAGAGCCTTTCTTGGTGCCTCTTGCTATTCCCATGATCGCAGGCCCTTCAACGTTAGCTGCGCTAATTCTCCTTGCTAACCAAGCGCCAGATAGAATGGTCGATTGGTCACTAGCGCTTGCCGCTTCCTGGTCGATTAGCGCTGTCATCTTATTATTTTCAAACGTGTTCCATAAAATTTTAGGGGAGCGTGGCCTAGTTGCTATGGAGCGATTAATGGGTATGATCCTCGTTATGATCGCTATCCAAATGTTATTAGATGGCGTTACCAAATATTTCATGCATGCCACTGGAGCCCTTTAAATGGCAAAGCAAAAACTTAATACCTTTGGGCGTGTTCGCGCCTTGGAAGGCTGGAAAGCCGTTGCATTCGGCGCTGCATTACTTGAACGTATGCTGCCTAACTACACGCTTTTTTGTGAGCTTACAGAAAGTGGTGATGCGAATGCCTTACGCAACTGCTTAAATTTGGTCTGGGAAACACTTAAGTCTCCCAAAAGTAAATTTAATATCGCGGTGCAGCTTGAAAAAGTGGAAGTTGCCACCCCTGATACTAGCGAACACAATAACTATGGCGTGTACCCTGCTATTGATGCAGCTATCGGATTAGCTGGCCTACTCAACCTAATAGCAGGTGACGATCCTCAAGGTGCTGTGGTAATCAGCAAGCTATCTCAAGGTAGCGTTGAAGCTTATTTATTAGAAAGCGAAGAAGCTGATGATGAGACCGTGAAAGGTCATCCACTTATGGAATTTGAAGTAGAGGTACAAAACGAACTGCTCGATTACGTTGAGCAGGCTAAGTATCCCGCAAAAGCAGCAGACGAAATGAAAGCCCTTGCATTAGAAGCGGGTATATCAAACATAGGTCTTGAACTTTAAAGTCGCTACGCCGTGCACCTTAGGTAGGTTCACGGCTTTACGCAGCGCTAAGTGTACGTTTTAGTTAGTTTACTTCTATTAACATGTAGCGCAGTGCGCTGGTGTTTTTTTCTTTAATAACTTGCCAGTGAATAGGTAACGTAGGTGTTGTGAGCGTACTTTCATGCTCTAAGTAAACCACGCTGCCGCTTTGCACTAAATTGTGCTCTGCAAGGGATATAAGCGTAGGTTCTACTAAATCTTTGCCAAACGGCGGGTCTACAAATACTACATCGTAGGGTAATTCGGTAGTCGTTGAAGCGTTAAGCCCTTTCAAAATATTTAGTGCATTACCTTGATGGACGTTGGCCGACGCTACGTCATTTGCTTTAAGTAAAGTCAGGTTACTTTTTAGCTGTGACACAGCCTGATTATCTAATTCAATAAAATCGCAATGGGCGGCATAACGCGATAATGCTTCTAGCCCCAGTCCACCAGAGCCAGCAAATACATCTAGACAGCGTGCGTCGTTAATATGAGGCATTAACCAGTTAAATAAGGTCTCTTTATTTCTGTCGGTAGTAGGCCTTAACCCTTCTGCGTTTAATACAGGCAGCTTTCTACCGCGCCATTGACCACCGATAATACGTATTTGCCCAGTGCTACTTGGACCTTGGGCTTTACCTTTTTTTGGTGAATGAGGTTTTTTTGCAGAAGATGGTGCCCGAGTAGGGCGAGAAACTCGCTTCATAGTGGCCGAAAGTGGTATCATGCGTTCATACATTAGGCGGCAAGTGTAGCCGAAATTGCTAAGAATTTATAAGGATTTGTCCTAACGATGTCGAAACTTTTTGGCTGGTTCAGTAAGAACAAGAAAGCAGAGAAACAAAAAGCCCAAGCGGAAGAAGAAGCTCGCTTAAAGGCAGAAGCTGAAGCGCAAGCGGAAGAAGAAGCTCGCTTAAAGGTAGAAGCCGAAGCACAGGCGAAAGCCCAAGCGGAAGAAGAGGCACGCGCAAAGGCGGAAGCTGAAGCACAGGCGAAG
>JAXHTT010000048.1:0-24320 GCA_034190055.1 Pseudomonadota bacterium | reverse complement strand
TAATCACATTTATATATGTGATTATATTTAATCACTTTTTGCATTGTGATTATTTTTGAATTTAGTGTGTAAGCATGTCATAGTGATATAAGATTGAATCCTTTATTGTAAACAACAAAAGATTACGGCGGCGCATAGTGCAATCGAATAAAAATACTGCGATAAACAAGGCGGAGAAGCCTTGTGCTGGCGTGCTCACTGGTGACATAACCGGATCTCAATCATTTTCTGACGAAGATTTCAGAACTATTCTCGCTGTACTAGAGCAGCACTTGTCGAATTATGCGATGCAGTATAACTGCCATTTTGATATTTATCGCGGCGACGCATTTCAGCTGGCGGTAAATCAACCCCAGTACTGTATGCATATTGCGTTAGGTTTGCGTTTAGCGTTAAAAGCTCACACGCCAAGCGTTGATGTAAGAATCAGCGTGGCGGTGGGTAAAGCGCATTTTCGGCCAAAAGAAGTGAAAACTGGCACGGGGGAAGCTTTTGTTTTATCGGGGCGAGGCCTTGATAAGATCAAATCCAATTACCTTGCGTTTTACAGCAGCAACACCGAGCTAGAAAGCAAAACTCAGTTACTTACACGCTTTGCCGATACTCATGTAAGCGGCTTAACACAAACCCAATCAGAAACCTTACTTGCCTACCTTCAAGCTGCGGATAAAAGCCACGAAAATATAGCGGCATTACTCAATAAAAATAGAAGTAATGTAAGTCGAATTCTTAATGCAAGTAATTATAAACTAGTGGCTGAATACCTTGACTACATGGAACAGGCGATCGCCACTCAAAAACAATAAGTCGAGCAACAAGACATAGCGCTATTAAAAGCAGAATAAAACAATAAGGAAGCAAAACGTGCAGTGGGAAACCTTAAAAAATTACCGCTATAACTGGAGCGTTAAATGATAGCTGAAACATCAAAAGGCGCTATCGTTAACGCCGTTCCTGATTTTGCACAGCCTGAACTATTGGTGGGATTACTACTTGCACACTTGCTTGCCGACTTTTACTTTCAGCCTTACTCATGGGTAAAGCAAAGAAACGAGCGACACGCACTGGCGTTACCTTTGTATTTACATGCGCTGTTACATGGTGCTCTAGCCCTCATAGCACTTGCGCTTTTATCTGACACTTACAGCCTGGTTACTACAGGTACTGGTGCGCTTATAATAGCGGTTTCGCATTTTAAAATTGATGTGATTAAGTCTTATTGCTCCCAAAATACTACCGCGTTTGTCATCGATCAGTTTGCTCACGTCATAGTAATTTTGGTCGTGTTTTTATATGTCACCAATCAATGGCACAGTGCACTGGAACTGATCAAGCAGTTAGGCGCAGGTCACTTGGCCGTGATTCTTGCCTATTTAGCAGTGCTAAAACCTAGCTCAATTATTATAAAGCAACTGCTGTCCCCCTGGAGTAGTGAGGTTTTAACTAACAAAACCCCATCAGCCCATCCGAACGATACGCCTACGATAACCACAGAAGCACAACAAACCTTGTCACTTGCAGGGCAACGAATTGGCTATTTAGAGCGTGTACTCATGCTTACCTTTGTATTGTTAAATCAGTTTTCCGCCATAGGCTTTCTTATTGCGGCTAAATCTATATTTCGCTTCGGTGATCTCACTAAACACCAAGACAGAAAGCTAACTGAATATGTACTTTTAGGCACCTTCACCAGTGTGGCGATGACGTTTGCCATTGGCTTGGCATGCGCAGCTTTTTTGGGGCAGTTGCCTATTAAATCCTAGTGCTCGGCAATTATGAGACAGCTTGAATTAAGAGCGCTTAGCTACAATAGCCTCATTTACAACGCAAAAAGCCCGTTCAACACTCGATAGTGTTTGTTTAATTAATAAAAAACAATTGTGCATGAAACGTAAAAATGTGCAGAATTTTAGTATTTCTATGGAAAAATTAAACTAAAGTCTATTTTTATATTGATCTAACCGAGTTCTCATCTTAACATTCGGCGCCTTATCAAAAGCGATAACTATTATCATTTAGATTTAGGCGAAAAATGAACCACACTTCACACAAAAAAAGTAAAGTTGCTAATGCAATTCTTCTCTCTCTTTTATCTGTAACGTCTACAGTTACTGCCACGTCGGCACTGGCGCAAGACAACGATGCTGAGACACCCGTAGATTCTCAAGCACAAAGTGCGGAAGAAAACTTAGATGTCATTACCGTTTACGGTCGCCACAATCGACTTATTCTAGAGTCGGGTACGGCCACTAAATCAAATATGAGCCTAATGGAAACGCCAGCGGCTATCGTGGTTGTTGACGGTACATTATTGAGAGAGCAGGGTGTTGATACGCTGCAAGAGAGTATTCGCAACATCAGTGGTCTGAGCCAAGACGGTAATAATTACGGTGTAGGTGATAATTTAGCTATTCGCGGCCTTGGTGTTAACTACACCTTTGACGGCATATATGCTGGCGCAGATTTGGGCAACAGTTATAACCCAACGCGTTCAATGACTAATATCGAAAGTATTGAAGTGCTCAAAGGCCCTGCAACTGGTCTATACGGCATGGGCGAAGCGGGCGGTATTATCAACCTTATTGAGAAGAAGCCGCAGTTTCAAGAAGCCTATGAGGTTAAAACCTCTGTAGGGAGTTGGGATAGCTATTCAATAATGGCTGACGCAACAGGCGCGATTAACAATGACCTTGCTTATCGCGTAGTCGCAAACCGCGAGCAGTCTAACGGTTATCGTGGACTTAGCGATGAGCGAAGCGAGCTTTACACATCACTTAAATATGTTGCATCAATTGATAACCAGTTCCTATTGTCTGCTGCTTATATTGACGATGCTGTACAAATTGATTCGGTAGGTCATCCTGTTCGACTTATCGACCTAACCATGTTCGATACTGACGCGGGTAGTTTGACTGGCGCTGACTTGGTTAACGATACTGCAGAATCAGGTGGTTTACAGCTTACCGACGCTCAGCGCGACAAATTAGCTGCGTCGCTAGTTTCTACTGATGGGGTTCAGCCTTTTGACTTGGGTGATACTAGCCTTATCTCCCCAATTTCACGTCCTAATGAAGGTGAAGAGTTCCGCGTGAAGCTTCGTCAAGACTTAGCCATTAACGACGATTGGTCTTTAACTCAGCAACTACAATACCGTACCTACGAAACAGAGTACATTCGTCAAACCAGCGCGTTTAACTATGTTTACGTGGACAGAAACGGTACAACTAACCTAGAGCCTCGAGCGCCGCTTGTTATTGACGATGTCTTGTTCCCATATGCAGCACGTCGACAGGAATACCGTAAAGTTGAAGCACAAGAAAGTGTGTGGCAATACTTTATCGACCTTACAAATACTTGGTCGCTAGGCGATATTCGTGGTGAGCACCTATTTAGTGCTAACTATGAAAATATGGACATAGAATACACGCAATGGTCTATTTGGGATGCAGACGACACACGAAGCGATGCTGTGCCTTACATCTTAGATATTCGTAACCCAAATTGGCCCATCGGCACATTTGAAGACTATAACCCAGCGCTTCGTAGCAAGTACGACAAAGAGGTATCTAGCTGGGGCGTTAGCTTCCAAGAAGTTCTGTATCTAAATGATAACTTTACTGCGCGTATTGGTGGTGCATATGGTGGCGTAAAGCAAACCTATCAGAACCAATTTAGCGATGGTAACCCAGAGTACGATGCAAATGATGATGGTTTCACCTACAACCTAGGTTTAACCTACATGTATAGCGACAGCCTAAGTACTTTCATTAACCACTCAAAAGGTCGCACTGCGTACAGCACACTAGGTTCGCTATCAGAAGAAAACAACCGACCTGACTCTGAATCAGAATCGTGGGATTTAGGCGTACGCTTTACTGCGCTAAATGAACAGGTCATTGGCTCAGTCGTTGTGTTTGATACAGCGCGTACAAACCTTCAGTACACCAACCCACTGTATGAAGATAATATTGAAGATCCGTCTTACAACATTGATGTACCTGAGTTCTATTACGACGAGCAAGACCGCACTACGGGTGTTGAAGTAGATATTAACTTCGATATTAATGAGCAGTGGTCACTTAATGCAAACGGTACTTATCAAGAGCCGCGTACTGAACCTGGCGCATATGCATCGAGCACTGATGAAGAACAGACGAAGGGAATTGCTGAAAAGTTCGCAAGTACTTGGCTAACCTATAGCCATAGCTTTGAAGCGCTACCTGCGCCGGTTAAGTTCAGCGTTGGTGTAACCTATGAAGACGAGCGTACCATCTCAGCATCGGCATTTGGCGTAGACTACGCATTCGTAGACTCATATACAGTATGGGATGCGGCAGTTAGTTATGTATCGGACGACTGGGACGTACAGCTTAATCTACGTAACCTGGACAACAAAGACTACTACAGCAGTGCGATGTACCTAGGTGGTTTACCTGGCGAAGAGCGAAATGCGAAACTTTCAGTTGCCTATCGCTTCTAAAAAAGAGTAAGCACATTGAATAACAACGTAGACGTTGCGCTGCGTAGCATAGCCGCCATTCTGGGCGGCTATGCTGTTTCTGCGCTAATAAGCTTTTACTTCGCTTATATATTTTTCCACATGTTTAAGCATCAAGAGGGAGTGGCAATACTAAGTGGCAGTATGGCAAGCTACTTCGTATTTTTTGCTGTATTTATCGCAAGTTTTGCTATTAAGAATACAAAGAAGTGGTGCGCGTCTTTAATTGCTTTTATTAGCATACTCGCCGTGGCGCTTCCGTTAGTTTCACCTTTAAGCACACCATTATGAAAGCTACATTCAGAAAGAGTATGATTTGGTTGCACACCTATTTAGGTGTGATACTCGGCTGGTTGCTTTTCGCCATATTTTTCACTGGCACGTTAAGCTATTTTACACCGGAAATAACGCGCTACCTGATGCCTGAACGAGGAAGCATTTCTCAAAGTCAGCAATCGATGCTTGCGCACTCTTTTACTTATTTAAATACACATGCAGGTGAAGCTGAGCAGTGGCGGATAGCCTTGCCTTCAGAGCGTTCTGCACTTTGGAGTGTGCAATGGCGTGAGGGTAAGCAAAGACAAACCGTGACCTTCGATAATCAACTCGCTGCAAGAGAAAATGAAACAGAAACCAAAGGCGGCTTGTTCTTTAGAAATTTTCACTACACATTACAACTTCGAGGCTATGGCGGGCGATACATTGCCGGCATTGCTGCAATGGCAATGTTGCTTGCTATTTTTACCGGTATTTATACACACCGCAGATTTTTTAAAGACTTCTTCACGCTTCGTCCGCAAAAGCTAAAAAAGTGGACCACCGATTTTCATGCCTTAGCAGGTATTCTCACTATTCCATTTTGTATAATGATCTGCCTAAGCGGTATTTTCATTTACGCGATTATGTATTTGCCCTATACCGCTAACGCTAATTTCGAGCGGGGAGAACGAGGCGTAAATCGCCAGATTATTCCTTCACTGCCGAGCCTGCAGCTAGATGAAAAAGTTATTGGTAGCGAGCACTTGTTAAACGTGCCGCCCTCCACGCCGCCCCCGGCGCCGAACTATGTCCTTATACAAGAAAAAATTGCTAATCAGTGGCGCGAGCCCAACCCAATAGCAAGAATCACCGTTGAAGGCGTAGGGTATAAAAATAGCCGAATGATTGTAGAGCGTAGCAAGGCCACAACAGTATCAAACCGTGCAGATCGTTTAGTTTTCGAAACTTATACAGGTAAATCTCTCAAAGGTTACGATGATGAAACGGTTCCAGCTCAAATACGACGTATTCTATACGGACTTCATCAGGCAAACTTTGCCCCTATTGGCATGCGATGGTTGCTATTTGGATTAGGTATTTTAGGCAGCGCGCTTATTGCCACTGGCAATATCATTTGGGTCACTCAGCGGAAAAAAAGCGCTAAGCAAAACCCGTTTACGTTGGCGCTTGTGGAAAAAGGCCACGTGGCGGCTGTTGCTGGCTTAATATTGGCGAGCGTTTCGTTTTTTATTGCTAACAAGTTGATAGGGCACGATATAGCGGGCCGCGCCCAACTAGAAGTAAACACATTTTTTACAGTGTGGGCATTAAGTGCGGTTCACGCATTTTGGCGTACAAAAGCTGCTATTGCTTGGAAAGAGCAGTTCGCGCTAGCAAGTGGGCTTTGTTTTGTCACCGTTACTATAGAACTCGTGTTATTTAGAGACCGGATACTAAGTAGTATCGAATATTTAGATAGCGTTTATCTAAGCTTCATACCTGCTTTTTTCGTTTCAGGTATCATTTTGTACTGGGCTGCAAAGAAAATAGGTTTACGTATTACCAATGCGGAAATAGCCTCAAAAGGTACAAAAGCTAGCATTGCTGTGAAAAAGGAGCAGGAATGATAACACTAGTTTTTATACTACAACTGTTAGGCTTCTTATGCTTAATGTTAGCAATGAACAAACACGCGAAGCAGGCAGGTAATAGTAGGGTATTAACGAAGGTGTTACGTGTATTACCCTCGCCACCCTTTACCAAATTAATGGGCTGGATGCTACTCATTGCATCTTTGTGTTTAGCGTTAACACGTATTGAAATTATTAGTATCGCAATAGTGTGGTGGTGCTGCACATTAAGTGCAGCCCTGTTGACTATAGCCGGGTACTTCAGTTCTTTACGTGATACATAGATGAGCTTCTAACATAGACGATAGCGTCATCGTCACTCACGTTTCGGATCACATGTGTTGCTGGCGTAGATGACTCAATATAGCTTCCTGCATCAAGAGGTAGAGCTTCAGTCTTGCTATCTTGCTTATAGTTTAAGTTGCCTTTGATTACTACGGCCTTAAACTCATCACCACTAGATTTTATCGAACCTTTAAATCCTTTTGGAAGCTTGACAAGAGTGCCGTATACACTACTTGTCTCGCCCCACAAATAGGCAACAGAAACACCGTTGGCCGCTATATTTACAAGGTCGCTTTTTTGCAGCCACACAATATTGTCTGCGTGAACGTTGATTGGCCTTTCGCCGTTGTCAAAATATTCTTTTGATGGCTTAACAAGGTACGGGCCTTCATCAATTTCCAGGTAAATCAGGTTGGTTTTGTCGTTTGCTGCAGTGGTGTGATTTTCACCAGCTGGCTGGGTCCAAAACGAACCCGTTGGCATCCACATCTTTGCTGCGTTTGGATCGTCATTGTGCATTTCACCTTCAATCACAATACCTCTATAGGTTATGTTGTGAATGTGCGGTGGCGATTCAAAGCCTTTGTTAAATCGCACTAACATCCCCGTTGCCGTATCTTTTGTTCTGTCTCCCCACAAGTCTGCTGCCCCGGGGCTTTTGTCGCCACGGGCTGGATTTAAGTAACCCCATTCGACATCTTTAGCTGCAATAACTTTGTCTTTTGCGTGTGCGCCGGGTACAAGAAGAAAACAGGTGCTCAATAATAGCGATGCTATTGTAAGTTTGTTTCGGTTCGTTGCTTTCACTCAAACCTCCTTATTTTTGGTCATAGGCTTTATTTAACAGACAGGCACAGTCTATTATTTCGAATAAGTCCTATAAACGACAATAATCAATAAAGACTTTCCTGAAAATATGGATAATAGAGGTGATCCATTTTGCTTTTTCTCTATTGCCTTGAAATCAAAATAGTGAAATAAACGTTGAGGGATGTATGAAAACCGAAGACCTGTCTGTGTTCGTAAAGGTGGCTGAAGTGGCCTCGATAACCACTGCTGCGATAAAACTTGATATTAGCTCATCTGCTGCAAGTATGGCGGTTAAACGTTTAGAAGAGCAGCTTGGCGTAGCGCTATTCGTGCGAAGTACACGCAAAATTCGATTATCACCTGAAGGAGAGCAGTATTTGCCTTTGGCAAAGCAGGCACTCGACACCTTACAGCAGGGCCTTGCTTTAGTAACAGAGCAGAAGCAATGCATTAACGGTGAGCTTCGCATGGCAATGTCTTCGGAAATGGGACGCAACCTAATGCGTGAACTGCTAAATAAAGTGCAGCGCGAAAATCCAGAGCTTTCACTGCGATTACATGTGAGCGACAGCCGAGTAGACTTCTATCGCGATGGCGTAGATGTAGCACTTAGAGCCATGACGAAAGAAGCGGTTAGAGAATCGCAAATGTATGGTTTTAAAGTGTGCAATATTGCGCATGTGATTTGCGCGTCTCCCAATTATTTAGAAAGAAATGGTGAACCAACAACTCTGACTGATTTGGCGCAGCACAACGCACTTCTTTATAAGCTTTACGACCAAACCCACAATACGTGGGTACTTATCAAGGAGGGCGAGAGAGTAAAAGTGAAAGTGAATAGTAATCGCGCAGTGAATGACGGAGATATTGTTCGGCGCTGGTGCGTAGATGGAGAGGGGATCGCTAAAAAGTCATGTATAGACGTAGCGGGGGATTTACTGAGCGGAAAGCTGCAGCGTATTTTGACTGGTTACCACGTACCGCTAACTGAAATGTGGCTCATGCTGCCTAGCCGACATCTTATTACGCCAGCGGTAAGATTAATTAGAGATGAATTAAAACAGGTTATTGAAAATAAGCGTCAACGTCTTATTCGAAATCAAATAATAAAAGAGAATGAATGGCCACCGTGTGACAACGGCTAATTCAGTGAAAACAACATCTGAAAATCATTAAAGGAGAGGCTTTAAAAAGCCTCTCCTTTAATTTTAAAAGCGATAGGCGGCGGTAAGCCTAAAGCGCTGAGGTGCACCGGGCTCAACCCACACATCAGCGAAAGAGTTAGTATAAAACTCTCTATCAAATAGGTTATCTACTGCAACTTTAACCGACAAGTTCTCTACAGGCTCTATTTCAGCAAACGCACGAACCGTGGTGTAGCTTGGTAAGTAGAAGTCGGTAGCGGTTTGACCTAAACGCTCATCAACATATAACAGGCCTGAACCAAAACGTACTGGCATATCAGCAAATGTAAGTCCTTTGCTTAACTGTATGCTCAATTGGTTTTCTGGGACGTTAATTAGAGGATCGCCAGACTCAATAGCTGCAACAAAATTTGCATCCGCCGCATCATTTGTACTTTCAGCATCAACAAAGGTGTACGACACCCAAAGCGAAACATCATTTTCAAATTCTGCGTTAATATCTAACTCAACACCACGGCTGCGCGCTTCTCCAGCAGGACTGAGGAAGAAGCCATCAGACGCTTCTGGGCGATCGTCAAATACTAGAATATTACTCTGTTCTATGTTGAACACGGCAAAGGTGATATCACCACGAATATTATCAAACATTGATGTTAGGTCTGCTTTAACGCCAATTTCCGCCGATTTCGATTCGTTAGGTTCAAATGGGTTCCCCGCGAAATCCGACCCCGTCAGCTGACGGAAACCTTCACCGTAGGTAGCGTACACACTTGTGGTGTCATCAAACAGGTAAACAGCCCCCACCTGTGGTGAAAAGCGTGTGTCGTCTTGTGATGTGGTACTTACAGGTGACGCTAAGCGATTATCAATTTCCTGCTCGAACTTATCGAAGCGACCACCTAGCCTAACTTGAAAATTATCAGTGATGTTGATTTGGTCTTGGAAATAGATACCCCATGCTTCCTGAACTTCAAAACGGTCCAAATTGTCCGACAATTCCACATCTAGAAGTGATGAGTAATCCGGATTAAAAATATCGACCACTAAGTACTGATCTAAGTCCAAGTCGTTAATGTCAGTATCGCTTGAAAAGAATGGCGGGCGATAGCGCAAAATCACTTGGTCGTTTTCAAATTTGTCGTAATCGGCACCGATAATCACGCGATGTGTTAGCGATCCAGTATCGAATTGTCCCGCGATTTCACCGCGTAAAACGAAGTAGTCGGTTTGGAAATTACGATAGCGTTTAAAACGAGACAACAAGGATTGATTGGGATCGATAAACAACGTTTGGCGACCACCGAAGTTGTTTTCTAATGCATTACCCTCGAAATTGGTATCGCGCAAGCCAGCGCCCAAAAGTAGGTTCCATTCGTCAGCAAGTTTATGGGAAATCTCTATTTGATGACCAACCACCTCAGTATCGATAGTGTCGCCATTAGGATCGCCGGTAAATGTTTCAATTGGTTGATGGCCCAATTCACCATTGATGGCCACTACGCCACGGTCGAAAGGAATTTTTTGCTCGGTGTATTCGAGTTCGTAGGTGAGCGTGGTGTCTTCTGACGCTTCCCAGGTTACCGATGGATAAAATCCAAAGCGCTCAGTTTCTACTGTATCGCGGAAACTTTCAGCATCTTCATAAAAGCCTACTAAGCGTACACCTACATTTTCAGTACTGCCTGCAACCGATTGTACGTCAGCTTCAACACGCATTTGCTCCCAGCTTCCATAAGTGGCTTTAACTTCACCACCTTCACGAAACTGAGGGCGTTTAGTTACCAAATTAATTGCGCCACCTGGTTCACCTCGTCCGAAAAGGGCAGCTTTCGGGCCTTTCAATACTTCTACATGATCGATACCTGATAGGTCACGAGGGCCACCAAAACCACGACCTGCGTTAAAGCCGTTTACCAGAAAGCCACTTGGTAAGTTTTCATCACCTGAAAAACCACGAATTGCAAAGCTATTCCAAAGACCGCCAAAGTTGTTTTGACGTGCTACAGATGCCGACAGATCTAGTGCGTCGTTCAAATTAATGGCATTAGCATCGCTGAGTAAGCCTAAGTCTATATCTTGGGCAGCTGCAGGTACCTCTTTGTATTCAAAAGCCCCTTGATATGCGCGGTGCATACCGTGCACGGTTATTTTTTCAACATCAGGTTCATTTTGTTTGTTATCGCTTTGCGCTAAAGCCGACGTACTTAAAAGCGCTGATATTGTGGCTGCAAGTGATGATTTCACCCAACTCGTTTTCATTTGTCTTTTCCTGTGCGGTTCTCGTGTGAGCTTTTAGTGTTTGGTGTAAATTGTGGCAGTGCTTCAAAGCTCTCCTGAGAAAAGTCAGGGTCTTTGAAAAGGTGGTAATAATAGAATTTTCGTAGCGCCTTATGAAAAGCACGTACATCATTTTCATAGTCCACCATCGCGCTTACATTAGTTTCAGCAGCGCTTGATAATAATCGTTGCGTAAGCAAGGAAGGAGAAAGCAAGGCTATGTAGCTTGCAATGGTGTCTTTTTGAAGCGTAGCTGCCTGGTAGCCCTTCGATAGCTCACTAGCCGTTTGGTCGCCCACTTGTTGAAATGCGTAGTACCATTTCCAATTAAATGAGCTGTCTCGTGCAGGGTCAAACTCTGTGTAGTCGGCCCACTGCGGGTGAGTGGCAATGAATGCACGCCATGTGTCTTCAACGGGCTTATCCCACGCACTATTTACCGCTTCACGTTGGGTAAGCACAATGTCGCCGCCTTCAGGTGTTTCAACCACCGCATTAATTACCGTGTGTGCAGTCACCGGCACAATAACAGTGGTAACAAGCCAAACGCCTAGCATAATAGAGGCAAGATGCGTTGCACTGAAGTTTGCAAAACGTTTTGCGGCGCCAATCGCAAGAACAATGGCACTCCATAACGTAATGTTACCTATTACTATTGCGCAAACGGTTAATATAGAGAGTAAAGATGCACCGTTAATTAACCCGAATACAACAAACGGAGTAAGCGTCACAAGCGCTAAAGGAAAAAAGGTAACTAATACTCGTGATGTCCATATCGCATGAGCATTGCGAGCTGTTACATTGAGTAAATCGAAGCGGCGAGCTTCCCTTTCTTTTGCTTTTAAATCGTAAAGTAGCAATATAATAAATAATGGCAGCAATACGCTGGTCACAAAAGCAAAATCGAAACGCCCTAAAAACGCAAGCTCTGGGTTATCTGTATCGCTTTCATAAATTTGCCCTTCTAATGCAAGCATGCGTATACGGTGCTTCCAAGGAAATACATCTCTTTCGCCTACGGCAGCAAAAGCCAGTGGGGAAGGGGGCGCATAAGTCAGGTGAAAAGTGTAATAAGCAACCATGCCGAAGTTAGACTGGTGGGTGATAACGGCTTCACGCTCTATTTGGTCTTTTTCTAATAAGCGTTCAATAGTGGCTTGTTGCTCCTGCATTTCTGCATGACCTGACCACAAAGACACCGCGCTTAAAAGAAATACGACTAATAACGTAAGTTTTATTTGGCGGTGACCAAAAACAAAATTAGCTTCACGTTTAAGATCGGTAAAACGCATCATGGGTTTAACCTCCTAACAGCCGCTTTTAAAAGCAAGGCGGTAATGCACACCCAAACCAACAGTTGTAGAAAATAGATTAGCGCGTTTGAAATGCGAGTGTTTGCTGCCTCTGGCTTAAAATTAAATTCTGAAAGCAATGCCCAATTGTCAGCTCCCACGACAGCTTTATCAGCCGCTTCTTCGCTTGCGTTGCGGTTCATGTCGAGTTTGTAGTCCAGCTTTTCAACATGCACTTTATTTAGCCCTTGCACGAATTCAAGGCGTAGAGCCTCTGCCTCTCGTAAAAAACGATGATGGGTTTCAAGGCTGGTACCCGCTAATATTGTAGAGATTGAGCGAACGGCGACAGTAGGCGATAGCCAGCCAAACTGACGTGCTATATGTGCTTGTTCTAATTCTTCACCCATTCTGTTTTCGGCAAATTCATTAAGCACTTTTGCCTGTCTGCCTTCAGAGTACTGAGCAACAACACCGCGGAAATTAACAGGAAGGTCGTCTACGGAATCCACACTGTATTTTGCTAATAAATCTTCTTTTAGCTTTTTAAATGCTGGGTCGTTAACGTCGTGACCATCGCCCAAACTTCTAAGCTTTTCTTCTACTTTAAAGTCCGCTTCAAGCTTGCCCATAGAGGGGGCTGCATTCGTTGCGACACTGCTCCCTAGGCGAGGAAGTAACACACACGCAGCCATCCAAATAACAATAAGTACGGTGAAGCTAACGCTACTTTTCTCAAATAACGCTGAACACGCAGTTACAACGGTAGCCCATAGCAAGAAGTAAACGGCGTAACTTAAGCAAAATAGCAGCACTACTAGCGGGCTTTCGCTTGAAAAAGCGACATATAAGCAGGCCAGAAGCAAAGGGAGTAAGAACAACCCGCTAGCTGTAATTAGGGCTAAGAGTTTTCCTAACATTAGCTGCCCGCGCGTAGTACCTTGCGACAATAACAAAGTAAGTGTTCCGGCCTCGCGCTCTCGCGATACGCAGCCGTAACCAATGAGAATAATAAACAATGGCGCGAGTACTAACGCAAGGAAGCTAGGGGTTAAGCTACTAAAACGCGTAAGCCCGGCAGATTGCCGCTGTTCTGCAAACATGGCGCTATTTTGTCGGTGCCCCTCTAAAAAAATAGCGTTACCTGTGTAGGTGTCGACTCCAGGTTCAATCACGCTTAATGGAGTAGGGGCACGAAAAACATAGTGACCGTAATGCACCATGCGGTGAGGGTGCTTGTCAGGCTGCGCTTTAAAGCGTTCTTCTGCTTCAGTTTGAAGGTGGTCTCTAGCGTGCGCGGCCTCTTCAATGTGAAATGCATTTACAACTAGGGCTGCAAGGGTCAGTATGGCCCCTAACAACAGTACCGTTGCGGCGACTTTAGTGCGCAGCCAATAGCGCCACTGATCTGCACAAATGGTTTTTGCTACACTCAATATCATGCTTTGCGCCCTGCAAATGCTGCGTGTACCGCTTCAGTATCAATAGGCGTATCGCCAACACGCTCGAAGGAGCCGGTTAGCTTACCGTTGCTTAAAAGCACAATACGGTGAGCGACTTGGCAAGCGCCATACACGTCGTGGGTTACCATAAAAATGGTAGCGCCGTTGGCCGCAAGCTCAGAAACCAACGCATTAAACTCGTCAATAGCTGCAGGGTCTAAGCCTGAGGTAGGCTCATCTAAAAACAGCACTGGGGCATTACGCAACAAAGCAAGCGCAATTGCGGTTTTCTGACGCATACCTTTCGAGTAGTTTGATAACGCCTTATTCCATGAATCTTCTTGAAGAGCCACTTTGCGAAGTGCCGCAAAAATATCTTCGTCTGATTTTTCTACGCCAGCTACTGAAAGAAAGTAACGGATATTTTCCAAGCCAGAAAGGTGACCATAAAGGGTTACAGATTCAGGTAAATAAGCGACAGACTTTTGAACATCGTTAGGGTGAGTAGTGGAGTTATGGCCCAACACAGTAGCGCTACCACTACTTGCTTTCATCAAACCTAAAAAGGTTTTAAGCGTAGTTGATTTACCGGCACCATTACCGCCTAAAAGCGCGAAAACTTCACCCTTACCAACATTGAAGTTTAGATTGTCTAAAAGCGTGCGGTTTTCAACGCGCACGGTAAGCGCATCTACGCATATTACTGAATTTGTTTGCATTGTATAACGTGCTGTAACAGAAATTTGAGAGCAATGTTATATTATAACTAATTGGATGGGAATACGTTTTACTCTTAAGTGAGAGTGGAATGACCAATTGAAAAGAAAAGCAGTGCTTGAATAGAAAATTGCTGAAGATCTGAACGAAAAATACTTGCCTGTTGGTAGTGGGGCTACCTTAATAGATTAAACTCCCCCTCTTTATAGATGATTTGCCATTTTTACCTAACTTAGTGAAATTATTAATTTGTTTCACCTGTCTTATAGCAACATCAATAAATGCTACTTACATATCTAAAAGAAAAGAGAGCCATAATGGAATTTACTCATAAGCGCACCATCCAAGCGACCGCATCACTATTACTGCTATTAGCAATAACACAGGCTGTTTTCACAGCGCTTTACAGCAGCGGAATTAGCTTTTCAAGGCAGTATGCTTGGGGATTTGAAGCCGTAATTTTTACCGTGCTAGTGGCTTTTGCTAGTACCGCCATGGTGAAAGCGAAAAACGCGCAGCTAGGGTGGTCGGCTATTACTTTTAGCGCCGTTCTAAATATTGTGCAGGTAAGCATTGGTCTAACGTTATTTTCAACCTTTGGTCAGGTTGCTGGTGCAGTAGAAGGCGCTAAACCTTTAATTGGTGGCGTTGTTTCCTTGTCGTTCATGATTTACTACGCAGCGAAATTGTTATTAGGACTAGCAGCCGTCGTTTTCGGCCTATTCTTCGTTGTAAAAGGTGGTAAAACGATTGGTGGTCTTACCGCTATAGTAGGCATGGTCGCTATGTTTGCCAATGCCATATTAATCATATTTGGTCGTGATGGCTTTCTACCATCAGGCGTAGCTGGCGCTTCAGGTATGATTGCAACCTTGTTGTTGGCCATCTGTTTGATAAGCCTAAACCGCAAAGCAGACTAGAGTTTCGTATCTTTCAAATAAGGTACTTTACTAAGTAAAACATCGGAGCGTGTTAGAGGTCGGTGGGGGCGCGGATAGTGATATGCTGTTTAGTGTATTTAACCTGCCGCTACGCCTCTTCTGAACTCTTACTATTGTTATGCCACTGTAATAACGAGCTATTTCGAATAATGTTGTGTCCTTAATACGATTGCAGAGGGCGTGTGAATTTCATAGCCTGCTTTAATTCATTTCGGCACTGGATCATGGAAATTACTGAGTTTTAGACATAAAAAAGACGTCCTAGGACGTCTTAGTATTTGAAATTGGTGGAGCTGGCGGGATTTGAACCCGCGTCCAGAAAATGTCTACCTTTGGTACTACATGCTTAGTTTGTCATTTATTTAACTGCTTGGAACTCCGACAAACAGGATTTCCTTGCAGCTGGCCTAATACTGTTTCGCGGTTCACCCTTAGACAAGGTTCCCTCGCTATCCTACTTGGATGACCTTCCGAATCCCCGCTAGCAGGAAGAGACTAGGGTGGAAGGGCCTATACCGGTTATTAAGCGGCTAGTGCGTAAGTTTCGTCGTTTGCGACTATTTAAATGCGGCTTTTTTAAGAGGCCAACCGCTCCTCTGCATGCACCTCCGGCTTCCTAGATCCTGTCGAATCCTAATCAGCCCCGAGTGTGATTTTCAATAATAGCACAAATGTTACGTCATTAAATGCTTTCTTTTAGAAAACGCTTTAATTTTTAAGGGTTTGGCTATAAAACAACCAAGAATAACAGTTATGTTTTCAAAAGCTTACTGTGCGAGCTAAGAAAACAAAGTTACATTTATAACAGCGAGCTTATTATCGACTTAAATTAGAGATGCGGCTAGTAGCATTAATTTTCAAGGGCCTGCACTAATATAGAGCTACGAAAGCTTTCTACTTTAATTATTAGCGCCACCTGTTAAATAAGATTTTAGACAATTTTTAAGGAATAAGTACCTACATAATGATGCATTTAGCGGCAAGAACCATTAAAGTACGTCAGCATAATTAAAAGGCTTGTAGTGTAAATGTCTTCAGATTCCATATTGTATTCTCCTTATACCCTGCCGTGTGGCGTAACAGCGCGAAACCGTCTAGTTAAAGCTGCAATGGAAGAAAATATGTCGAGCATGGGAAACATTCCCGGTGAGTCTTTATATTCACTTTATCGATACTGGGCCCATGGTAATTTAGGCATGGTAATTACGGGTAACGTTATGGTTGATAAAGCAGCTATGACAGGGCCAGGTGGTGTTGCACTAGAAAAAGAAACCGATATTGCGCCGTTTCAAAAGTGGGCGAAGATCATTAAGTCGAATGGCGCATTAGCCATAATGCAAATTAATCACCCGGGTCGCCAAGTATTTAAAGCTATGCAGGGCAAAGCTATTGCGCCTTCTGCTGTGCCATTGAATATGGGTAAACACTCTAAGCTATTTGCTCAGCCCCGAGAAATGACCTGCAAAGATATTCATGATGTATGCAAGCGCTTTGTCGAAACGTCCAAGCAAGCTGAAAACGCAGGCTTTGATGGGGTTGAGATTCACGCCGCCCACGGTTATTTGCTTACACAATTTTTATCTCCGCTAACTAATCAGCGTCAAGACGAGTGGGGCGGTTCTATTATTAACCGTGCGCGGTTATTGATTAACATAGTCAGCCAGGTTAGAGCAGTCTGTGCTAAGAGCTTTATTGTTATGGTAAAGCTTAACTCTGCTGATTTTCAAAAGAACGGTTTTTCTTTTGACGATGCTTGTGAAGTAGTGAACCGCTTAGAAGCCTTAGGTGTAGATGTGGTTGAACTGTCTGGCGGTAGTTACGAAGCGCCAGCCATGCAGGGCCAAACAAGGGATGATACCACCCTTGCTAGAGAGGCATACTTTCTAGAGTTTGCACAGGCGTTGGTGAGTAAAACCGATATTCCACTAATGACCACAGGCGGTATCAAAAGGGCCGAGGTGGCAAAAGAAGTGATAGAGCAAGGCTGTGCCATGGTTGGTTTAGCCAGCGCGCTTGCCATTACGCCTGATTTAGCTAAAAAATGGCAGCAAGAATGGTCTTACTCAGGCATTATTCCACACTGTGCTTGGAAAGATAAATCGTTGGCAAGTCTTGCGAATATGGCGATGGTGCGACGACAGCTTAGGCGATTGGGAAACAACCTAACTACTATAAGAAATCCGTCGCCGCTTTGGAGTCTAGTTCTTGATATGCTGCATCGAAAGAAGATGACCAAGCGAGATGTAGGCTAACGCCAGTATCGTTCGAGCAAGTTTTTTTCAGAAGGCTGCTTTATTAAAACGCAGCCTAAATCACTTTTCTTATATAGCACCACATATAAAAACACAGCGTTAAACGCTGTGTTTCATCATTCTTTCTTTTTGGCGCTGCCAGTCTTTATCTTTCAAAGTGTCGCGCTTATCGTGAGCGTGCTTACCTTTAGCTAGGTGGATTTCTAGTTTCACCCAACACTTTTTCCAATACATAGACGTTGCAACAATTGAGTAGCCCTGGCGGTCACGTGCGCCCATTAAGCGATCTATCTCACGCTTTTTCAGTAACAGTTTGCGTGCGCGTTCAGGCGCAGCAATTACGTGGGTAGATGCCTGATTTAGCGGACTAATTCTACAACCTACCAAATACGCTTCGGCATTTTGGATAATGATGTACGCGTCGGTAATATTTACTTTACCGGCACGAATACTTTTAATTTCCCACCCTTGAAGCTCAAGTCCAGCTTCGAACTTGTCTTCTAGGAAATAGTCATGACGCGCCTTTTTGTTCTGCGCGATATTTCCTGAGGTGTTTTTGTTGGCTTTATTCTTTTTCATGCTGGCTATTATACTGATTGTTCAAAGGAATGTCTTTAGTTGTCATTGTTATCTTATATTGGGGCATTTGGTTCAAAACCGAATACAAGCGATACAAAATTTCTGTGATACAATGCCGCCAAGAGTTTTAATTATAGTGGGATCAATGCCAAGTATTCATAGAAGCGCGCTTGTAGCTCATAGCGCAGAAGCCATGTTTAACTTAGTCAACGATGTAGCTTCCTACCCTGAGTTTTTACCAGGCTGTACCGATAGTAAAATCCTCGACAACTCAGCGCAAAGCATGAAAGCGTCTTTGCTAGTTGCAAAAGCGGGTATCAAACAATGGTTTACAACACATAACGTACTAGAGCCAGGTAAAAGTATTCAAATGCAGCTAGTAGACGGGCCGTTTCGTTCGTTAACCGGCGGCTGGACATTTTCAGCACTTTCTGAAGAAGCATGTAAGATAGAGCTTAACCTTGAATTTGAATTCAGTAATAAGCTAGCAGAGATGGCATTCGGGAAAGTGTTTAACAGTTTAGCTACTAGTATGGTTACCGCTTTCACTGACAGAGCGCGGAGCGTGTACGCATGAGTAATAAGCTCATCAATATTGAGGTTGCCTACGCATTGCCCACCAAGCAAACCATCATTGATGTTGCTATTCATGAAAATGCAACGGTTGAAGAGGCGATTAATGCGTCTAACGTGCTCGAACAGTTTCCCGAAATCGACTTAAAAGCCACAAAAGTAGGTATTTGGAGTCGGGTTGTTAAAATGAGAGATACGCTTAATGATGGCGATCGCATTGAAATTTATCGCCCGCTTATTGCCGACCCTAAAGAAATTCGAAAACGTCGTGCTGAAAAAGCTAAAGAAGAAGGTAGGGCAGACAAAATTACCGGCGGAAAAGTAAATCCGCTAAAAGCGAAGTCGTAGCTCATACAGAACAAGTTATCTTCATTGCAGATACAAAAATGGCCTTCATAGTGAAGGCCATTTTTTTAGAAAAAACAGAAGCTATTAGCTTTTTTCTGAAATACTGCCTAATTCCAAGAAAGGTGAGGCATCAATATCTTCAGCATCCATCATGCTAGCAATACGCTGAACGGTAGCTACCATTTGGCTTTGCTCCCATTCCTTTAGTTGAGAAAAACGCTCAACAAAGTGTTCTTGAAGCGGGCGAGGGGCATCGACCACGGCTTCTTTACCGCGCTCGGTTAAGAACACGCCTACTTTTCGTTTGTCTTGCGTACTTCTGATGCGCGTAGCTAAGTCGCGAGACTCTAGTCTGTCTAAAATATTGGTGATGGTTGCAGGGCTTAAATTAATATTCTCTGCTATTTCACGCACCATAATACCAGGGCGTTCTTCAATATTTTGCATAACTAGTAGTTGTGGGCCTGTTAGCCCCACGTGTTTACTTAGCTGCTTGCTGCGTAGGTCTACAGCGCGAATAACGCGCCGTAGTGCTACTAATAGTTCTTCTTCTTTTCGCATGTTACTTCCAACAAATGCGTAACCAAGTGGTTACTTAAGCAAATGAATAAAATGTTGGTGTTTATGATAATGATCGATTACGTCATTAATAACGGAGATTTTCGACCAACCCATAATGTCATAGTTCTGACCACCCTCACTCAGGTGAACTTCGGCGCGATAGTACGTTGCCTTTTTATTTTCGTCCAGCGCTTGTGTGTCACTTGGACCAAAATCAGGCTGTTCTGTCGGCACTAGGTATACCGCATAGATGAATTCGGGGTCATTACCCATATCAACAGTTAAAATAAGCGCTTCGTCCGTATCTTCAATATTGATATTGAATTGCTGAGACTTAAATTCATCACCTACTTCTGTAAGCGCCGGCATTACAACTTTATTTACATAACGACGAACCGCATTTTCATCAGGAAAAGTCACAATGTTTTCTAAGCGGTCTTTCCAGTTTTTATCTGCGTCGTTGTGCAGGGGCGTTCCAGCCATTACTTGCAGGCTTTCGCGTTTATAAGACTCTACCCTTAATGCCTTCAACAGCCCTGAAATTGCTATAAGTAACACAATGGCAAATGGCAGAGCAGCTGCAATCGTCATGGTTTGGAGTGCACCAAGTCCGCCGGCATAGAGAAGCACAGAACTTACAATGCCTACACCAACAGCCCAGTAAATGCGCTGCCAAAGCGGTGTATCGTTTGAGCCATGAGAGCACAGCATGTCTACAACCATAGCGCCGGAATCGCAAGACGTTACAAAGAACACAATCACCATAAGTACGGCAATAAAACTAAGCACTGACGAAAATGGAAACTGTTCCAAGAACACAAATAATGCTACAGACGTGTCCTCATTAACCATTTGGGCAAGTACGTCTTTTCCTTGTACCAGAACTTGGTCAATCGCACCGTTTCCAAATACGGTCATCCAGAACAATGTAAACGCTGAAGGGATGAGCAGAACCCCCATAACGAATTCGCGAATAGTGCGACCGAATGAAATACGGGCTATGAAAAGGCCTACAAACGGTGCCCACGCTAGCCACCAGCCCCAATAGAAGATGGTCCAGCCACCAATCCAGTCGGTTTTCTCATAGGTGTATAAATTGAAGGTGTTTCTCACAAGGTCTGACAGGTATGCCCCAGTATTTTGCATAAACGCTTGGAGTAAGAATACAGTCGGACCTAATGATAGTACGATTAACAATAAGATGATTGCCAAAATCATGTTGGTCTCTGAGAGACGACGAATACCTTTGTCCAAACCAGTGGTTACTGAAATAACCGCTAGGCCCACTACACAGGCCATTATGCCAATTTGAACGCCTGTGCTAGACGGCAAACCAAACAAATAATTGAACCCGGCATTAACTTGCGATGCGCCAAAACCAAGAGAGGTTGAGATACCAAATACCGTAGAGGTTACAGCAAATATATCTACCGCGTGACCTGGCCAGCCGTATATTCGGTCGCCGATTAATGGATAAAGCGCTGAACGAAGGGTTAACGGTAAGTTTTGTCGGTAAGCAAAGTAACCAAGTATCAGAGCTACCACCGCATAAATGCCCCAAGCGTGGATACCCCAATGGAAAAATGTGGTTTTCATGGCTTCGCGTACAGCGTCTATACTTTCTGCCTGCGCGGTGGGTGGTGCCAAAAAGTGCATCAACGGTTCAGCTACACCAAAGAACATTAGTCCAATGCCCATGCCAGCAGCAAATAGCATACTGAGCCAAGTACCAAAACTAAATTCTGGCGTGGCATGATCTGGACCTAATTTAATTTCGCCATATCGAGACATGCCCAAATACACAACGGTTAACACAATAATCGTGACAGTTAGTACGTAGAACCAGCTGCCGTTGGAGACAATCACATCTTGCAGTTTTTGGAAAATCGAGTCTGCAAGTTCGGGCGTGCCGGCAGCGAAGATTAGTAAACAGATGATTAACGCGGAAGACGTTATAAACACCGGCTTATTGAGTGGAGATTTCTTTTCGTTCTCAATCACGCAGTAATTTCCTTTCACCTTTTATTTCAACTTAGGTTATTACGGCGAAATATACAGCATAGAGCACTTTTAATAAATATCAGATGAAATAATTCGATCTATATGTATTTTTTGATTTTTCTGCACATCTTGCTGCCCGCGACTTTAAAATAACCTCTCATAATTAGACTTTTTGCTATATTTTTGATTGTTTTGATTAAATAGTAATCATTAGTGTAGAAATTAATGGTGGTTGATGTATTGTATTATATGATCTTTTTGATATGTGTCTTAAGTAAACACAATCCGAAGAATAAAAAACCAATTAAAGGAAACACACACACATGCGTAAAACTCAGCTTAGCTGTGCCATCATCGCTGCATTGGCATCTACCTCTCTGGCTGCGCAAGAATCAGAAGCGCCTGCTAAACTTGAAACCATTGAAGTTACCGCCACCAAAAGAAGTGAGTCTATTCAAGACGTTCCGGTTGCTGTCTCTGCCCTAGATGGCAAAGCGTTAGAGAACTTAGGTATAGACAACTTCCAAGACTACGTAGAGTTCTTACCTAATGTGGTTTTCCAGGGCACAGGTCCAGGGCAAAATGAAATTTATATCCGCGGTGCCGCGACTACTCAATCGAGCATCACCCTTTCATCGGTTCAGGCTCTTCAGCCTTCTGTTGCCTTCTATCTAGATGAAATGCCTGTTTCAATGGCAGGAAGAAACCTGGATATTTTCGCTACTGACGTTGAGCGTGTAGAAGTACTTCCAGGGCCACAAGGTACGCTATTCGGAGCAAGCTCACAGGCAGGTACCGTTAGACTCATTACTAACAAACCTGATCACTCGGGTTTTGCTGCAGGCTTTGATACCAGTATCTCTACCACCAAAGGCGGTGATATGAGTAACACGGTTGAAGCCTACTTTAACGTTACGCCAACCGACAATTTAGCCTTACGCGTAGCGGCGTACAACGATAGCCAAGGCGGTTGGATCGACAATATTGAAAACGATCCAAGCAATGGTGGCTACATTGGAAGTGCAGTGGTTATTGACCGCATATCTGGTGGTGCACTTCAGGCCAAAGGTATTGACCCTTCTGAGATGGATGCGCGTCGCAGCATAAATGGTTTTGACCCTAGCGAAGCAGCCGTAGTATCGCCAAGAAACAGCGAACACGTTGAAGATAACTTCAACGATGCGGTTTACTCAGGTGCCCGTTTTGGCTTGTCATATATTTTCAACGACAATTGGGATGTGGTTGTTCAGCATACCGCTCAGACACTGGATACTGAGGGTGTATTTGCTTATGACCCAACAGTAGAAGGTGAAAGCTCGGCGATTCGCTTCCAAAGCGATGAAAACTCTGACGAGTTTGGCTTAACCACATGGACCTTGAATGGCCGTCTTGAAAAGCTAGACGTGGTTTACACTGGTGGCTATTTAGACCGTGAAATCGATACGCTAACTGACTACACGGGTTATACAAATGGCGGCCTGTTCTCAGCTTACTATGTGTGTACACACTACGAGACGCCAGATAACCCAGACGATGCCCGTTGTCTTGACCCAACTAAGTACTACAAAGAAGACACTACAAGTACTCGTTTAACTCACGAGCTACGCTTTAGCACCACGATGGACACACCGTGGCAGCTAACCGCTGGTGTGTTTTACGATGAGCAAGAAGTAGCTTCGGTAGGGCAGTTCAAAATTGCAAGTACTGAAATATTCACTGACCTTGCAAGAACCCTTCAAGGTAATAAAGGTATCAACAGCGACGGTGGCCCTTTCTCACCTGAGATAAGCTTCGTAAACGATGTCACCCATACCATTGAGCAAATTGCAGTATTCGGCCAGCTAGGTTATGAAATTACTGATACTGTAACGGCTACTTTTGGTGCCCGCTGGTATCAAATTGACGATATTTACCGAGGTGCTACTTCAACCCGTGATGTAACAAGTCGTCTAGAAGCCTACGGTCAAGGTTCATTGGATCCAGCTGTTTACGATGGTCTAGGTCTTGACGGCCAGGGCGTAGTGGATGCTATCCAAGATGGCTCACTTGAGATTGGCCTGTTGGGTGATGACGGTGTGTTGACGGTAGATGACACTATTTTCAAATTCGGCCTTGATTGGAAAGTTACCGACGATGTTCTATTGTTCGCTAACTATTCAGAAGGTTTCCGTCCACCGGTAACTAACCGTTTAGGCGGTGACGCAGCAGCAAACAATACTGGCGCCTTTGCAGATTTCCGTGTACCGGTATATTCAACAACAGATACCTTGGACAACTATGAGATTGGTCTTAAAGGTGACTTCTTAGACGGTATATTACGCGTAAACGCAACCGGTTATTACTCAGAAATTACCGATTTGCAAACCTCTCGTTTTGACCCGACTAATATTAGCTTCCTAGTATTTACCGACAACGTAGGTGATGCAGAAGTTAAAGGTATTGATGCGGATATCTCTTGGCTAGCTACCGATAACCTTGTGATCAACGCAGCCTTTAGTGTGCTTGATACTGAGCTTGTACGCATTAACCCTGAGCTTGAAGGTATTGCTGCGGGTGTTGGTAGTGAACTGCCATACTCAGCGGACTTTTCAGGTAACATCAGCGCGCGTTATTTCTTCGAGCTAGACGGCGGTAAGGAAGGTTTTGTAAACGCATCACTTACGTATACTGGCGACCGTCTTGCTGGCATTCATAACCATGCCAGCAAGAC
>JAXHTT010000047.1:0-24798 GCA_034190055.1 Pseudomonadota bacterium | reverse complement strand
TCATCGCAAGAAGTAATTTGACATTTAGATCTATGCTTCGATCGCTCTTTTGTTGGGGCTAAAATACGAATTATCGTCAAAGATTTTATGAAAATGAATAAATTATGATCTTATGCCAAGACAACGACAACCATCTGAATACCTCTGGCATTTTTATTATTATTTTTATCAACATCAAATGGCGGCATTGCAGCTTGCAAGCTGCATGACTGACAAAAATGCACTGCAAGAGATCCGTTAATCATCTTCAGATCTACATAGTACACACTTCAGTCGCATTAGACACCGAGCCTTTAGCAATACCTTTGTGTGCAAATGCATTACCCATTTTTTGGGTGTCTGTCACAATGAACTCACCGTTAGCAACGCGAAGTACACCTTTGTCACCAGCCTGACCGCCGCTCTCAGCGTAGAACGGCGTACTGTCTAGTACCACAACGCCTTCCTGACCGTCTTCTAGCTTTTCTACAAACGCATTGTCGGCAATAAGTTCAACCACATTAGCCTGTCCTTCCACATCGGTATAACCTGTGAATGAGGTTGTGTGGTCAATGGCAAGCTTGCTGTTGTAGTCTGCACCAAAGTTACTAGCCTGCTGAGCACGGGCACGCTGTGCTTGCATTGCAGCTTCAAAACCTTCTTCGTCAATCTTAAGGTCGTGCTCACGAGCCACATCATTAGTTAAATCTGTAGGGAAGCCGTAAGTGTCGTAAAGCTTAAACACCACATCACCTGGAACTGTATCGCCTTCTAGGGTTTCCAGAGTGTCGTTTAGAATAGCCATACCACGAGCTAGGGTTTTGCTAAATTGCTCTTCTTCAACACGCAGTACTTTTTCAATAACAGGCAGCTGATCGACAAGTTCTGGATACGCCTCGCCCATTTCTTTAGCTAGTGATGCCACTAGCTTATAGAAGAAAATATCGTTTGCGCCTAGCTGGTAGCCATGTCGAACCGCACGACGAATAATACGGCGCAACACATAACCACGCCCTTCATTGGTAGGCATTACGCCATCACAAATTAAGAAACTGCACGAACGGATATGATCGGCAATAACACGCAGAGATTTGTTTTCTAGGTCGTCAGTACCAACAATTGATGCCGCTGACTTGATCAAGTTTTGGAACAGGTCAATCTCGTAGTTACTGTGCACGTTTTGCAAAATAGCTGAAATACGCTCAAGGCCCATTCCCGTATCGATAGAGGGTTTTGGCAGCGGCTCCATGGTACCGTCAGCTTGCTTATTAAACTGCATAAATACCAAGTTCCAAATCTCAATGAAACGGTCGCCGTCTTCTTCAGGCGTTCCTGGAGGGCCACCCCAGATGTGTGCACCGTGGTCATAAAAGATCTCAGAGCAAGGACCACAAGGGCCAGTATCACCCATTGACCAGAAATTATCTGATGTGCTGATACGGATGATTTTTTCTTTAGGCACACCGATGTGGTTTTCCCAAATATCGAACGCTTCATCGTCGTCAGAGTAAACGGTAACGAGTAACTTTTCTTTTGGTAAACCTACTTCTTTAGTTAGAAAGTTCCATGCAAACTCAATCGCTTCTTTTTTGAAATAATCACCGAAACTAAAATTACCCATCATTTCGAAAAAAGTATGGTGACGGGCGGTATAACCTACGTTTTCAAGGTCGTTGTGTTTACCACCGGCGCGCACACAACGCTGCGAAGAGACTGCTCGGGTGTAACTACGCTTTTCTGCACCTAAGAAGCAGTCTTTAAACTGGTTCATGCCCGCATTAGTAAAAAGAAGCGTGGGATCATCTGCCGGCACCAGTGACGAGCTTGCCACCGCCTGATGGCCATGGCTTTTAAAATAATCGATAAACTTGTTACGTAAGTCAGCAGTTGATAATGTCATTGAAAACCTAACTTCCTTTATTCTATTTTTGAAACGTGCGAATTGCCTGTTTGATAAGACTTATAATCGGGACATTTCGTCATTACTCAATGTGCCATAGCTTATTACCGTTCTTTGAATAATAAAAATGCGCACAAATTTGCGCAACAATACCACGGAAAGCGCAATTTTGTTAAGTGGCAAGGGCACGAGATACCGCCAAATTTTACCTTAATTTAGTAAAAAATAGCGGATATTCATTAGGGTGATTAGTAAGAAGGTGCGGTGCTTGGCAAAACTGGCCGAAAGGAAACGTTTAAGTTTAATTAGCACTGACCGCATAATCGATGTGTTCTTGGTAAAAACCACGATACTGCAAAAATTGTTTTTGCTTTTGCCTCAAGGCGAATTCTGTTTCATAAAACTCGCCAAACTTTTTCTCTTTTACTTTTTTCGCGCTTTCAAACCAGTCAGCATCAATCTCTGTCATTGCATGCTCAGCAGTACTCTCATCTACACCATATTGCTGTAGGTCTAGTTTTATTGAACGAGGTCCCTTACCTTTCAAATACAGTGCGCGCGCCCGGCTTTCAGCAAACCTAGCGTCACTTTGAATATCAGCGTCTTTAAATTCCTCCAGAATAGGCATGAAAGCCTCACTCGCTATTCCTTTTTGCTGTAGCTTGCGCACTACTTCGTTAAAGCTATGCTCTCGTCGTGCCAGCATGCGAGTAATCGCGTCGGTAATGATTTTTCGATCGAACTCTGACATTTTTGTAAACTTACTCTTCTGTATTAAACGTAGAAACCGCGTTATTTTAGCGTTAAACACTCGTATATTGCGACTATCTGAACGTTCAACGCATGAAACCTCTACATGATATTAACTGCATGACAGTACCTGACTATCGCATAACAATAATTGATTCTATCGATCAGCTTTCGAAAGAGCGTTGGCAACAGCTTGCAAAAAATGCAGGCCCTTTTCTTTCTTATGAGTTTTTGCATGCGTTAGAAAGCAGTGGTTCGTGTAAAAATGAATCGGGCTGGCAACCTTGTCATATTGCTATAAGCCATGACCAGCAAGAAAAAGTCAGCATCCTTATTCCTGGCTTTCTGAAAACGCATAGCTATGGCGAGTATGTATTTGACCATGCATGGGCCAACGCATACGCGCAGCACGGGCTCGATTATTATCCTAAATGGATATCAGCAATTCCTTTCACCCCTGTTACAGGCCCAAGGATACTTTGCGATGATAGCGTAACCCTAACGCACACTCTTATGGAGAAACTGGAGCATACTTTAACAGAGTATGTAGCATCAGTGTTTGGGGAGGAGCTGTCTTCTTTTCACTACCTGTTTCCCAATGAGAAAACATCAGCACAACTTTCGGTTAGCAGTGAAACGAAAACTTCGGATTTAGGCCAAGCTGCAAGCCGATATTTAACCCGTTACGCCGTTCAATTTCAATGGCATAACTACGGGTATGGTAATTTCGAAGATTTTCTTAATGCGCTGACATCCCGCAAAAGAAAAGATATCAAGAAAAGCCGTCGTAAACTCAGTGAGCGAGGCGTTCGCTTTACCCACCATTCGGGAAATGAAATTACCCCAGAAACTCTGCAGTTTTTCACAAAGTGTTACAAAGCAACCTATTTAAAACGCAGCGGCCACGTGGGATATTTAAATGATGCGTTCTTTGAGCAACTTGTTGACACCATGAGCGACAACATGCTTATTGTAACTGCAATGGAATATGAAGTTGCGGTAGCCAGCGCCCTATTTTTCTATGATGAAACAGGATTGTATGGCAGATACTGGGGAGCACTTAAAGAAATAGACGGGTTACACTTTGCCTGCTGTTATTTTGAAGGCATCGAATTTGCCATCTCGAAAAAGCTAAAACTATTCAACCCCGGCACCCAAGGTGAGCATAAAATACTTCGAGGTTTCGAGCCTATTTATTGCCGTTCACACCACAAATTAAGACATGCATCGTTCCACAGTGCTGTAGCAGACTTTTTACAGCGCGAAACGCCGCATATCGCAAGCTATTTTAATCAGGCACGGAATGCTTTACCGTTTAACAAGGAATTTGTGCCTACTTTAAAAACAACAAGTGTCACTGCACCTAACGACGACACTTATAATCACAACGAGAAAAATGATGAAACATAAACTTTTAGCCGTAGCGATTGCGGCATCTTTGGGCCTTGCAGGCTGTAGTCAGCCTGAGCAAGCAAAAGAACAAATTCAGGAAACCGCTGTTGAGGCGAAAGGTGAAGCAGAGCTAGGTTCTTTCGGCGTTGACTTAAGCGCGCGCAACGAAGCAGTAAAACCTGGTGATGACTTCTTTATGTACGCCAGCGGAACATGGTACGACAACTATGAGCTTCCTGCAGATAAAACCCGCTATGGCGCGTTTACTGGTCTAGCTGAACGCAGTGAAAAGCAGGTTAAAAACATCATTGATGGGCTTATGGAGAAAACGTCTTTAAATGAAGAAGAGCAGCTTGTTCATGACTTCTTTGTTGCCTATATGGACACCGATACCATTAATGAAAAAGGTATTGAGCCAATTCAGGACGTACTTACTTCGATAGAAAGCATCGAAAATAGAACTGGCTTAACCAAAGCATTTGGTAATAGCTGGCTGGTGGGTTCAAGCACACCTATTTATGGTGGCATGTGGTACAACCGCCTTGACCCGAATGAATACCAGCTAAGTGTTGGTGTAGGTGGTTTAGGCCTTCCTGATCGCGATTACTACCTAAGCGATAGCGAACGTTTTGTTAAGATCCGCGAAGCTTATGTAGCGCATATTGAGGAAATGCTTAATTTTGCCGGCGAAGAAAACGCAGCAGAAAAAGCAGCGAACATTCTTGCACTTGAGACACAAATTGCAGATATTCAATGGCCTCGCGAAAAACGCCGTGACCGCGACCTAACGCTTAACCAAATTGAGCGTAGTAAATTATCTGACGCATACCCAGGTTTTGATTGGGACACATATTTCGCTCAAACCGGCTACAAGGTACCTGAACTAAATATTACTCAACCAGAGCCAGTCAAAGACGTTATCAAAATTATCAACGAGGCTGACCTAGCCGACTGGAAATCGTATTTAAAGTATCACACTATTTCAAATAACGCTGGCTTCCTTTCTGAAGATATCTACTTAGCTAATTTTGACTTCTTCGGTCGCACGCTGAGCGGCCAACAAGAGCCACGCCCTCGCTGGAAACGTGCGGTAAGCCAAATGTCAGGCACTGAGTCTTTAGGTTTTGCTATTGGTAAGATTTACGTCAATGAATACTTCCCAGAGAGCTCAAAAGAGCAAATGGCAGAATTGGTTGAGAACTTGCGTACAGCGCTAGGTGAACGTATTGAAAACCTAGACTGGATGAGCGAAGAAACCAAGGTTAACGCAAAAGAAAAGCTAATGGCGTTTAACCCTAAAATTGGCTACCCAGATGAATGGCAGTCTTTCGACGGCGTAATCATTAGCGACAAAGACTTAGTGGGCAACGTGCGCAACCTGCGTACTTTCTTCCAAGACCAGTCAGTTGAGCGCGAGCTAGAAAAAACTGACCGCAATCGTTGGGGTATGACACCGCAGCGCGTTAATGCCTACTACAATAGCTCATTTAATGAAATTGTATTCCCAGCGGCTATTTTACAACCGCCATTTTTCGATCCTAATGCCGATGCAGCCGTTAACTATGGTGCTATTGGTGCGGTAATCGGCCACGAGATGGGCCACGGTTTTGACGACCAAGGTTCGAAGTCTGATGCTAACGGCATTCAGCGCAACTGGTGGACAGATGCCGACCGTGCAGCATTTGAAGAAAAAGCAGACATGCTAGCCGAGCAATACAGCCAATACGAGCCTATCGAAGGTAACTTCGTAAACGGTCGCAATAGTCTAGGTGAGAACATTGGCGATGTGGGCGGTCTAGCTATGGCCTACCACGCTTACAAGCTTAGCCTTAACGGCAAAGAAGCACCGGTAATTGACGGCCTAACAGGCGATCAACGCTTCTTCCTAGCTTGGGCACAAGTGTGGAAAGAAAAGCGTACGGAAGAGAGTATGCTTAACCAGCTGCGTGCAGGTACCCACGCTCCAGGCCGTTATCGTGCTCAAGCGCCAAGAAATCATGATGCATGGTATGAGGCGTTTGACGTAAAACCAGGTGATGCACTTTATCTTGCGCCAGAAGAGCGTGTAAGAATTTGGTAACGCGTTGAGTGAGCAGTTTGGTGAGCCATATATTGGCTCACTGCGCCTGATAGCATAATGTATTGGGCACCAACTGCTTAACATACTAGAAAGGCGGTACGACTTATGTCCTACCGCCTTTTTATATTTTTAAATCAATACCTTGGGTATTTAATCGCATCTAAAAGCAGCGCTTATTTTTCGTGCGCTTGTTTATTTCCCGTATTGGACAACTAAATCGCGAACGTATTGCTTACAGCGCGCCACAACTTCCGAGAAATCACCGTTCCCTACGCTTCCCATAGAATAGCGCAGCCAATAGCCATCAATGAGTGCTGCGGTGGACGCAGCGGCATTTTTGACCTGTGCAGGTTGAAGCAGCTTGCGGTAGCTAAAAGCTAAATTCCGCTCTAAGCGCTTATGGTTGATAGTTTGCAAACGGTGCAGCCCTTCATTGTGTAGCGATAGCGCCCAAAAGTTAAACCAAGTATTGGTGGCTGAACTTGCCCCTTGAGTTTGCGAAAAGTTGTTTTCGATAATGAAGTCGATACGCTGAAGAGGATCGTCAATACGCTGCGTAATTTTTAGCGCATCGAGAAGATGGCGCATAGTTGCTTCAATTAACCCTTGCTTATCACCGAAATAGTGACTGATTATCCCTGAAGAAAGCCCAGCTTTTTTGCTAATTAAGCTAATCGTTGTGCCGTGATAGCCAACCTCTGCCATCACTTCCAGCGTTGCTTCAATTAATTGCTTCTTGCGAACTGGCTCCATTCCCACCTTGGGCATGCTACAACTCCAAACCTTAAATCTAAAAAATAACCTGCAACAGCGCTATGCTGTCGCAGGTATGATATCACGATTAAAAGGTTAAGCGTGCGTTGACTGCTACCGCCCGTGGTGCACCAATCCAAAATGCCCCCGGCGCTATGGTTGAAGCGTAATCTTCATCGAACAAGTTATTGACGGTTAGACGCACTTCGAGTTCTTCAACACCCGGCCCTATGTTTTCAATAAAACCTCCCACATAGAAGTCGCTAACAATGTAGTCATCTACTTGCGCCGCATTTTCGATATCTAGGTAGCGGCTATCAACGTACTTAGTCGATAAGCCAGCAAAGTAGTTGTCGCGTGCCCAGTCTAGGCTCACAACTGCCATAGTATCAGGTGTACCGATAACCGTATTACCTTCAATAGCTACCAGCGATACCTCAGGGTTTTCAGCGTCTGCAATAGCAGCTTGGGCATCAGCAAGTGTATCGTATTGCGTACCTGAACTGCCTACCGTTGCAACGTACTCAGAATCGCTTAGGGTAATAGAGGTAAACAACGAGAACTCTTCAGTTAGCATAACGTCTGCTGAAATTTCAAAACCGCTAGACTCGATCCCCCCCACATTTTTATAACCACCAGCGGCGGCTTCAAGAAAGTCTATACCCTCTGAAGTCTCGTTACTGGTAAATTGGATACGGTCGTTAAACTCAATATTGTAGTAAGTCACGCTGGCATTAAAGCCTGGTGATGCATAGCGGAAACCCACGTCGATGTTGTCAGCGGTTTCTGGCTTTATAAAACGAAGGTCGGTATCGTTGCGTTCAAGCTGAGCGTCTTTTATTGCGGCAAAGTTTTCACCGTAACCCGCGAAAACCTCTACTCCTTCGATGGGTAGTGGTGCGACGATACCGGCTGAGAACAATGTATCTGAATCAGTATTCACAGCTAAGTTGTTAGCCGAATCAAAATTGTCCGTTTTTTCAATATCGACGTTAAACTTCTTCGCACCGGCACGAATGCGAGCAAAACCTAGGTCTAGCTCGTCTTCCACATAGTACATTAGGGTATCAACTGGGAATGTTCTGTCGTACTGCACCCAATAAGGCACATTGTCATAATCTACGCTAATAGATGAATTGGTGATCTTATGCCAGTCTCGAGATTCGCCGCGCTCATAGTCTTCCCACCAAATGCCGAATCGAACTGTATTATCAAAATCACCAACTTTGGTGTACCACACTGCATCAGCATTAATACCAAAGCGCTCTTTATCGTAATGGGTATGTCGGTAAGAGCCTACCGGGATAGCACCTTGCTCATGACAGCCCGGATCGTACTGTGCGCCAGCACCGCCATAAGGAAAGGTTAGTGAGCTTTGACAACCTTCAATTGGATTTAGCTGATTACCTTGTCTATCAACGAAGTAAATTTGACCGAGTTCTTGCCCGCCGAAAACCGTATTACCCACCACAAGTTCAGAGTGTCCTTGTGCACCGTCATCAGTGATATCAACGATATAAGGTGGAACCCATTCACCGCGACCTTCGTTGTCGTGATAGTACACGTTAGTCATAAAGTCGACTTGGCCAATGGTAAATTCAGCCTGAAGATAGGCGAAAAGGTTTTCTCGTAGTGTCGACCAACCTCGGCGATATGCCTGATCCTGATAAGGAATTCCTGTCCATTCGTCAGTTAGCTGGTCCCAGTCTGGGTTTTGTTCATATTGCGCCAAACCATAAATGCGCTGGTAGTTGTCTTCGTGTGTATCGTCGTAAGACAGATAACCAGTAAGTGATACATCGTTAACGGTAGAGATAAACTTCATAGCTAAATGGTCGCGGGTATTTTCCGCCGCCTGCTGCATAAAGTCAGAGCTTTCTTGACTTGAAAGGCTTATCCAAGCGTAAGTGTCTTTAAATATCTCACCGGTTTCATAACGGACATAATATTTTGATGCATCAAACTCGCCTGCGGTAATGCTAGTGACTAGACCTTGCTCCATCGACGGGTCTATGGTGGTGAAGTTTAGTGTGCCGCCCAATGCTTCATGAGAACGAGAAGCGATGTCTGCAGTACCCTGTGACACCTCTACGCCATTTACGTTTTCAGTATCGATATAGCGATTTGCTTTTGCGCCACCACCGTAGTTTGAATTACCGTTGGCAATGCCATCTACCGTCATACCTATTTGCTGTTCGTTTAGATTTACCTGAAACCCACGAATAACGATAGACGTTGACCAATCATCAGCGCCAAAGGTATCGCCTTCGTTAATAAGTACACCGGGCAAATTGTCTACCGCGGCTAAAACACTACTCAGGTTAGCCTGCTGTTTAAACATATCGTCGCTAGTTGCGTTATTCGCATAAGAAACGCTGCGCCCTACAACCGTAATTTCTTCTATACGATCTTCCTCTGCGCGCTCTGCTTCTTCTGCAAAAACTTGTGAGGATGCAGCCATAGATGAAAGAGCAGCAAGTATTGCTATAGATAATTTGTTCCGTGATTTCATGTGTTTCCCAAAGTAGTTGTGTATTGTTTGCGCACTACTTTAGGCGGGTATTGTTACACTTAGGTTAAGTTTAATTGAACAATCAATTAATTTAATTGCGAATATTGTATCCAAGTAAGTTAGTGGTACATTGGGTTTGAAGAGCTCTTGCATCTCCTTATTCATCGCCAATCGACGAAAAAGAGCTGAACTTCAGACATAAAAAAGCCCTCCAAAGGAGGGCTAAAAAAGGGAAAGGTTTGGCTTACCTCAAACTCTTATCACGATTGCGCTGCGGCTTGAAAACTCGTGTTGCTTTCAGTCCCGGCTACTTGCTTTTTTGCATAAAGCAAGGCGTCGTGAAGTGTTTCGAAGTTAGGTATACCTGGGTGCGCTTCGTTTACGCCTTCAAGCACCTTATTCACTTCAGCGTTAGCACCGCAAATCACAAGCTGTCGACCAGCTGCAAGTGCGTCTGATGTTACCGTATCAACTGCCATAGCTGCCGATACATCCATCAATGGTACTCGAGAGAAGTCTAGAATAGTCACTTTCGCTCCAGGTCTAACTCGCTCGCGTACGTGGTGACCTAAATCGGCTGCCGCACCAAAGCTAAGTGGACCGCCAAAACTGAAGATTGATACTTTGTCTTTAAGCGACTCTAGCAGGTCATTCTCTTTAGGGTCGTTTAGCGACTCAGGGATCTTCTTGAGCTCTTCAATTTGAAGCTGCGCGATTTGCTTAACGTATGCAAGTGCCGCAAATACAACGCCCACACCGACTGCTGTAATTAAGTCTACAAACACAGTTAGTGCAAGAACCATAATCATTAGGCCGAAGTCCCAACGCGGACCTTTGTGTGCGCGCTTCAGGTAGCTCCAGTCGATGATGTCTAAACCAACTTTAACTAGAATACCTGCAAGTACTGCATGAGGAATTTGCGCAGCTAGTGGGCTAAGACCCAACACAATAGCAAGAAGTACTAGCGCGTGAACCATACCTGAAATATTGTACTTACCACCGCTACGGATATTAACAACTGTACGCATTGTCGCGCCTGCACCCGCGATACCGCCAATAAGGCCAGCAAAGGTGTTACCGATGCCTTGTCCGATAAGCTCTTTATTGCTGTCGTGACGAGTACGCGTCATGTTATCAGCAACTAGTGACGTCAATAGACTATCGATAGCGCCCAATACAGCAAGAATGAATGCTGCTTCAAGGATTAGCAATGCCTTACTTTGGTCGAAAACAGGTAGGTGTAGACTTGGTAAACCAGTAGGAATATCACCCAGTACAGGTACTGAAAGCGCTAAACTTACTAGGGTACCGATGATTAGCGCAGCAAGCGCACCTGGCACATACTTGCCCAATTGAGGTGGCCATTTGTAGGCAATGACTAATGTACCTAAACCTAATGCAAGGGTAGCGAAGTCGATGTCAGCAAGGGCAGTAGGCAGATAAGACAGTGCCCCAATTGTTCCACCTGGAGGCTCATGACCCAATAGTCTTCCCAATTGAAGAATAATAATGATGGCACCAATGCCCGACATGAAGCCGGAAATTACCGGGTATGGCACTAATCGAATGTACTGACCTACGCCAAGCACACCAAATACAATCTGGAATATACCCGCCAAAATCACTGCTGTGAATATAAGGCTGGCGTCGCCAGAAAGACTTGCAAATAAGCCGGCAAGTACCACCACCATTGGCCCTGTAGGACCTGAAATTTGCGCAGGTGTTCCACCAAACAGCGCAGCAAAAAAGCCAACGGCTATAGCACCGTAAAGACCCGCCATTGGGCCAAGACCTGACGCCACACCCAGCGCGAGCGCTAGTGGTAAGGCAACGATACCGGCTGTTAAACCGCCGGTAAAATCGCCTCTTAAATTAGAGAGATTAATTTTAACCATAGTGTTTGACCTTATTCGCCGCGCGTAAGCTGTGCTTCAGCCACGCTCTGGTCCATGGCTTCAAACTCACCAGTTTCAGCGTTGTAGCAAAGCACATCACCTTCACCGATGTTGTAAACCCAGCCGTGCAGCTTAACCTGGCCTGTAGCAATTTTTGCAGCTACAGCTGGATGTGTGCGAAGGTGCTGAATCTGCTGAACAACGTTTTCTTTTGTTACTGCTTCTAAATCTTCTAGCGACAAATCTGAATGACCGCAGCGCTCTTTAACTACGTCAGTTGCCACACGACAATGACCTAGCCACTCTTTTACATGCGGTAATGAACTCAAACCTTCTGGGTTGATTGCACCTTTCATTGCACCACAGTCTGTGTGACCACAGATAACGATATGAGAGACACCCAACGCAGCAACAGCAAATTCAATAGACGCTGTCATTCCACCGGTTTGATTACTGTGAGGGGGTACAATATTGCCCGCATTACGGCAGATAAAAAGCTCGCCTGGGTCAGTTTGTGTTACTAGGTTAGGGTCGATACGTGAGTCTGAACACGTGATGAAAAGCACTTCTGGGTTTTGGCCGTTCGCTAGCTTTTGAAACGTAGCTTTTTTATTCGGATAAACTTCTTTCTGAAATTTAGCAACACCAGAGATAACGTGATCCATAGATAACTCCCAATTGTTTTAATAATTGTAATGATTATGTAATTACGCCAGTTTCACCTGATAGATTAATAGTTTAATATACTAACTCGCGATAGTTAAATACTATCACATGTTAGGCAACATTAAACATTAGTCTAGTAAAGAAGGCAAATTTCACCATGCAATTTAACGGAAAGACCCCGTCAATAAACCAAATCCGCTATTTTGTAGCCGTGGCTAAGTACTTGAGCTTCAGACAGGCTGCGGGAATTCTAGGAATAAGTCAGCCTACTCTGACCAGTCAAATCAGTGCACTAGAGAACCTCCTAGGCCTAACGCTATTTGAGCGTTCTCGCACCGGCACACTTTTATCACCCCAAGGAAAAGCGCTGCTAGATGCGGCTGAAGAGGTCTTACAAGCATCTCAGAGGTTCGGCGAAATTGCTCGTGACTTGTCTCAAGGGGAAACTGTCACATTCCGATTGGGTATTCCCCCAACGTTAGGGCCCTATTTACTCCCCTTTGTTTTGCCCGATTTACACAAACGCAAACCTGGCTTGCGTTTTTACGTACGTGAAGGCGCGCCTAATGCCCTACAGCATGGTCTTTTGCGGGGCGAGTATGACTTAATTTTGTCGCCACTTTCGGGAGAGAACTCACAGTTGATCACCCAGCCGCTTTTTAACGAACCTCTGAAATTCGTTACGCCTTCCGACCACAAACTCTCGGGGAAAGCCTTTGTTAAACCAGAGGAAATAAGCGGTGAAAAAATACTAACGCTAGAAGACCGACATCATTTTCATCATCAAGTACAGCGTATTTGCGATGAAATTGGCGCCGATTTACAGCGTGATTACGAGGGCACTAGCCTAGACACGCTGCGCCAGATGGTAGTGATGGGTATGGGGGTAGCCTTTCTACCTGGGCTTTATATTCACTCTGAGCTACACAAACCTGAAGCTCTGCACGTCTGTGAAATCGCTGATATGCCTATTGAACGCCAGCACTCTCTTGCATGGAGAAATACGGCTCCAGGTAGAAAAATCTTCAGAGAGATCTCTATTATAATAAAGGAGATCATCGAATCTCGTCTTACTGACGCAGTCACTATTGTTAGCTCTGCATCTAGTTCACCTCTGAAACGTTAATCCGAATATAGCCACTATGATTGATAGACACCATTTAAAAATAGTACGAGCGATTGACGCAGAAGGTACCATGACGGAAGCAGCGAAATCGCTTTTTCTTACTCAGTCTGCGCTAAGCCACGCAATGAAAAAACTGGAAGCACATTTTGACGTACCACTTTGGAAAAAAGAAGGCAGAAGGCTAACGCTCACCCAGGCGGGTCAAAGTGTTTTAGGCCTTGCCCACAGGGTTTTACCCCAGTTTGAACATACCGAAGCCCAGCTTCAGAAGTTTGCCGACGGAAAACAAGGCATACTGCGCATTGGGATGGAGTGCTACCCTTGCTTTGAATGGCTGTTAAAAGTGGTAGCGCCTTTTTTAAAAGCCTTTCCCGATGTTGACGTTGATGTACGCCGTGCATTTTCGTTTGGCGGATTACAGGCGCTTCATGGGTATGATATAGACATTTTACTTACGCCAGATCCGCTGCATCTAGACACTATTACCTACACCCCCGTATTTGAATACGAGCAAGTACTGGTTATGGATAAACATCATAACTTAGCAGAAAAATCATTTGTAACGCCAAAAGACTTAAGTAATGAAACCCTTATAACTTATCCGGTGGAGTATAGTCGCCTAGACATTTTTACTCATTTTCTTACTCCCGCCAACTGCACGGTCAAACAGCATAAAACCATTGAAACAACTGAAATCATTTTGCAAATGGTTGCTGCGGGGCGTGGTGTTACGGCTTTGCCTAAGTGGCTTGTTGAAGAATCGAAAGAACGAGATCTTTTAGCTTATCGCTCTCTTGGGGAGCAAGGCGTATCAAAAACCCTGTACTTAGGTCATAGAAAAACGCAGGACGTATTAGGGTTTGTTGATGACTTTATTACGCTTTCTCAAACCCACAAGCCAGAGCTTTTATGAACTGCGCTGTAGGTGAATAATAGCCTATTGAGAAACTCACTAAATCGCTTGCCATTTAAACTGGCAAGCGAACATCCAATAGTTAAAAATGTCGCCAACATTACAGTGCCTAAAACTGTTGCGACCCGTATTAGATCTTAAACTGCCCCACCAACTCCTTTAAGTCACCAGAAACAGTACTTAGCTGTGTTGCTTCAACCGCTAATTCTTCAGCATGTTGACTGGTTTTATCACTCAAACCTGTAATTGCTACAAGCGACTTATTGATGTCTTGCGCAACTTCCGTTTGCTGCTCGGTCGCTAGAGCAATGTGAGTGCTTTGCTCGTGTACCAAGCCAATTGACTGAGTAATATCCTTAAGGGTTTCTACCACTTTTTCTGTTTTTTCAACGCCAGATTGAGAACGGATCTGACCTTCTTGCATAACACTGTTGGTTTGCTCTGACATGGTTTGTAGACGTTCAACCATCTTTCTTATATCTGTGGTTGATTCTTGTGTACGGCTTGCTAGTGAGCGTACTTCATCCGCAACTACAGCAAAGCCGCGTCCCTGTTCACCCGCTCGCGCTGCTTCAATTGCCGCGTTTAAAGCAAGTAAGTTAGTTTGCTCCGCTATACTATTTATTACATCAACCACTGCTCCAATGTTGTCAGACTCATTACTCAAACCACCTACAACTTCAACGCCTTGGCTAATGGCGGCGGCAAGCGCTCGAATTTCCTCCATGGCTTCTTGCACTTGCGCACTACCGGACTGAACGAGTTCGTCGGCTTGAGTAGCTGCCTCACTAGACTGTGCCGCATTTTTTGAAATTTCAACAACGGTGGCGGCCATTTGCGTGACTGCGGTAGACACGTTGTCTACTTGGCTGCGCTCTTGATTTATTTCTTTACTGGTGGCTTGACTCACATCACGAAGGTGATCTGCCGCATCAGAAACGGCCTTGGTGTTAGCGGCAGTATCTTTAAGTAGCGAGCGTAGTTTATCGGTAAAGGTATTAAACTCTACGGCAAGCGCTCCGATCTCATCGTTACTTGTTACTTCTAGGCGTTTGGTCAAGTCTCCATCGCCATGTGCTATTTCAGCCATTGCGTTGCGCATTTCCACCAAGGGCTGGGTGACTTTAGCGCTCGCAAAGTAGGTTATAAGTGCTATTAGCCCAATAATGACAATGGCGACGATAATTGCTGTAGTAATTGCATTACTTATCGGGCTGTCAATGATGCTTGCAGGGATCAGAATGCCCAGCGACCAATTCATTTGTGGATGGGTCAACTTAGCGTGCTCAAAAACCGCAACATAGTCTTCCCCTTTCCACGTTACGTTCACAATACCAGATTCGTTAGTCGCAATATTACCTGACAACTTGCTGAAACCTTCGGTGTCATTAAAAACACTGTCAAAGTTACGTACAGAGGAGCTTAGAGGTAAAGCTTTGTCCTGCTTTGGAAAGTAAACAATGTTTTGGTTTTCATCGAGTAAGAATGCCGTACCTTGACCTTCATACCGTATCGCGTCTATTACTTTGCCCACGGTGCTAATAAGAATATCGACACCGCCTACACCCAATAGAGCACCATTTTTATATACCGGTGTTTGTACTACTGCGGAAACACTTCCATCCTGAGAATCCACAGCAGGAGGAGTGACATACAATGTTCCTTTTTCCACGGCAGCGGTAAACCACGGGCGCTTAGTAGCAAAGTAGCCAGCGTTAGGGTTTCCAGCATCAGGACCCGAAGTGTCGACGCCGACTCGGCCCTCTTCGTAGAAATATTCACCAGTCTTGGCTGAACCAAAGAACGCAGACTTAATAATGGGATCTTGGCTGCTGATGTTCTCAAAAGTGCCATAGATATCTTTGGATTGAGCCAATTGGCTCTCGGGTGCTCCTCGCATGTTATGACGCGCGAAAAAGTCTTGTAAAAAAGGACTGCTCAAGAATGCGCTAGCAACACCGCCATAAGTAGCAAAGAAGCCTTTAACGTCGTTTGCTTCGCGGGCGACTAGGGATTTAACTTCTTTTTCTACCCGAGTCCGGGTGTTATCAGCCACAGTATTGACTAAGAAGAAGGCCGTGATAAGTAGCATCAAAGCTATGCTACCACCGACGATAAGCATAAACTTTTTTTGGAGTGATATGGAGTTCATTTGTACTTCTCATAGTTTACTAAATGCCGTAATGTGTGAAACGTGCATCCAGGACCAAGTAGCTAGACCTTGTTATGATGTTAAGGTCAAAAGCATAGGAGATTCGCACACATTACAGATTTAGTTTTATTAGTATTAAAAGCAGTAGCTATTAAAATTAACTACAGCTTTCAATACTTTGAGATATACAAATTTTTTTTACAACCTTTAAAAGTCAATTATCCAAAAGTTTAAAATAAAAACTTGAATATCCAACTCAAACTGCAGTTAAAACCGCTGCAAATATTTACAGAGAGTAAACGTTAGCTGTAGAAGCATAGGTATGCGGTGGGCGTAGAGACTTTTACATCGAAAGAGGCATCGGCAGGCACGTTGAAGCTTGTCCCTGTTGCGAATGATTGCCACTCATCACTTCCCGGTAGCTTTACAACCAACTCACCTTCTACCACTTTCATCAGCTCTTTATGTGAGGTAGAAAATGTGTATTCACCTGGTGACATTACGCCCGAGGTACAAGGGCCGTTTGCAGATTCAAACCCAATCGAGCTCACTTTATTGTCGAAATAATGGTTTACGTTCATAGCTACTCCTTTCATTGATGCAAGAGATGCTTTTCTAGCGTTTTTGCCAAATAAGCATATTGTTGTTGGCGGGCATGTCGATAATGTCTTGCAAGCTTAACTCGCCTGCCCAAGCAGTAAGCTCATTGATATCGCGGTAGCCACCATAACCACGCGCTAAAAGCGAAGTATGGAAGGCTTGGTTACTTTCAGAAGTAAACTTACCGCTGTGTGTAAAAGGGCCATACTGACAGAATATGCCCCTTTTGGGTAAGTGCAACGCTACCGATTCCATTAGTAGCTTCGCCTCTTCTTTTTGCATGATATGCGCGGTGTTTGCCGTAAAAATGCCGTCTACGTCAAGGTTGGGAAAAGCATCTTGCCCAACGGTGAATGCAATGGGAGGTTTCACATTGCCCGCAGTTGAATCACTCAACCACGCGGCAATGCCTTCGTGATAGTGCGGTTGATCGCTTGTCTGCCAAATAAGATGGGGCAAGTGTTCAGCCAAAAATACAGCGTGTTGACCTGTCCCGCTTCCTATCTCTAAAACTTGTCGGCAGTTAGCAAATGTACGTTCAAGCACGCTCAAAATAGCACGCTTGTTGTTTTCACAGGCCTGACTAAAAGGCTTTTCGATTTGCATACACTCTCCCTGCCTTGTCAGAATTAATCACTTAAGTTAGGACCCAACCACTTTTCGGCTTCTTCTAAAGTCCAGCCTTTTCGCGTGGCGTAATCTTCTACTTGGTCGGCTTGAATTTTGGCAACGGCAAAGTATTTGGCATCAGGGTGAGCAAAATACCAACCCGATACCGACGCGCCCGGCCACATGGCGAAACTCTCCGTAAGCTTCATACCTGTGTGCCGCTCTGCGGACAATAAATCCCAGATAAGCTGCTTTTCGGTATGTTCAGGACATGCGGCGTAGCCTGGTGCAGGTCGAATACCCTGATACTTTTCGCGTATCAACTCTTCATTGCTTAACGTTTCATCGGCGGCGTAGCCCCAGTAGTGCTTACGTACTTGTTCGTGTAGATATTCTGCAAACGCTTCGGCTAATCTGTCTGCCACCGCTTTGACCATAATACCGTTGTAGTCGTCACCAGCCTGAATATAACTATCAGCAAGCTCGTCTTCACCTATACCACCGGTAACGGCAAAAGCACCTACATAGTCGTTTATGCCGCTGGATTTTTCAGCAACAAAGTCTGCCAGACAATAGTTAGCGAATTTATCTTTTAGCGTTTGCTGACGCAGATGATGGGCCACGCCTTTAACCTCACTTCTAGATTCATCGGTATAAATCTCAACATCGTCATCAACGCGATTAGCAGGAAACAAGCCGATAACGCCTTTTGCCTCAAGACTCTTCTCTTCAATAATTTTATCTAGCATGGCGTTGGCATCATTAAACAATGACCGGGCCTGCTCACCTACTACTTCATCTTCGAGTATACGCGGGTACTTGCCCGCTAAAGACCAAGTTAAGAAGAACGGTGTCCAATCTATGTAGTTGCGCAGCGTAGCTAAATCTGCGGTTACTGGTGTTACGCCTAGGCTCGCAGGTTTTACCGGTAAAGTCGCAAAGTCTGGCCTAAAAGCGTTTTCTCTGGCCTGAGCTAACGTCACCGGCTTGCTGCGCGGCTTTTTGCGAGCGTGCTGCTCACGTACCGTATCGTATTCTTTTGCCAGTTCCTGTGCGTAAATATCGCGAGATTCTTTATTCAATAAGCGCTGACATACACCTACTGCTCGACTTGCGTTTGGAACATAGGCGACAGGCGCATGGTAATTCTGCTCAATTTTTACTGCGGTGTGTGCTTTGGACGTCGTTGCCCCGCCAATAAGAAGTGGAATATCAAAGCCCTGACGCTCCATTTCTTTGGCAACGTGTACCATTTCGTCAAGCGATGGGGTAATAAGGCCAGAAAGGCCAATCATATCGACGTTTTCATCTTTAGCGGTTTGTAAAATTGTCGCCGCCGGCACCATTACGCCTAAATCAATCACTTCAAAGTTATTACATTGAAGCACCACGCCTACGATATTTTTACCGATATCATGAACGTCACCTTTTACCGTAGCTAAAAGAATTTTACCGTTGCTTTTAGCATCGTCTGACTTTTCTTCTTCAATGTATGGCTGTAAATGGGCTACCGCTTTTTTCATAACGCGAGCCGACTTTACTACCTGCGGAAGGAACATCTTACCTTCACCGAACAAGTCTCCCACTACGTTCATGCCATCCATCAATGGCCCTTCGATAACGTGTAACGGACGCTCAGCTTGCTTACGCGCTTCTTCGGTATCTTCAATGATGTAATCGGTAATGCCCTTAACAAGTGCATGCTCTAAGCGCTTATTAACCTCTTGCTCGCGCCAGGATAAATCTTCCTTCGCGGCAGCCTTACCGTCGCCTTGATAATTAGGGGCTATATCAAGCAACCGCTCAGTGGCATCACTTCTTCGGTTTAAAATAACGTCTTCCACTGCATCGCGAAGCTCTGCTGGTATCTCGTCGTATACCTCTAACTGACCGGCATTAACAATAGCCATATCCATACCAGCGCGAATTGCGTGGTACAGAAACACAGAGTGCATGGCCTCTCGTACTGGGTTGTTCCCCCTGAACGAGAAAGAAATATTAGAAAGGCCACCGGAAATATGTGAGTAAGGGCAGGTTTTACGTATTTCGCGGGTCGCTTCAATAAAATCAACCGCGTAGTTATCGTGCTCCTCAATACCTGTCGCTACAGCAAAAATATTGGGGTCAAAAATAATATCTTCAGGTAGAAAACCAACTTCCTCAGTCAAAAGCTTGTAGCTACGCTGACAAATCTCAACTTTGCGCTCTTGTGTATCGGCCTGGCCGGTTTCGTCAAACGCCATTACTACGGTTGCAGCACCATAGCGCTTTATTAGCTTGGCTTGGTTTAAGAAGAGCTCTTCCCCTTCTTTTAAGCTAATTGAGTTAACAATCGCTTTGCCCTGCACACACTTAAGCCCGGCTTCGATGATCTCCCATTTAGACGAGTCAATCATAATGGGGACTCGGCTAATATCTGGCTCAGAGGCAATCAGGTTTAAAAAGGTGATCATAGCCTGCTTAGAATCAAGCATGGCCTCATCCATATTGATATCAATGATCTGCGCGCCGTTTTCTACCTGCTGCCTTGCGACATCGAGTGCGGTTTCGTAATCACCTTCAAGAATAAGACGTTTAAATCGAGCGGAGCCTGTAACGTTGGTGCGCTCACCGATATTAATAAATGTAGAAAATTCTGCGCTCATAATGCCCTCCTAGTGTACAAACGGCTCTAGGCCTGACAAACGCATTTTAGGTTCAAATTCGGGTAGCTTGCGTGGCGCGACTCCTTCAACCGCGTTAGCAATATCGCGAATGTGCTCTGGGGTACTGCCACAACAGCCCCCTACAATATTCACTAGCCCTGACTGCGCCCATTCTTTGATGTGCTCGGCCATTTCTGGACCTTCCATATCGTATTCACCGAATTCATTAGGCAATCCAGCGTTTGGGTGTGCTGATATGAAGCACTCACTAACATTAGCCACTTCATCTACGTATTGACGCAATAAATCTGGACCCAGTGCGCAGTTCAAGCCGAAAGAAAACGGACTAATATGTCGCATCGAGTAATAAAATGCTTCTGCGGTTTGCCCCGAAAGCGTGCGACCTGAAGCGTCGGTTATAGTGCCTGATACCATCACGGGCAAAGACTTACCGAGTTTTTCAAATACCGACTCTACGGCAAACGCTGCTGCTTTGGCATTTAGCGTATCGAAAATAGTTTCAAGCATGATTAGGTCAACGCCGCCGTCAATAAGCGCTTCGGTAGACTCGCTATAGGCCTCTACTAACTTATCAAAAGTAACGTTGCGCTTACCTGGGTCATTAACATCAGGTGAAATAGAAGCGGTGCGGTTTGTTGGACCTAGTACACCGGCTACGAAACGGGGTTTTTCAGGTGTTTTTGCGGTGAATTCATCGGCAGCTTTGCGCGCTAACTTAGCCGCAGCCAAATTGATATCCCGTGATTGGGCCTGCATATCATAATCGGCCATAGCGATAGTTGTCGCGTTAAAGGTGTTGGTTTCTATAATATCCGCGCCAGCTTCAAAATAATCACAGTGAATCTGGTAAATAATGTTTGGCTGGGTAAGCACTAACAGGTCGTTATTACCCTTTACGTCGCAGTGCCAGTCGGCAAACTGTGTCCCGCGGTAATCTTCTTCTTCCAACTTGTGGCGTTGGATCATGGTGCCCATCGCACCGTCTAATATAAGAATGCGTTTTTTAGCGGCTTCTGTAAGCGTTGCCTGTGCGCTAGAAATTGGTCTTTGGCTCACGTGCTACCTCTTTGGCTGTGACTTTTCAGCAAGCTGACTTAAATCGTATGGCGTGGTCTGATAGACATAATAATTCAGCCAGTTTGTAAACAATAGGCTGCCATGCGAGCGCCACTGTACAATAGTAGACTTGGCTGGATCATCCCCTTCAAAATAGTTTTTTGGCATTACCGGCGTTTGACCCGCGGCAATATCTCGAAAATACTCGTCTTTAAGCGTATCAGGGTCATATTCTGGATGGCCCGTTACAAATACCATTCGCTTGTCTTCTGACGCTACGATATAGGCACCCACGTCCTCAGATTCTGCCACAACGCTAAGGCCTTCAATACTGTTATACAGAGAAGTATCGATATGCCCGTAGCGAGAATGGGGAGCGTGAAAAGTTGGGTCGAAGCCTCTTAAAAGCTCATTGTTCGGGTCGTTCACTTTATGTTGAAAAACTCCTGAAAACTTTTCATCTCTAATCTTTCGAGTTATGCCGTAAAAGTGATACATAGCAGCGTGAGCAGCCCAGCATAAATACAGAGTAGAGTTAACGTGTCGCTGCGCCCATTCCAATATCGTGGTCATGGTCTCCCAATACTTCACTTCTTCATAGTCGATAAGCGCTAGAGGCGCGCCGGTTACTATAAGCCCATCGTATTTTTTGTTCGCGACTGCTGAGAAGTCGTGATAAAAGGCATCCATATGTGATTGCGGGGTATTTTTTGGCGCTTGATTATCAATTCGAATCAAATCTACGTTTATTTGTAGCGGCGTATTTGACAACAGGCGAAGCAACTGCACTTCTGTTTCTATCTTATTCGGCATCAAATTAAGAATGCCGACTTCAAGAGGACGAATATCTTGATTAGCAGCCCTGTCCATGTCCATGGTAAAAATATTTTCACCTAGTAGTACGTTCTGCGCGGGTAACTGCTCAGGAATACGAATTGGCATAGAGGACTCCAGTGATAAATTACAATATCTGTATTGTGTCTATAACTGGCGATATGTCAACATCTTTACGTCTAGACGTCTAAACGTTTTTTTTAAGAGGTACTTACTGAAGTAAGACAGCTAGCTGTTTTGCTTGTGCACCATAACTAACATCTCAGCTTCAGCGCGAGGTATATCACAGGCTTCGATGATCTCGTCGATACTGGCGCCTTGCTTAACAAGATCTGCCGCTCTTTGGTATAGCCGCAACGAGGGGTCTTGGAGTTTGAGCTCACGAAGTTGATTTTCAAGATCAGTTTGTTTCTCTTCTAGCTCTTGAAGGTGGCGAGTAATAACTAATGTGCGAGCTTGGGCTTCAGTTTGTTGATTATTTGCGTTTTTAGCAAGCGCTTCAATGCGCGCAATGGCTGATACACTGTTCTGCTCACTTTCACTTAATGCTGCGCGCAGATGTTTAATCTGTGAGTACAAAATACTCATAGCAACAACAAGTACAACAATTCCGACGCACAAGAAAAATTCGATTAAGGTAGGTGCAGCAAGCTGCCAATCCATGGACGTAACCCTTGGGGAAATCTAGGCGGCATTAACGATACATACCGCCTATTCATTTATTTAGATATTACTAAGCTCATCCCACTCTTCGTCGCTTAGCAATTTATTAAGGTCGACCAGAATAAGCAGCTCGCCATCGCGGTTGCTTACACCCTGTATAAATTTAGCACTTTCCTCAGTACCAACGTTAGGCGCACTGTCAATTTCTGAAGATTTCAGGTACACCACTTCGGCTACACTGTCCACTAAGATACCGACAACCTGTTCGTCAGATTCAATAATCACTATACGTGTATTGTCCGTGATTTCCGTCGGCGGTAGCCCAAAACGTGCGCGGGTATCAATGACGGTTACCACGTTACCACGCAAATTAATTATACCAAGCACATAATCAGGCGCACCGGGTACAGGGGCTATTTCGGTATAACGCAAGACTTCTTGTACTTGCATTACGTTAATACCGTAAGTTTCTTCACCTAAGCGATACGTTACCCATTGAAGGACTTCGTCGTTGCTGTCAGTAGCGTTATTATTCATTCTTTCGTCGCTCATGAACCTGGCTCCCAATACTATGGCGTCTGGTCGTTACTGCCTAAGCCTCTGTTAAGCATAGATATTAATTCTTCAACGTCAATTAACGCGCACATTTTTTCTTTAACCATCCCTGCTAACCAGGGACGCTTACCTGTGGACTCGCGCCATTTTACGTCATCGGTAGTCAAATTGACCGTGTTTACAAGCTTTTCGCTTGCTAGTCCCCACGCACTCTCACCTAGCATTATAAGATATCGGTAGTTAAGCGATTGTGCGAGATTTTCGTCGTATTTTTCTGGCATTACCCATTTTGCAGAGTCTACAACATTTAGTTTAGACTCTCTGTGCAACATTACACCCATAAACCAGTCAGGTTTTCCAAATAAAGGGCCTATTTTTTCAATTTGATGGATACCACCTAGCGATGTTAGGGGTACCGCAAGTGTTAGCCCTGCAACTTCAAAGAATAGCGCCTGAAAACGAAAACCGAGAGTATCCTTTAGTGGAGTTTTTAACTTCTCAGGAGTACTTAACTCACTTTCTTGTTCCGTCTGAGCAGGGACGTCAACGAACGAATGCTGTTTTTCACTTTCACTCGTTCGTGAATTCTGACTTTCAATTAACGAAGAGACCTTTTGAGCTAACACTTCTTCATCATTGACCTGCGGTTCACTAGTTGTAGAAACAAGCGTTGACTCAGCCATTTGTTGAGAGGCTTGCTCAAGCAGTCTTGCCGTGCGCGCAGTAACATCCTCAGGAACTTCAGGCTCTTTCAGAAGACTGTCTAAATATGCCTCCATTACTTCTTCACGGGCAAATGGCGATTGCTTGCTCATCGTCTTGTTATTTCTCCAATACGGCTAACAGTTTATCGTAGGCATTTACGCCTCTTGTCTTTGGGTAAGCAGCAGAAATAGGAAGCTGCACCAAACTAGCATCCCTGAAGTGAGTATCCACCGGAATGACCCCCTCCCAAACACGTTCACCGTAATCACTCATTAATCGCTTTCTCGACGCCAGTGCGGCATTTGTACGTTTATCAAACATAGTAGGAATGATTAGGGTGTCAAAAGACTTTTCTAACGAACGCCCCATAATTTCCATAGTACGAATCATTCTATCCAAGCCTTTAAGGGCCAGATACTCTGTCTGAGTCGGAACAATTACCTTATCGCAAGCCGCCAGCGCGTTGACCATTAACACACCCAAAACAGGCGGGCAGTCGATGATAGCAAAATCAAATTCATCAGATATCTTTGCGAGTGCTTTTTTTAACACTAAACCCATACCCTGTTCGCTGCCCATTGTTCTGTCTAAGGTTGCCAGAGCCATGGTCGCTGGTAGCACATATAAATTGTCGAGCTTTGTAGGACTGAGACAGTCCATTACTTTATCGGCAGTAATCTGATTAGAATTAATAAAAATGTCGTAAACAGAATGACTTGTCGCCTCTGCATCAATACCAAAGTAATAACTGAGCGATGCGTGAGGATCAGTGTCAATCATAAGCACTCGTTTGCCCTTTTGAGCAAGCAAGCCGCCAAGGCTTACGGTTGTAGTAGTTTTACCTACTCCGCCTTTTTGATTTGCCACAGTCCACACTTTCATAATTACTGTTCCATTACAGTTCAAACTGCTATCGCATTTCGGTTTGAACGCAACTGCTCATATCGTCAATATTGATATTTTTACTGGATATATTAGCCACAGCGACAGCT
>JAXHTT010000046.1:0-24811 GCA_034190055.1 Pseudomonadota bacterium | reverse complement strand
TGTCTGCAATACCATCGCCATCAGTGTCAACACCATCACCTACGGCATCAGATAGAATTTGCTGTGCTGCTGGGTCAATAAATGGGTTGCCATCTAGTGTAAACGTTGACGTTTGGAAAATAGGTGTAGCCGCTAGCTGCTGAGGAACGTCACTGTTTGCAAAACTACCGCGCATGTATACTTCAGTAGTGTCATTGATTTCGAAATGACCCATTGCAGTAATGTTATGACGCTGCTGTGGCAACTGAAGATAGTTTACTGGAGCGAAGTTATAGAAATCATTCTCAGCACCACCCTGTACGAATGGACGAATGCTTCCATCTTGGTTGAAAATGGCACCACTGTTGAATGAATCTGGTAGACCAGCAGTGAAGATCGACGTACCTGGTACGCCCGATGAACCAAATGGTTCTAGGAACAAGCTACCGTCATCATTTTGAGCGTCTGTTAATGCAACGCTAGAGATATCACGAGAGTCGGCAAAAAGGGCTGAACGCTCTGTGTACTGCATACTTACAACAACGTTACCGCGATCATCTGCGAAGTTACCGCCTAAAGTAAGTGAGCCGTTCCAAATTTCAGCGTCGCCTTCTTCAGTAGTCTCAAAACTTGTATTGAAATCTACGCCTTCAAAGTTCTTTTTAAGCGCAAAGTTAACAACACCCGCTACCGCGTCAGAACCATATACCGCAGATGCACCACCTGTTAGTACTTCTACGTTTTCGATAAGCGCAGCTGGGATTGTGTTAATGTCAACTGTACCACCAGATGTAGTAGGAACAGCGCGAACACCGTCAATAAGAACCAATGTTCTGTTTGTGCCAAGACCACGAAGGTCAACTGTAGCGATACCACCACCTGGGTTGTTAGACGAACGGTCTAGACCTGGAATTGTTTGTGGTAGTGTGTTTAGAAGCGCTTCGGTGTTAACCGAGTTGGTTAATTCAAATTGCTCGATACCAACAGTAGCAACTGGCGCGTTGCTTACGAAGTCAACCTTGCGGATACGAGAACCAACAACCTGCACTTTTTCAACTGCAGCTTCATCTACCTGTGCATCTTCTTGAGCGTACGCTGGTACGCTGATTCCTGTCGCAGCTACCGCACCGAATGCGCACGCTAACTTAACTGACTTAGCCAGCTTAGAGTTTGTAAACATGTATTGTCTCCCTGGACCACTAAAACTCTTAGTGTGTGTTTCTTAAATCGTTTATATAACGAATTATTATTAGTAAGGTCAAAGCCTCACTTTGATAATAACCACATCCTAAGCGAACGGTCAACTGAGATCAGACGGGTGTTCCACAAAAGTTCAATTTTTTTTCGACTTTTTGTCTTCTTTTGTAAATATTAACTTACATTTAACATTTAAAGCACAAAAAACAATCTCTGCGGTTGTTTTTTGTACGCCCATGTGACAAGGGCGTGAGTTACACTTAAAGTCTCACCGCACCCTGCCTTAATTTTTGATTATGTTCATTGTTTTAAACGAGTAATTTAAGCTGAAACGAACGTATCTAGGTGTTTTTCCATGCGGTCAACAGACCGAAGTGTAAATCCACATAAATCGGTTGTTAATTTGCCTATCTGTTCGTGTTAATTTGCTTTAAGGCTACTGCAAATAAAACCCTAATTGCTTTCTCACAGCTTCGGGCAATTCAGGCAATGCACTTTTAGGCAATAAGAATGTTGCCATGTTAAAGAAGTCTAGAAAAATGCGATTAGATTCGGTGGTTTTCTTTAGATAGTGGTGACCAGAAGAGCCGCCCGTCCCTATTTTAGTACCCAGCATACGCTGAACCATCATTGCGTGACGATAGCGCCATATCGTTAACTGTTCGTCGACTTCAGTAAGTGCTGTGATTAATTGAAATGGAAGGTTGAATATTGGCTCTTCAGAGTATTGCTTTATAAATAACGCAGAAAGCATCGCCTTATGGCTTAAACGGAACTTATCTTCACCTCGAAGTTTTTCAAATTTGGTTTCATCAAATAACGCATCGAAGTTTTCTTTAGTGGTCTGAAGATCTTTTAACTCCTGACGCTTATCAGTCTCCGACAACATATCGCTAGTAGAAATAGTATGATGATCATCATTTAACATCTCGTCTGCTGCATTTTTATAATATTGCCAGAAGTCGAAAGCTTCTGTTTTTAAAAGGGGCATACGAGAAAGCCAATCATCTACCAATTCAAACAAGCTTGGTTTGCTTTCTAGGCTTTCGAGCAGTGCCCGGTCTTTATCGTTAAGTCGGTTATAAAAGCTTTGCTTGTCGAAATCGATTCGGAAATCACGTTTTAGACCGAGAGAAATTTCTAAGCGCTTAAACTGTATACTTTGGAAGCCAGACGCAGGAACCAGATAATCTCGAAACGACAAAAATTGCTGTGGCGTCATGGTTTCCATAATAGCAATTTGGTCATTCATAAGTTTCTGAATTTGTATGATTCGCTGCAGTCTGTGTACAACTAGTGTTAGCTGCTGGTCTTTCACTATTTCTTGGTTAAAGGTATCGATAACCGCATTAAGTTCGTGAAGTACCTGTTTGAACCACAGCTCGTAAACTTGATGTACGATAATGAACAACATCTCTTCGTGCGCTGCCTCGCCGTATTTTTCACTTTGCAATTCCTGCGCGCCTAGCACTTTGTCTAAATGTAAGTAATCACCGTAGTAGCATGGCTCTATATTTTTTTTCATTTTATTGTTGCCTCATTACTGATTTGAACTGTGTTAATCTAAAACCCCCGCCTCGACATCCACAGAATACAAGCTATACATAGTAAGGTTACACAGTTATTAGTTATGTCTTAGCACTGTAGCGTAAACGAATGTATCCATTCCAAGCTTAAAGGCTTTGTATAAGCTAAAGACGCTTTTAAGTCTTAGGCTTGTTGTGTAACTTATTGCTTGCACACTATATAAACCGCTAAAGCATGATGCTTACGAAAATTATAAGGGGAACGAAGGTGAAACTAGATGATGACATTCACAATTATTATGAACACCTAGTCTTAGAACGAATTTCCAAGCTTGGTCTTGATACGACTAAAAGTCCCGATTATTTGGCGGATTTATGCTGTCTCGCGCTAAATCAGGTTCCGCCGCGTTATATTCGATATGAAGTTGATATGGCATTTTACCTGCCGCAAAGTGAGCGTAATCAAATGGAAATGAATGTTGAGCACGCGATTAGCAAAGCACTAAAATATTTAGATGAAACAGAGAAAAATAAGAAAGAAAATACGAAAGAAGGTATAGAGGAAATAGAATAAGAGATTTGGGTGGCGGGCCTCCAGCCACATCCCGGCACATGAGTCGTCTGCTGCGGCTGCTCCCTTCCAGGCCTGACCGGGTTCACAGAGTATCATTGCGGGAGGACCAAAAGCCCACCATAGAAAATTGCATTCAAAGCAAAGTCATTCGCCCCTCCTTGAGTGCGGGGCGCATTATGACTATTTGGCCATGAGTTTTCAACCCTTTATGGAAAATCTCTCTTCAGCGATAACATTTGCTACACGGTTAGTCGCCGCTCCCTCTTGCTCAGCGCGAGTATAAATTTCTTTAAGTGTAGCGCCTATTTGTTCAATGTGTGCACGAAGCGCTTCATTTGAACTCGATTCCATACGCTGGTGGAAGATATCAATAACACCACCGGCATTAATAACGTAATCTGGCGCATACAATATGCCACGCTGCTGAAGTAACTCACCGATATCTTCGCGAGCAAGCTGATTATTAGCAGCACCAGCAATCACTGTTGCTTTAATCGCCGGTAGCGTTTGGTCATTTATTGATGCACCCAATGCACATGGTGCAAGTACATCCACATCTAAACTTAAAATTTCCTCTGGCGCTACCGCAGTTGCGCCGAACTCAGCTACCGCTTTCTCTACGCCCTCAGGAAAGATGTCTGCCACATACAATTTAGCACCGTGTTCATGCAAATGTTTAGCAAGACGATAACCAACGTGTCCCATCCCTTGAATAGCAACACTTACACCATCAAGGCTACGTTTCAAGCCATATTCTACAGTAGCCTTAAGACCTACAAAGACGCCATAAGCAGTCGACGGCGCTGGGTTTCCATCTGGAATTTCACCAGCGTAATGGTACTGAGCTTTGACACCCGCTATGTAATCAGACTCTGTCGCCATGGTTTGCAAATCAGTTACTGAAATTCCCGAGTCTTCAGCAGTGAAGTATTTTCCCCCCAATGACTCTACAAATTTCCCCATCGCTTTCATCATTTCTGGCGATTTTGCTTTTCGGGGATCACCAATTATTACAGATTTTCCGCCGCCAAGTTCTAAATTGGCCATGGCAGCTTTATATGTCATCCCTTTAGACAATCTCAATACGTCGGTCAACGCTTCCCCACTATTAACATAGGGCCACATGCGACAGCCGCCAAGCGCTGGGCCGAGGTTAGTATTGTGTACAGCAATAATGGCACTCAGGCCCGCTTTCTCGTCGTGATAAAACGCAACGTGTTCGTGATTATCGAACTCTGGGTGATCAAAAACTGACATATTTTCCCTACTAATACTGTAATGAGTTAAAGCCAATCCAAGCTTGAGCTGTCACGAATTCTAAACGGTGCTCTTTTGGATTGAAGTGAGAGTCTGATAACGATATGCGATACACTTAGTGAACTAGCGTCGGCCTCGCAATGATCGTCAACATTCTAGAAAGTGTATCCGATGATTCTGAGGACATGCCTTGCAAAGTTTGTTAATGAATTTTACAAACTGAAACGCAATAGAACTGAATACTATTTTTCTAGGACAGCTATCCTAGAATTTTTTTTGATATATAATAAACATCATAAAAACGACGGAAACAGTGTTAATGAAATTGGATAAGTTTGACCGTGAAATTTTACGCGTGCTTCAGCAAGACGCCACGGTATCAATGGCAGATTTAAGTCAACGTGTTGGATTATCACACACTCCATGTTGGCGCCGCGTTAAAAGAATGGAAGCCGACGGAATTATCTTAGGCAAAGTTACCTTGCTAAACAGCAAAAAGCTGAACCTGGGCGTATCGGTTTTTATCTATGTCACGCTTAAAAATCACGATGGTGATTCGCTGACCGACTTTGAAAATGCAGTTCAAAATATCGATGAAATAGTGGAGTGCCACACTACTAGCGGTGAAAAAGACTATTTACTCAAAGTAATTGTGGAAAGTATTGAAGAATACGAATTCTTACTTAAAACCAAATTGACGCACCTTCCGCTCGTGGATCATTTAAGTTCGACATTCGCATTGAAGCAAGTCAAAAACACCACCGAACTTCCAATTAAGCGTCAATAGCAAAAACTAATGGGGTCAGAGTCATGACTCTGACCCCATTATTTATGACTCTAAAGATTACAGTGCGTCGGTTTGATTCTCAGGCCTCGCCTTTTCAAATGCACTCAGCTGATTACAATTATCCGCTATTTTACTAATTAGCGGGTAGCGAGTCATGTCCACATTAAAACGGTGTGCGTTGTACACTTGCGGTACTAAGCAGATATCAGCAAGTGTAACGTCAAAGTCGAAGCAATACTTGCCAGCTTGAGTTTGTAGGCGCTTTTCAATTCCATCGAAGCCCAGTGTAATCCAATGTGCAGCCCACTTAGCCACATCATCTTGAGAGGCCTCAAAACTCCCCTTAAGCGCATTTAATACTCGAAGGTTGCCTATGGGTTGTATATCACAGGCAATATCTTGCGCTAACGCTCGTACTCTAGCACGCTCTGTTCTATGCTCTGGCACTAGCTTGTATTCACTTTCATACCGCTCATCAAGATATTCAATAATGGCTAACGATTGATTAAGAATGATATCTTCGTCTTCGTCGACGAAAGTGGGGACAAGGTGTGCTGGATTTAATCGTGAATATTCACTGCTATGTTGCTCACCGCCGTTGTTGACAAGATGCACCGGCACATACTCGTACTCGACACCTTTTAAGTTAAGTGCAATACGCGCTCGATACGACGCGGTTGAACGCCAATAACCGTAAAGCTTGATGCTCATGCTAATACTCCATCGGTCAAACATGTCGCCAGAAAAAGCGCCAGTGACCGTTATGCATCAACGCTTTCTCTTCTATAAAATATAGTGCGAAAAGCAACGAACAGCCCTGTAAATAAGGGCCTGCTCAGTGAACAAAAGGATCGTTGCCGCTTTTACCACTTACCCCTGCTAAATCTTTAGTTCAGTGGTTTCACCTGTTGCTCGATAGCCCCGAATACTGAGTTGCCCTCTGTGTCTAGCATTTCAATGCGAATACGATCGCCAAATTGCATGAAAGGCGTAGAAGGTTTTCCGTCGCGTATAGTCTCAATCATGCGTACTTCAGCAATACATGAATAACCAACTCCGCCCTCTGCAATGGCTGACCCATGGTCTGTGCCCTGTTTATTGGACACCGTACCTGAGCCAATAATTGCTCCTGCCCCCAAGTTTCTGCTCTTCGCGGCATGTGCAACTAACTGGCCAAAGTCAAAAGTCATGTCTTGCCCAGCATGTGGTTTGCCAAACAGTTCTCCGTTATAAGTTGAGCGTAATGGCAGGTGAACTTTACTCTCTTTCCATGCATCGCCTAACTCATCTGGTGTTACTGCAACCGGCGAGAAGCTAGAAGCAGGTTTGGATTGAAAGAAACCGAACCCTTTTGCTAGTTCACCAGGAATCAAGCCACGGAGGGATACATCGTTAACCAGCATTATAAGGCGGATACGCTCTGACGCTTGTTCTGGTGAACATGCCATTGGCACATCATCGGTGACGACGGCAACTTCGCCTTCGAAATCAATTCCCCAGTCGTCACTTGGCAAGATAATGTCATCAAGAGGCCCAATGAAGTCATCTGAGCCACCTTGATACATAAGCGGATCAGTCCAAAAACTCTCTGGCATTTCTGCATTACGAGCTTTTCTCACTAACTCAACGTGATTTACATACGCACTTCCGTCTGCCCATTGATACGCTCGTGGTAAAGGTGACTCACAGCGAGAGGCATCAAACGGAACGCTATCGCAGGTGTTGTCGTTAAGTGCTTGGTACTTCAATTGAAGCTGGGGTGCTATCTCTTTCCAGTTATCCAACGCTTGTTGCATTGTTTTTGCAATGTCCTTTGCACTGCAAGCGCGAGAAAGATCCTTCGACACTACCATCAGGCAGCCATCGCGGGTTTCGTTTTTATAGGTAGCTAGTTTCATTGTTCTTTCCTCGACATATTTCTTTTGCTTGGAACATGTGCCTAATCTCTCAATTTGTAAAATTTGAAATGAGAGACGCCTTGCTGCGCCAGCAGATGGTAAGCATTGTGTGAGTACAGTTATGCCACTAGTTGGTATGTGTTGAGAAGTGTTTGCGAAACGAAGTTTTGTTTAGCTGTAAGAAAGGGTGTACGCACAATATCGTTTACCGAGAAGCAAAGGCGCTGCTTATCTGCTTCTTAGGCGATGTAAATTTATCGTAACGGTGGCGTAGCCTTACTATAAAGCATCAAGCCGTATTGCCCTTTGTCATTAGGCATGAACCAAAGGGCATTACTTTTTTCGATGATTAGAGCTTAACAGTAGCTTTGTTGATGCCATACTCTCGCAGCTTGTTTGCAATCGCAGTATGACTCAAGCCAAGCTTTTTCGCTAATTGTCGCGTACTTGGATAGGAAGGGTATAAACGCTTGAGCAGGTCCTTTTCAAACTTCTTTACTTCCTCGTCTAATGTCCCGTCAAAGTTCTCATCTATATAGGTTACACTGGGGGCACAGCTTGGCAGCTGAATATCTTCTTTCGTTATTTCCTTTCCATCAAGCAATGATAACGCGCGATAAAGAGCATTTTGAAGCTGTCTTACATTGCCAGGCCATGGATACTGCTGAAGAAAATCTACGCAAGACTTGCTTAGTTTTGCTGGACGGCGGCCCAGTTTAGTACTGTGCTGTACAATAAAGGACTCGGCCAGCGGCACAATATCCTGCCTTCTATCTTTTAAAGACGGCATAACCAAGCTGAGTACGTTTAGGCGATAATATAACTCTTTTCTAAACCGCCCCTCTTCCACCAGCTGTCCCAAGTCACGGCACGTGGTACAAATAAAGCGTACATCGACTTTAACCGGTTCTGAATCGCCAACGCGTCTAAATTCACCATCCTCTAAAACCCGAAGCAGTTTGGCCTGAAGCTGAGATGACATATCGGCTATTTCATCAAGTAATAGCGTGCCGCCTTTCGCCTGTTCTAGGAGCCCAACCTTTGCGCTTGGCTGATTAAACGCACCAGCCGCATAGCCAAACAGCTCAGTCTCTGCAACACTGTCGGGTAGCGATGCGCAATTAAGTGCTAAAAATGCCCCTTCGCTGCGACGGCTAGACTGATGACATGCCCTGGCAATCATCTCTTTACCCGTGCCCGTCTCTCCAAAAATTAGTATAGGTGCGTCTAAATCCGCTATTCGTTTTGCCTCGTGGACCACTCGCTTCATAAATGGCGATTGAGTGATAAAACGATCGAAGCTATCTGTAGGCGACTGGTGGAAAGCAGTAAACTGCTGGCCAAGGCGCATTTCCGATTTTAGAATCACTACAGCACCCGCCATGATCATGTTTTGCTCGCCATCAGGTACGGTAATCGGCAGCATATCAGCAAGGTAATCCTGCTGAATGAACTTCACTTTTGACGACTGTGGGCCCGGTGACTTTCCATCCATCCATTTAGTGAAGTTGAAACCCTTAACAACCTCACTGATCTCAGTACCAACAATTTCATTGCTTGGCATTTCAAGTCCAGCGCTTACCGCTTCGTTACACAATAAGATGTTGCCCTTAGCATCTATTGAAAAAACAGGGTCAGGCAGGGTTCGCAAAATGGCAGAAAGTTGATTTTTCTCACGCTCTCCCGGCATGAATAAGGTTGTTTTTACATCATCGATACCATCGATGCGACGTATTTGAGGCATGAGATGCTGAAAATCAGCAAACTCAATATTGGGAAAATTAAGGAAAATTTTACCTGCGGGATCAATTTCAATACCGCGCAAATCTATTTCTTTGGTAACAAGGATATCTAATACATCTTGAGTGATCCCAAGACGGTCCTGACAGCTTATTTCTAGACGCATAGGGTGTTATGGCTTTATTGTAAACATATATGTACAGGATATCACACTTTTACAAAAAGATAACAAGATAAATGTTACAGAACTTTAAATTTGCGATAAGCAACTACTTTTAAAGACGTAAACAGCAAGAAGGAAGAGGACTAAGCCACAGAAATTAAAAATGCCGCTTCAATGAGCGGCATCCTATATAAAACACATTTGATTAACAATAGTACTAGCTGGCCTTTTTCTCTTTCGGTGGGAAAAGTGGGGAAAATAACCCTAAGGATTTCGCTTTTTGTACTAGCGCCATGATATCCATCTCTGCTAATTCGAACAGATGATCGAATTCTGGCAGGATATAATAAAGAGGTTGCATAATATCGATACGATAAGGCGTACGCAGAGCATCGATAGCAGTAAGTGGATTGCGCAACGGCGTGTCGCTGTCTAACGCATAAATAGTTTCGCCAGGTGAAGACAATATACCACCACCATATATCTTTAACTCATCCTTAGCCCTAACCAGACCAAACTCTACGGTGAACCAATAAAGACGCGCTAAGTAAACTCGGTCTTCTTTACTGGCCGCTAAGCCCAACTTGCCATATGTATGGGTAAAATGAGCAAAGGCTGGGTTTGTTAACAGCGGGCAGTGACCGAATACCTCATGAAAAATATCAGGCTCTTGCAAGTAATCGAATTCTTCTCGCGTGCGAATGAAAGTAGCAACCGGAAATTGTTTGTTTGCCAGCAACCTAAAAAACTCGCCAAAATTTATTAATGCCGGTACCTCAGCGGTTTGCCACCCAGTTTTTTCCATTAGAACTTTGTTGATGTCTGGAAGCTGTGGAATTTCTTTTTCATTTAACTTCAACAAATCAAGCCCGTCCAAATACTCTTGGCACGCTCTTTCCTTTACCAGTGGAATTTGTCTCGCATAAAGCTCCGACCAAATTTGGTTCTCTTCGTCTGACCAATGGATAATGCCATTTTCATCAGATTGTCTCGACTGGTATTGCGTTGATTTTGGCATAAATTCTGTGACCAATAGGTTTAAAAAACTTGCCTTTTAGTCTAATGAAATTCGCGACGCCGAAAAGTAGGGGCCCCCATGGCACGTTTGCGCCCGCTGTAACAAGAATTTTACATGAAGATGTAAAACCCTTGATTTAAATAAGAAAAACCGCTCATTGCGAGCGGTTTTTTGCATAACATGTTTATAGGGTATTAGGTCAGTTATAGACGACTAATTTCTTTATTTAGCTGATATTCGCGAGACGTTACATAAGTTTCCATTTTACGTAGACGAATCTCTGCTTTTTCAAAGCGATTACGAATATCGTGAAAGGCCTGTTTTGGAGGCTCTCCAGCCTGCCAAACTTTAGTTTTCACCTCAACTTTGGGGCTTTTCACTTGTCCAGCGTTTGAATTCGTCCAGCCTTTACCTTTTGAAAAAACCGGTGGTGTGGGTGCATTTTCTAATCCAGCTGGTCTCTTGTCAAGAATGAACCACGCAGCAATGTAGGCAACAAAAATAAAGGGGCCAGCAAGTAAAAAGAAACCAGTAACGACCAAAATTCTTACAAGCCAGGTTTCTAATCCAAAGTAGTCCGCTATGCCTGAACATACACCTGCAATGCGTGCATTTTCGGGGTTGCGATAGAGCTGCTTACCATTTCTCATGCTCTGTTCCTCCACTCAGGAGCCTCGCTATCTAGAATAGCCTCTAATGTCTCAATGCGCTCACTCATTTTTTCTGCTTTTTCAGCGAGGTCTTGTAAAGAAGCGTGCTCCTCTGCACTCAATCCCTGATTCACTTGCTTTTTGCTTCGGTAATGTAAAATTAGCCAAATGGGAGCAACAAATATTGAGAACACCACAAGGGGCATAACCAACACTGCAATTGTACCTTCATCCATCTCAATGTCTCCTACAAACTCTGATGTAACTACCCTCTTCACGGCCTTTCATCAAGAGGGTATACCCTATTCTTATTATTCTGATTTCTCAGTGCTTTTATTTGCACCTTTTACCTTGGCTTTAAGCGCAGCTAATTCGTCCTCGACTTTGTCGCTCGCTTCTAGTTCAGCAAATTCATCTTGCAATGTCTTCTTACCCAAATCATAAGCTTCTACTTGTGATTCAAGGTCGTCAATTTTACGCTCGTATTGCTCAAAGCGTCCCATTGCATTATCTACCTTCGTACTGTCTAACGTCTTCTTGACCTCTAGACGAGAACTTGCGGTTTTCTGACGCATGATAATGGCTTTCTGGCGGCTCTTAGCATCGGCAAGTTTCTCTTGCAGCTGACCAATTTCGTCCTGAAGCTTGCTGATTTGTTCATCAACAATAGCTAATTCTTTACTTAGCGCTTCACCAGCTTCTGCAGACTTTTTCTTTTCTTGCAGCGCAGCTCGAGCCAAGTCTTCTCTATCTTTACTTAACGCAAGTTCTGCTTTTGCTTCCCAATCATTTGCATCGCTTTCATGCTTTGCAATTTGATTAGCAATTTCCTTTTTATTGGCTAGCGTCTTTGCTGATGCAGAGCGCACCTCAACCAATGTGTCCTCCATTTCCTGAATGATTAATCTAACCATTTTTTCAGGATCTTCGGCTTTGTCTAAAATCGCATTAATATTCGAATTCACAATATCTGTAAAACGCGAGAAGATACCCATAATAATTACCTCTTGCTAAAAATGGTAAGTGTTAAAAAACACCACACTTGATAAATAGGTTACTCTTGGTATAGGTAGTATTCAATATACTTGCCAACTTTGTTTAAACGCTAACCTGCTATTTTTTATACGCTTTTTAGACGTTTAAATAATACTCGTTTATCAACATGTTTTGTTCTACACTATTAATTGGTCGAAATGACTAATTTTTGAGGGATTTAATGAGTAGGTATCGACAGCAAGACAATTTGCTTGGTCAAGCGAATAGTTTTCTAGAAGTTCTAGAGCAAATTTCACAGATTGCCCCGCTAGACAAACCCGTCCTCGTCATTGGCGAACGAGGCACAGGTAAGGAACTGATTGCCGCACGTCTGCACTTTTTATCAAAACGCTGGGATCAAAACTATATTAAGTTAAATTGCGCAGCGCTAAGTGAAAGCTTGTTAGAAAGTGAGCTTTTCGGTTATGAAGCTGGTGCCTTTACCGGTGCTTCAAAACGTCGCGAAGGCCGCTTTGAAGTGGCGCATAACGGTACCCTCTTTCTTGACGAACTGGCTAATACATCAGGTCTTATTCAAGAAAAGCTACTTCGGGTAGTTGAGTACGGTGAGTTTGAACGTGTAGGTGGTAGTAAGTCAGTGAAAACCGATGTACGCCTAATCGCAGCCACAAACGAAGATTTACCTGCTCTTGCCGATGCAGGTGAATTTCGCGCAGATCTTCTAGACCGACTTGCTTTTGACGTTATCACCATCCCTCCGCTTCGCGAGCGCCGAGAAGATATCATGATGCTGGCTGAAAACTTCGCCATTAATATGGCCCGTGAAATGGAAATGGAACTGTTTAGCGGCTTTACTGAAAAAGCAAAACGTACCCTGCTTGATTATGACTGGCCTGGTAACATTCGTGAACTCAAAAATGTGGTTGAACGTGCGGTTTACAGAACGAATAACCCTCACCTTCCCGTTCATGAAATAGTCTTAGACCCCTTCGAATCAGTCTACCGCCCCAAAGGCAGAGTAAAAACAAATGATAGGGTAAGCGCCTCAGATTCGTCTGATGTTGTTGCACCGCTAAACACGCCTATGGCTAATGAACGTATTGAAAGTGCTGACGTTACACCACTTACCCCTGTCAAAAAGCAAGAAATTGTTGAATATCCCATAGATTTAAAAGAACGCTCTCAACAACATGAGATAGATATGATAAAACAGGCACTTGCTGACAGTCAGTTTAATCAAAAGAAAACCGCTGAAAAATTGAGCCTGACTTACCATCAGCTGCGAGGCTATCTCAAAAAATATAACTTACTAGATTCTTCTGCTGAAAACGTCGAGGCGTAAAGCATGTCCCATTGTTTGGTGAAGCGTTTGTCATTATGTTTATGCACAGCGCTTCTTGTTGCATCCTGTGCGAAGCAGAATAAACAAGCGTTTTATAATACGGGTATTATCTATTGTTCTGAAAGTAACCCAGTTACTTTCAATCCGCAGCTTGACACATCAAGCACAACATCAGATGCGTCATCTCACCAACTGTACGACAGACTACTTGATTTCGACCCTGACTCTGGTCGCATTGTGCCAAGTCTTGCAAGCAGCTGGTTAGTTAGTGACGATGGACTAACCTACGCCTTTCAGCTTCGTAGAGACGTATGGTTTCACACTACGGGCTATTTTGAACCAAGCAGAAACTTTAACGCCGATGACGTCATCTTTAGTATCGACCGCTGGCGCTTAAAATCACATCCCTATCATTACGTGTCGGGCGGAAGCTATCCATACTTTGAAAGCATTGGTATTGCTCAAAATATTGCATCTGTTGAACGAGTAAACGGTTATCGTGTTGAGATTACACTCAAACGCCGGGACAGCTCATTTTTGGCAAATTTAGCCACCGATTTTGCCGTTATATTGTCAGAGGAATATGCAACGGAGCTTGCACAGGCCGGTACGCCTAGCAAAATTGACCAGCTTCCAATTGGCACTGGTCCCTTCAAATTTGAAAGTTACCGAAAAGACCACTTTATTAAGTATCTTCGCCACGACAACTACTGGCGCACACAAACACATGAAGTAAAAGGGAGTGATTTAGCTACCGAGCTACAAAATGTGAGCGAAGAGCAGAAAATTACTCAGGTCGAACAACTCATTTTCGATATAACACCACGAAGTTCATTGCGACTGGCTAAACTAATGACTGGGGAATGTGACGCCACCGCATTCCCGGCACAAACTGAGCTTGAAGTTATTCGCACTGAGGATGACCTAACGTTGGCCGAAAAGCCGGGCCTTAACGTGGGATTTTGGGCGTTTAATACGCAGCGCCCGCCGTTTGATAATCCCGATGTAAGGCGTGCACTCGCCGCGGCTATAGATAAGAACACTTTGTTAGAGGCGGTTTACTTCGACAGTGCAACACGGGCTAAAACCCTGCTTCCCGCGGCAAGTTGGGCATTTCAAAACGATGCCGATGACACGGCTTACAACCCCGTTTTAGCGCGAAAATTACTGGCTGATGCCGGTATAGCCCCCGGATTTTCAATGACAATATGGGCGATGCCGGTCGAGCGCGCTTACAACCCTAACGCGACAAAAATGGCAGAGCTAATTCAGCGATACCTTCGCGATGTAGGTGTAGATGCAACTATCGTTAGTTACGATTTGGCGACATTTAGACGCCACCTACAAGAAGGCTTGCATGACTCTGTGCTAATAGGATGGTCTGCCGATAATGGTGATCCTGATAACTTCTATCGTCCCTTATTGAGCTGCGGAGCAATCCCATCAGGGACAAATCGAGCGATGTGGTGTAATGATGATTATGACAAGCTACTTAACGAAGCACTTCAAACCGATGATATCGACGAGAGATCGGCTATTTACAAGCAAGTAAATAGGCTATTATACGAACGTCTTCCTGTAGTACCCATTGCGCATGCCTACCGCTATCAAGCATACAGGAATGAGTTAAAGGGCATGACAATTAACCCCTTTGGCGGCGTGCGTTTTGGCGGGGTAGAGAAAAAGCTGTGATACAAATCCTCCTGAGATACTGCACTTTATTTACATTAACGCTTCTCGTGTTAACGATTATTTCGTTCTCGCTCGCTTACCTTTTTCCCGGTGATACGTTAGAAAATTTAACCGGGCTTGTGCCACAAAATGAGATGCAGCGCGCAGCGCTTGAGCAACAGTTCAAATTAGACCAGTCTTATTTTTTTCAGTTTTTCTACTATGTAGGTAATTTGCTGACCGGTGATTGGGGCTATAGCTTCACGTCGGGTCTTCCCCTAAGAGAAGAAGTAGGGATTGCAATGCCTGCAACAATGGAACTGGCGACATATGCGATGCTGATGGCCTTATTTGTCGGCATTCCTTTAGGCTACTATGCCGGCATTCGCTGTTATTCAACGTCTGACCACCTAATAAATAGTGTAAGCATTACCACTTATTCTTTCCCTGTTTTCTGGTTCGCACTGCTGCTTATTCTCGTCTTCAGTTTGGAATTGGACGTTGCCCCACTATCGGGTCGGATAAGCCTAATTTACGACATAGAGCCTGTTACAGGCTTTATTCTAATAGACGTTTTACTGTCAGATAATGAAAACAAGGCCTTGGCATTTAAAGATGCACTGTCGCACTTAGCGTTACCCACATTTGCTATTGGCGCAATAACCACTGCATCAATGGTTCGCATAACCCGACGTTCAGTTATAGATGTAAAGCATCGCGCTTATATTGCTGCAGCCCAATCACGCGGCCTTTCTAGTTGGCAAATATTTTTTCGCCATATACTACGTAATGCACTACTACCGATTTTGCCACTGATGGCAATTCAAATTACAACGCTTATAACTAATGCAATGATTGTTGAAACCTTGTTTTCATGGCCTGGAATCGGCAACTGGCTGATTCAGGCCATCTATCAACGAGATTATCCCGCTTTGCGTATTGGTATGATGGCGGTATCAACGGTAGTGATTACCCTAACGATTTTGGTCGATGTATTAAACCGTGTGATTGACCCAAGTAGAGAGAAATACGAGCGTGCCACAGTTTAGTTTGTACGAAGAAGAGTTCCATCCATCCCCTTGGCAACGGACCTGGGCTTCGTTCAAGGCCAGCCACATTTCTATGCTGGGTTTAATAATGCTCGCGCTATTTGTGGTGTGCGCCTTATTTGCTCCTCTCATTACACCTTATGACGCTGTAGAACAGAACATTGATGGATTGTTAATTCCGCCTAGTTGGCTAGCGAATGGATCTATCTCCCATTTGTTCGGCACAGACGCGCTTGGAAGAGACTTATTTACCCGTATCATTTACGGCTGCAGAACAACGCTGGGCTCAGCCTTCTTAACCGTAGTACTTGCGATGCTAGTTGGCGTAAGTTTAGGTACGCTGGCCGGTATGCTGCGAGGGGTTCGCTCAAGCGTCGTTAATCATTTGCTTGATGCGCTTATGGCAATCCCTACTCTACTAATTGCTATTATCATAGTTGCAATACTGGGCACAGGTTTAGTCAATAGTATGTGGGCCATTACCTTAGCGCTTATTCCCCAGTTTGTGCATCACACGCGAAGTTTCGTGCGCGCAGAAATGAAAAAAGACTACATAGTTGCTTCGACGCTTGATGGCGCCAGCAAGTGGCAGCTTTTCGTTCATTCTATCTTACCTAATATGACAGAAATGCTTGTTGTTCAGGGAACGCTGGCTCTTTCTATTGCGGTTATCGATATCTCAGCGCTTGGTTTCTTAAACCTGGGCGCCCAATCGCCCCTGCCAGAGTTAGGTGTTATTCTCGCCGACGGATTAGACGTTACTTACCTAGCGCCTTGGAACGTAGCGGTTCCGGGTATGGCGATATTTTTTATTGTACTGTCCATCAATATCGTGGGTGACGGCTTACGTTCTTCACTAAGAAAAAGAGTGAGTCAATAACATGCCGATGCTTGATATCAAAAACCTCACCCTAGAAATGCAGAACGGTGATAGCACCATTAAGGCTCTGGATAAAGTAAATTTGTCAGTGAGTTCAGGCGAGATTCGTGCACTGGTGGGCGAATCAGGTTCTGGTAAAAGCCTTATTGTATCGGCGATCTGCGGAGCGTTGCCAAACCAGTGGAATTTAACCGCCGATCGCATGAGCTGGAATGGTGAAAACCTACTGGGTATGTCGGTTCAACAGCGCCGCGAAGTGATGCGTCGTGAAATCGCGGTGGTTTTTCAAAACCCGCAAGCGGCGCTTGACCCGTCAGCCACACTCGGTGAACAGCTTGAAGAAAGTATTCCTGATGAATTTGTTGAAGGAAGCTGGTTTTGGCAACGTGCTCAGCACAGAAAGAAGATAGCCATTAGTACCGTACATAAGGTAGGCATAAAGCACCATAAGCATTACCTAAGTGCATTCCCTCACCAAATTCCCGCTGATATTGGGCAAAAGTTTATGATAGCGATGGCGCTGGTGTCTCAACCCAAATTACTTATCGCAGATGATCCTACCCGAGGCATGGAGCCTACGACTAAGACGCAGATCCTAAAACTCTTTACGCGTCTTAATCAAACTCGCTCCCTATCGATTTTGTTTGTCAGCCATGATTTGCTTGCCATCGCGAGTATGTCACATTCAATGACAGTGCTTTACGCGGGGCAAACGGTGGAATCGGGCAAAATGAAGCACATTAAAAAGCGTCCTCTCCACCCTTACACTAAAGCGCTATTAGACAGTGCGCCAAGCTTCAGAAAAGATTTACCGCCTAAATCTGCATTACCTACATTAAGCGGTTCTATACCAACGCTACAACATTTACCTATTGGTTGTCGTTTAGGCCCCCGCTGTCCACGAGCTCAGCGCGCCTGTGTACAAACACCCGCCGTACGCAAAATTCACGATCATAGCTACAGCTGTCATTACCCGCTACATATGGAGAAGCTGTGATGGATATTTTGCAGGTAAAAGACCTCACATTTATACATAACGAAAAGAAGCGCTGGTTTAAGCGACCTGAAGTATTTCAACTTGGCCCGGTGAATATGAGCGTTAAACGGGGTGAAACTATTGCCATCATAGGGGAAAACCGTTCGGGTAAATCCCTTCTTGCTAAATTATTAGTTGGCGCATTACCTGCCGATGCAGGCGAAATTGAAATAAACACTCACAAGTATTTAGCTAAGTATCAGTCAAAAGACGGGCAACGCAAGCGTACCCACGACATTCGAATGATTCTGCAACACAGTGCTGAATCGATGAATCCATCGGTTCCAGTAGGCAAAATCCTAGATGAACCCTTGCGTTTAAATACGGGTCTTAGCGAAGCTGAACGCAAACCTATTATCGAGGATATGTTGGTAAAAGTAGGGTTACTTCGCGAGCACTATTACTTTTACCGGCACATGCTTTCTGACGGCCAACAGCAGCGCGTAGCCTTGGCTAGGGCTATAGTACTAAAACCCAAAGTGCTTGTGGCAGATGAGCCCTTTGCTGCGTTAGACCCTACTATACGCTCACAGACGGTGAACCTAATACTGCAACTACAACAAGAGCTGGGCTTGGCATTCATCTTCATAAGCCATAACTTAGGGATTGTCCGACATATTGCCGATAGAATTGTGGTGATGGAAGGCGGCGAAATTGTAGAGGAAGGCAAAACTGAAACTATTTTCAGATGGCCGCAGCACTCCCGTACGAAGAAACTGGTCACCGCTTATCAGTCGCTAGTGCCGCAAAATACAATCCGTTAAAGCGCTGAGGGCAGTAAACTGCCCCCGCAGCATCAAATATGCCATTACGCTTTTTAGCCAACCAGTGCTAACAAAATACCAGCAGCAACTGCACTACCTAACACACCGGCTACATTAGGCCCCATTGCATGCATCAGTAGGAAGTTGTGAGGGTTTGCTTCCAAGCCAACCTTATTTACGACTCGCGCAGCCATAGGCACGGCAGACACGCCCGCAGCACCAATAAGCGGGTTGATACTACCACCGGATAACTTACTCATTAGCTTAGCCATCAACACGCCAGCAGCGGTACCGATACCAAAGGCAATTGCGCCCAAGCCTAAAATACCCAAGGTTTCCACCGTAAGAAATGCTTCAGCCGATAGCTTAGAGCCCACGGCTAACCCTAGGAAGATAGTCACAGTGTTAATAAGCTCGTTTTGGGCTGTTTTACTCAGCCTGTCAACAACGCCACATTCTTTCATTAAATTACCAAAGCAGAACATACCTACTAGCGGCGTAGCTGCCGGTAAAAACAAAATGGTCATAAACAACACGGCGAGTGGAAAGATAATTTTCTCTCGCTTTGAAACAGGCCGAAGTTGGCCCATTTTTATTTCGCGTTCCTTTTTTGTGGTCAGCGCTTTCATAATGGGCGGCTGGATGATAGGCACTAGCGCCATATAAGAATATGCGGCAACCGCAATAGCACCGAGTAAGTCAGGCGCTAAACGTGAAGCCAGGAAGATAGCCGTTGGCCCATCTGCGCCACCTATAATGGCAATAGCACTGGCATCTTTTAGCGTAAATTCAAAACCCGGAATAAGATTTAATGCTATTGCACCAAATAGGGTAGCAAAAATACCGAATTGAGCGGCTGCGCCAAGTAGCAGCATTCTAGGGTTTGCAATAAGCGCGCTAAAGTCCGTCATTGCTCCTACTCCCATAAAGATGAGCAAAGGGAATACGCCTGTATCAATGCCAATTTTATAGATATAGTGCAATAAGCCACCCGCTTCTGAAAAACCAGCAATTGGAATATTCGTAAGCAGTGCTCCAAAACCAATGGGTAACAAAAGCAGTGGCTCAAACTTTTTTACAATGGCTAAATAGAGTAACCCGAAGCCTACCGCCATCATAATGAGCTGGCCGGCTTCAAAATGCGCAAGCGCGGTACTATCCCAAAGTACCATTAACTTATCCATGTATTACCCCAATAAGATTAACGATTGACCGCTAGCTACAGCATCGCCTTCGCCCACGGTAATGTCAGTGACCGTGCCGGTAAACGCCGTTCGGATCTCTGTTTCCATTTTCATGGCTTCAAGGATCATCACTACATCGCCTTCGGACACATTATCGCCGGTTCTTACTAATACTTTGAACACGTTACCCGCTAGTGGTGCATCAATAGACTGGGACGAGGCCGCAGCGGCTGGAGCTGTACTAGCAGTTTGTGGCTGGGATTGTGGCGTATCGGCAGGCGTAACGCTCGTTAGCGTACCTGAAGGTGCCACCTCTACGCGATACACTTTACCATCTACGTTCACGTCGTAAGTTTCACTCGCAGTAGCCCCTTGTGAGTTTGACTTAGCTTCAGCAGGCTTGGGCGCATTTGTACCTTGCGACTCTTGAGCGCTCGGTGCAGGTTCAAACGCATCAGGGTTGCTGCGATTTTCGATAAACTTAAGGCCTATCTGCGGAAATAGTGCATAAGTCAGCACATCATCAATTTTGTCATCTGACAGCGAAAGTTGTTTTTTCTCAGCCAGTTCATCTAGCTCTTTACTCAGCGTATCAAGCTCAGGCGCAATATTATCAGCAGGTCTGCATGTTACAGGTTCTGCACCATCTAGCACACGCTCTTGTAGCTCACTGTTTACTGGTGCAGCAGTAGCACCATACTCGCCTTTGAGTACACCAGCAGTTTCTTTAGTGATACTCTTATAGCGCTCGCCTGTCAGCACATTAAGTACAGACTGCGTGCCGACAATTTGCGAGGTAGGCGTTACAAGAGGAATATATCCAAGGTCCTCTCGTACTCTTGGGATTTCTTTTAACACCTCTTCGAATTTATCTTCAGCCCGCTGCTCTTTTAGCTGACTTTCCATGTTGGTTAGCATGCCACCTGGCACTTGGGCCAGCAGGATACGTGCATCTACGCCTTTAAGGCTTCCTTCAAATTTGCTGTATTTCTTTCTGACTTCTCTAAAATAACTCGCAATTTCTTCCAATTCAGGTAGCGATATTCCCGTGTCGCGTTCTGTGCCTTCAACGATTGAAACCATAGTTTCAGTTGCGCTGTGACCGTAGGTCATGCTCATTGATGAGATAGCTGTATCGAGCATATCAATGCCGGCGTCGATGGCTTTCTGATAAGTTGCCGTGCTCAACCCAGTTGTGGCGTGACACTGCATGGCAATAGGCACATCGACGGCCTCTTTTAACCCTGTAATTAATGCTTCGCATTCATAGGGCTTCAAAAGCCCGGCCATGTCCTTCACACAGATAGAGTGCACGCCGAGATCTTCAAGTTGTTTTGCCATATCAAGCCATAGCTCAAGATTGTGCACTGGACTTACTGTGTAAGAAATCGTGCCTTGCGCGTGAGCGCCGCTGTCTATGGTAGCTTTAATAGCGGTTTTCAAATTTCTGATGTCATTCATGGCATCAAAAATTCTGAAGACGTCTACTCCGCTCTCGTGCGCGCGCTCTACAAAGCGAGTCACGACATCGTCAGCATAGTGGCGATAACCTAATAGGTTTTGACCACGCAGTAACATTTGCTGTTTGGTATTGGGCATGGCTGCCTTTAACTTACGAATGCGCTCCCATGGGTCTTCTCCCAAGTAACGGATGCAGGCATCAAAGGTCGCACCGCCCCAAGATTCAACAGACCAAAAACCTGCTTTATCTAACTTTTCAGCAATTGGAAGCATATCCTCAATACGCATACGCGTAGCAAGAAGCGATTGATGGGCATCACGCAGGACCAGCTCGGTAAGGGCCAGAGGCTTAGACATGGTAACTCCTGATATGGATTATTTTTTAGAATTTTGGCGATGGGTATGAATTGCGGCAGAAATAGCAGCGATGACATTACCGTCTATTCCCGGCTGTACCGCTTGATTATTTCGAGCCAAATTGGCTGAAGGCCGGTTCACATTTGCTAAAGGGTCTGATGTTTCACCTGGAAATGCTTCACAAAAACGTGCAATCAAATGAATGCCGACAATAAGCAGTCCCAAGAACGAAAAGACAAATACCATTCCTATGAGCATAAGAGAGCCTGCTTCAATGAGCAAACTAGCGACGGATTCCGAATTCATATTCAATCCTGTTGTTATTTTGTACCTGAATAAGTATCACGAGGTTTTTCAAAACACAACAAAACAGCATAAAAAACCGCTAAAAATTGAATAAAACCCCACAATATGAAACTTAATGCATTATTACTTAATAAATTTGCAACAAAAACATAGTATCAATGGCATACTGAGAGGTATTATCTTAGGCTCGCATTTAGTTTTGAAACGAACACTGTTTAATGAAAACCAGTATTCTCTGTAAAGTCGCTGTCTAATCGTTTTGCAAAGTCTTTAGCATGCATAGCTACTAATTCTAATTGCATATGCTGCTCGTCTTCTGGAATGTATGAAGGCACGACCACTTGGTTGCCGTCGCTACCTACAGCCATAAATGTAATGAAACAACGGTTAGCTACAGTGGTTGTGTTGGCCGTAGCGTCCCCCGATTTAACCACCACATAGATGTGCATGCTCGAGCTACCTGTATGAACGAGAGACGCAGTTATCTCAACAAGTTGACCGACTTTTATGGGTTTTATGAAACGTATGCCGTTGGCAGATACTGTAACGCAATAGCATTTCGACCACTGAGCTGCACACGCATAGGCCGCTTGGTCAATCCACTTCATGACGATACCGCCGTGGACATTACCGCCGAAATTAACATCGGTAGGCTCTGCAAGAAATCGAAAAGTAGTGGATGGATGTGCCATAGCGTACCTCGCGCTTAACTGCTGTCAGACACATTAAGTTTAGCTTAAATTTCAAACAACGCGTTTATACGAAAGTAGCGTAAAAAGAAAAGAAGAATTGACGGGTTCAAGAAATGAAAAAGCCCACCTAAAAAGGTGGGCTATTCAATATGGCGCGTGTGGAAGGATTCGAACCTCCGACCGCCTGGTTCGTAGCCAGGTACTCTATCCAGCTGAGCTACACACGCGTTAACTTGTATACTTTTGAGTTTTACTTCAAAAGGTGACGCTTTAAAATAAGTGGCGCGTGTGGAAGGATTCGAACCTCCGACCGCCTGGTTCGTAGCCAGGTACTCTATCCAGCTGAGCTACACACGCGCAAAACTTGTTGTTGACCGCCACTGCCAACTAATAATGGCGGAGAGGGAGGGATTCGAACCCTCGATACGCGTATATGCGTATGGTTCCTTAGCAGGGAACTGGTTTCAGCCACTCACCCACCTCTCCTTGACTGCGGGGTGCATTTTACGGATTCATTGGCCTGAGTCAAACCTTTTTTATAAAGAAATTGTTCACTCGCTGCCATTTTAAACGATTCGAACAAAAAACCAGTAATTTGTTCGCAATACAGACAATTAAATGGAAGTTATTAATTGTTTGCCATTAGTTTACGTTTGGATTTAATCAACCACTTACCGCTTTCAACTAAATTTTTGATCAATTTTTCAAAAATAACGTGAGTAATTTCTAGGTTTACTTGTTTATAACTACTTCACTACGTGGTTTCGATTTTGATTTAAAGTAAAAAGATAAGACAGGTTTACTGGCCCAAAACAAAAAAGGTCAGCTAAAGCTGACCTTTCCAATGAAGCGTACAATGCAATTATTCCGCAGAATCTGGCTGACCGCCTTTTTCTGCCTGAATGCGCATGTATATTTCTTCACGGTGCACAGAAACTTCTTTTGGTGCGTTAACACCTATACGTACCTGATTCCCTTTTACGCCTAGTACGGTAACGGTTACATCGTCACCTACCATAAGCGTTTCACCAACTCGACGAGTCAAAATAAGCATTCGCTTGCTCCTGTTCCTTAATACTGAACATCATCCATTAATATTTGCCAACCCAACGGCACGACCCGATGGTAGCGACAGTGATTCCCTGTTTCTGTGTCACTTCAAAAACTCACTGTTATACACAAAAATAATTATAGCTTATCTTGTAACCAAGCGTTAACCGAATCCAGTGCCTGGTTCAAGTTTTCAGGCTGGTCTCCACCTGCCTGTGCCATGTCAGGACGACCGCCTCCTTTGCCACCTACTTGAGATGCAACAAAGTTAACCAGCTCGCCTGCCTTTACTTTACCTGTGAGGTTTTTAGTAACGCCAGCAATAAGATTCACTTTCGCATCGTTGGCCACACCTAGTACTACGATCCCTTCGCCAATTCGGTTTTTAATGTCATCCATCATTGAACGCAATGACTTAGCTTCAACACCTTCCAAATTCGCAACAAGAACTTTAACGCCATTTATCTCTACTGCATTACTAAGCATATCAGCACCTTGCTGACTCGCCAGTTTTTGTTTAGCAGAATTGAGTGCTTTTTCTAATTCTTTAGTCTGATTTTGCAGAGAAACAACGCGATCGAGTACATTTTGGCTGTCAGTTTTCAGTAAACCAGACAACGAAGCTAAAGTAGCTTGCTGTGCTTGCACAACTTCAAGGGCTTGCTCACCTGTAACCGCTTCAATGCGTCGAACGCCCGATGCAATACCCGCCTCACTGGTAATTTTAAATAACCCAATGTCACCTGTGCGCGCAACGTGTGTACCGCCACATAGCTCAACAGAGAATGGGCCCATGGTTACAACGCGAACTTTTTCATCGTACTTTTCGCCAAATAGCGCCATAGCACCTGATGCTTTGGCTTCTTCTAGGTCCATAAGTTCAGTGGCTAGCGTATGGTTTGCGCGTATCTCTTGGTTAACGCGTTTTTCAATCTCTGTAAGTTGCTCAGTGGTAACTGCCTCAAAATGCGAAAAGTCAAAACGCATACGAGACGCTTCAACCAGTGAGCCTTTTTGCGTTACGTGCTCGCCAAGAATTTCACGCAGCGCCGCGTGAAGTAAGTGGGTAGCACTGTGGTTCTTTTTGATGGCTTCACGATTTGCAGAATCAATCGCAGCCGTTGCCGTATCACCTTTAGACACCGAGCCTTTAGCAATACCTTTGTGTGCAAATGCATTACCCATTTTTTGGGTGTCTGTCACAATGAACTCACCGTTAGCAACGCGAAGTACA
>JAXHTT010000045.1:0-25534 GCA_034190055.1 Pseudomonadota bacterium | reverse complement strand
ATAAACATGGTTGGTACGCCATGTAATCCCGTACACTTTTCTTCTGCTACTGTACGCAGCGTTGTCTCAGGGTCGAATGACTCTCCAGGGAATACTGCGCATGCTCCTGATGCTAAGCAAACTAAGTTGCCTAATACCATTCCAAAGCAGTGGTAGAGCGGCACTGGAATACAAAGTTTGTCTTTGTGTGTGAACCTCATTGCTTGTGATACTAATAACCCATTATTTAGAATGTTTCTGTGGGTTAACGTTGCGCCTTTCGGATTTCCCGTCGTGCCGGAAGTAAACTGGATATTGATGTTGTCGCCTGCGCTAAGTTTCGATTCAACAGCCTCCAATTTAGATTGAAGCGCTTCCGTTGGTTCTATTTGCAATGCAGAAAAAGCCTCTAATCCTTCTACAGTCATATCGCCAATAGTGTATACATATTTAAGTGAAGGCAGCTTAGCAAGCGTTAGAGGACGCTTAGGTGTGTTCTTATCTTGGCTGTCTATTTCAGGTGCAAGTTCTTTCAGCATGGCGACGTAATTTGATTGCTTAAAAGACTGCGCCATCACTAAATGCTTTACCCCAACATTGTTGATAGCAAAGGCCAATTCATCAGGACGATAAGCGGGGTTGAGACACACCATTATCGCGCCAATCCGGGCCGTGGCCATTTGTACCAGTGACCATTCGATGTTATTGGGGGACCATATCCCAACTCGATCACCTGGCTCCACACCATTGGCAAGTAAACCAAAAGCCACACGTTCTACTTCATGCCAGTATTGCTGATAGGTCCAGTGAACATCTTGATGTTTTACGATGATTGCAGGGTTATCACTGTAATTGTCGACAACCTTTTTGAAATATTGACCAATTGTGAGTGATGTGAGATCGGCATTACTAGGACCTCTAAACTCACTTTTTTGAAGTGGAAGTACTGTGTTTAGCTGTAACTTTGATTCCATTGTCTCTTGCCTCCATGCGCGTACGCATCTGATTTAAATGTAATTTTAGATAATCGCCATCATGATTTTGAAATCGAAGTACACAATAGCGACCTTTGCGCTAATTACAGAATGCGCAATTGAGTAAACAAAATATTTAACCTTTATTAACAATATGGTTGCAAATGCGTTTTGTCGACAAGATGTTGGTCGTATACGGCGCTGTTCAACGAAAAATATTAGCGTTTCGTCGCAGACTATTTATTAGAGGGCGAACTGGTGAACTTCGTGGGGTCGTATTGTTTGAGGAAAAATAAAAAAGCCCCGCACTTGAAGCGGGGCTACATAGTTGGGAATACTATGAATTACTTAGTTTAACTATTCTGATTCAATCTCTTCAAAATAGGTACGGTATTCCATACGGGTTATGTATGAATCACCATCTTCATCCATTGAGTCAAAGTCGCCTTCAACGTCGGCCATATCTAGTTCCTTCTCACTAATCTTACCATCGCTATCCATATCGATTTTAGTGAACTGAGTATTGGCTGTTGCAGACATTTCAGTGCGCAGCTCTTTGTTCTTTTCCGAAATCATTTCATTATCAGCTTTAGAAAAAAGTGCTGGATTACCTTCTTCAGTTAGCACAGCGTCTGTAGTGCCTTCTGTTTGAACTTGAGTGATAACCTCGTCACTGAACATAGATGGTTTTTCATCAACAAATGTGTTGAATTCTGCGCGGCTAACCATGCTGTCACCGTCGGTATCCATCTTTGATACTAACTTGCTGTCGATAATACCTGATGATTCTGAGCCTACGATGTAGCCATTACCGTCTTGGTCGAGCGCATTAAAGCTCTTAGAAATTTTTTCTTCATGGTGACCTGCGAGTGCTGATGCAGAAAGTGTAGCGGCAACAACGGCACTAGTAATCATACTTAACTTTGTGATCTTCATAATCAAATTCCTTCTGTTTCTGTTTGCGAACACGGGCTATCAATTGCCCTAATCACTAAATTGAACGCATGTTGATTGAAGTTAAACCTTCGCACAAACCTATTTAGTTACTCACAAATATCTTATTCACTTGTCGTGCCAAAGAGGTAAAGTATTGAAAATGCGAACAATAACTTAATAGGAGAAAAGATTGAGGCTGCAATGCTTTTGTTAATTTGTAACGAAGCCTGAAAGATCTTCATACAGATAAACGTAATTAAAATAAGGAAAGTTGGGTGTTAGCTAAGCGTTCAAAACTAAGGGATATCATTGGCAAAATACTATCCGCAATGGGTTTTATCTGTTTCTCGATATAATGGTCATAGTCAAGCGGCGCAGAGATAGTTTCCACCGTTTGTGGCCCTTGAACGGTAATTACATAGGCTATGGAAGTATTAGATTGGTAGCGAAGTGGTAACCCCTGTTCTTCGAATAATTTGTCTGCCCGTCTCGCCGCTTTTACGTGAGGGGGAAGAGATTTTACATACGAAGAAAGTGGTTTTCTGAGTCGCTTTTTATACACCAACTCTTCATCCATTTTTCCCGCTTTTACTGCGTTTAGCGTTTTATTGATGTACTGCTTTACAGGTTCATTAGTAAAGACTCTTTTGTATAATTCGTATTGGAATTCTTTAGCAAGCACTGTCCAATCCGAACGCACGTTCTCTAAACCTTTAAAGATAAGCTCACCGTCTTTCATCCCTGCGTAGCGTTTTTTACTACCTTCAGAAGAGCCACGAATTGTTGGCATAAAGAAGGTAGAAAAGTGAGATTCGAACTCAATCTCCAAATGGCAATCAATGTCGAACTGACGCTTAAGTAACTCAGTCCATTTCTGGTTAATAATTTTGGCAAGCTCGCGACCTGTTTCAGAAGGTGTACCTAGTGCAGTATTCTCTTCAACATGCACAAAGGTTGAATCAGTATCTCCGTAAATAACCGTATAGCCCAATTCTTCAATCCAACTCGCGGTGGTTTGCATGATCTCATGCCCCCGCAATGTAATTGAACTCGCAAGACGAGGATCGTAAAAAGGACAGCCTCCGCTACCAAGTACTCCATAGAAGGAGTTCATTAATATCTTAATCGCTTGAGAGCGTGGTGCGTCTTTCTGTTTTTTGGCTTCGTCGCGCTGAAGCCATAGGTTTTCAATGATAGAAGGCAAGAAGTGTGATTCACGGCTAAATACTGCACCCTTGAAGCCTTCTATAGCGGTTGCTGGAGACTTAAGTCCTTCCGCAAGCCCTAAAGGGTCGATTTTGAACGTTCGAATTATAGAAGGGTATAGGCTTTTAAAATCGAGTACTAAAACATCTTTGTACAGGCCAGGTTGGGAGCGCATGACATAACCGCCAGGACTGGCTAAACCGCCATTTTCAGGCCTCACTCCGGCGACATAAGACTTGCGGTGTAGCTTGGGCAAATAAACGTTTAAAAACGCCGCTACCGAGCCTCCCGGGCGGCTCATATCTAAGCCGGTAAGAATGCTGCGCAATGCCAGAAAATCAATAAACTGGGTTTTATCCTGAATGCGGTTTACCAGTTCGGTGTCTTTAAAGTTGTAGTTCGCGAGTGCAACAGGATCGCTATGATAAAGGTGTTTTATCGCTTCAAGTTTGTCTGCAGCTTGAATAAGCTTGTTTTCACCAAGCAGTTCTTCGGAAACATGGTCAAGGGAGAAGGACTCGAATTGATAGGTCATGGTTTTAAGTGCTTCAATACCATCAATCACGCATCGTCCAGGTACATCAACGAGTGTCTGATCTTCCCACTGTCTTACTGAAGCCTCTCGGCCATGGCGGCCAATAGGATAATTGAGCGAATTGGCCTTAGCACGGCGGTCGAGCACAGCCATATCAAACTGCTTAACGTTCCAACCCAAAATAATGTCTGGGTCGTAGGAGTTAAGGTGTGAAAAAAAGGCCTCAAGCAGTTCTTTTTCAGACCCAACCGTAATGAGCGTGTATGGACTGTCTTCTTGCTCCTTTAATGTCTGCCCAATAAAACTTGGTGGACAAACAAGTATCACTACACTTTTTCCTTCGCCTGCTAGCGCAATGCTGAACAGCTGCTCGTGCTCATTACACTCAATATCTATACTTAACGATGTAAAAGAAGTTCTGAAATGGCAGGGCCTGATCTGCGCATTCTCTATAACAATTTGTGACGTATCATCAACAACTTGTGGAGCAACAAACTCCACTGCGCCATATACAAAGCGCTCCATCAAATAGCGATCGGCTACGCGAATATCGGCTTCATACAATACAATACTTTGCTCTTGAGCGCGTTGACGAAGCTGATGCATTTGCGATTCAGTGGCGGTTTTAACCGTAGCAACTGGTACTTGCTCTAGTGTGTAAAAACCATCTTCTGAAATAATGATCTTAGCTGAAATGCGGCCAGCAATGTCGCGCAATGCAGTACATTGTTCAAGGGGCACAAAGCAAGTGGGGTTTTGAGGTGACGATATTAATCTAGCGGTGTTATTGGCGGTTTTAACCCAGAGTTCAACATATACTTTGCCTCGCTGGGTAAACGTACTTTTGTTGAGTATGAACCCTTGCTGTATTACTGGGGCTGACATGAATTTGTTTTTACTAACCGCTTCTTTAAAGGTGTCAATGTATTAGGAAAGCCCTAAGTGCGTGGACGCTGATCGAATTTTTATAACCACCTATAACTAGCATTTTACGTATTCAGTGAAAAGCGCAAAAGGTACAAAATACGTGGGCTATCAACTTCAACAACCACAGTATAGCGTTTGTTATCACCAAGTCCTATAGATCTCTATTCGACAGATATGTTTGTTTTTGTTGACAGAGCGAGTTAGAACGAGACTAGTACTAATTATCTTGCATGAAAACGAAGGTATCAAACAAATAAAGATAGTGCTGAGTTTACGCACAAGCATTATCGAGTAAAAATTTATCGACTTACGGTTTTTATCAATACAGGGCGATCGTAACTACGCTACTTTAGCAGCCATTGGAAACCGTGGGACGACTCAGTGAATATTAAAAGATGCAGGCTAGAAAAGGTGAGGGCGATATGGAGTATCTATACGACAAACAGGTAGAACCGGGCGAGCTAATTGAAGTAGCCGATGGCGTACTTTGGCTAACTATGCCCCTTCCATTTGAACTCGATCATATAAACCTGTACTTAATTCGCGATGAAGGCGGCTGGGTGGTAATTGATACTGGCATTGGAACATCTACTACCAAATTGCTTTGGAAGCGTATATTTGAACAATTAGACGCACCAATTGTAGGTGTCATTGTTACGCATTTACATCCAGATCACGTGGGGTTAGCAGGTTGGATAGCCGATACATATAACGTACCTTTTTATATGACCCAAACCGAGTATTTCACTGCGCGAGCCTTCGCAGCAGGTAGAAACGGTGCCACGAATGAGAGGGATGTATTATACTACCAACGGGTAGGGCTTGATGAATCAATGATTACAAAGCTGACGTCAGGCGAGGGTAACGGGTACAGCAGTGTTGTGTCGCCAATTCCTATAAGTTACACCCGTTTAAAACATGGTATGACGTTATCGCTTGGCGACAATGAATGGAAAGTTATGGTTGGTCGCGGCCATTCTCCTGAACACGCCTGCCTTTACAATGAAAAGAAAAATATTCTTATTTCTGGCGATCACATTCTACCCATCATTACACCCAATATTGGCGCCTATTCAACGGAGCCTGACGCTAATACTTTAGGTGATTACCTAGATACGTTGCCCCAATTTAAAAGTTTGCCGCAGAATACAACAGTATTACCCGCACATAAGCTTCCCTTTATTGGTCTTCACGAGCGTGTAGACTCGCTCATTGCACATCACCACGAGCACCTTAAAGCCTTATTAAACGCTTGTGAGAACCCTCAAACGGTAGTCGAGCTATTACCCATTATGTTCAAGCGCAAACTTTCAAGCCGTAACATGGTGTTCGCTGTAGCGGAGTGCTTGTCTCACCTTAATTACTTAATAAATGAAGGGGAGATTTCCCGTACACTAAATGAGGACGGTGTGTATATATTTAAGGTGTGCGAAGCGAGTAAACTAGCGGGCTAAAGAAGATTAATAGCCTAATGACTCAAGGCGTTAATTGGTATTTTTTATCGTAGCATAACAATGAGTATCTAAACTGCCTGAGAGACTTCCGTTTCAGTTACCTCGCTTGAGGGAACTGGCGCTGCCGGGGCTTTAGGTATCGTAATCTCTACGACAGTGCCTTTTGCTTCTTTACTGCTAATGGATATTTTACCCTGGTGTTGTTCTATGGCGGTGTAAGCCACAGAAAGGCCCAACCCTTGACCTTGACCTTCAGGTTTGGTGGTAAAAAAAGGTTCGAACACGCGTTTTAAGTGTTTTGTTGGGATACCGCACCCTGAGTCCAGTATTTTAATTGTTACTGATTCAGCGGCATCAATGACGGTGAGTTTTATGAAGCCTTTATCGTCTATCGCTTGCGCAGCGTTTATCACTACGTTCATCAGGGCTTGTTTCAACGGCCCTGGATTTCCCATAACCTCCACCTTTTCTTGCTCACATTCAATTTTATATTTGGGAGCGCTGTATTGAGCGGAGATGAGCGTGATGAGCTGATTACATATGGCGCATATATCTACTGTTTGCATCCCTTCGGCAGTTTCTAGTGAGAAGTTTTTAAGGTTCTCCACAATGTCTTTTACCCGTGTAAGCCCTTCAGTAGACTCTGCAATTAGCTCGGTGATATCGTCTTTCAGTAGGTCATAGTGATTCGACTCAAATAAGGCGTCTATTTGTTCCTTAAGCTCGTCATTAAAGAGCTCAATTTGCCCTTTCACACCGTCACAAATCGCAAGAAGGTGCGATGCGTATTGATCTAGCGTATTGAGGTTAGCATTTACAAAGCCAATTGGATTGTTAATTTCATGAGCTATACCTGCTGCGAGTTGCCCGGTGGAAGCCATCTTTTCGGCTTGGATTAGCTGGCTTTGGGCAGTATCGAGTTTACGAATCAGCTTTCGCTGCGCCTCGTGTTCTTTTTTTAGAGCTTCGGAAAGTTTTTGCTGGGCTCTGAAATAACTTGCTTGGGCGGTTACATCTTGCAGAAATATGCAGGCCAAACGTTGCCCGGTTTTTTTATCTTTAATGGGCAAGATTTCCATATTTTGGTACATCTGCGTTTCTTCGCCCGTTATAGGCCGAGAGCTTTTAAATGGAAATATATGGGGCCTTTGCTCCCAATAGCTAAAGCTAGGGTGCTGCAATACAAATACTGATTTTAGTCTTCGCTTGAGGAACTTACCTTGCCCTTGAAACAATTCAACCACGGGCGTATCTTTATAACACTCGCGCATTTTGTGGGGGAGCCTGTCTAAAAAAAAGTCGTTAAGATAAACGACGTTAAAGCTTTCATCGACCACACCAATTCCGACAGGTAACTTACCTACCAGTTGTTCAAACATTATGCGAGTAACTCATCCAATGTGTCTTTCATGCGAGCAAGAGACTCATCATCTAAACAAAACACAACACGCATGCTAAAAGAGGAAATTGCAATAACGAACTGTACTTCCATTACCAAACTATGCTGCCACTTGAGCTCGTCAAAGTTTGCTTTATCAGGCAAAAACAGAGTAGGCATGTTTAAGTTGGTTGTAAGCTCTAACTGGTCAGAGAGGCCAGCTAAACATGCGCCCGCTAAAATATTGCAAAGCTCCAAAATGATTTCTTGAATATCTTCCTTGCTTAACGGTTCGTCGTAATCCATCAAAGTTGCGACTTCACTTAAACCTGCCCGTGATAGCACAGACATGACTTCACCATGAACGTCGCCTAAAAAAGACTGACGAGTATAAAAAGCATCTTCAGTTTCAAACAGAAGACTATAGAGCTGAGTAGGCGTGACGGCTGAAATTTTAGGAATAGAAATATCGATTTTTGTTTCTATAAGTTGAGCGAGGGAGTTTGCAGCTTGCCCCATTGAAATATTAAGCAGCTCTTGAAGGGCATCTCTTTGCTCTTCATCCAGTGGTAGTACAATGCTCATAAATACCCCAACTCAAACAGTGCCATTGCTAATTCTTCTTTGTCTAAAGGTTTGCGAAGAAAACGCTTTGCGCCTAAAGACATCACAATTTTTTGTTTTTCAGGCTGAAAATCAGCGCTTATCACAATTACGTTTGGCATATTGGATCTTGCATGTAAAAACTCCAGCACGCCAACGCCATCCACTTCTGGCATGGTAAGGTCTAAGAGAACGAGTGCAAAATCGCTCTCAGAAAGTGCACTAATCGCTTCTTGCCCGTTTGTTGCCTCGGTTATGTCGTACTCCAAGTCTTGGGGAAGGGAGCGTATAACACTGCGCCTCGACAACTTAGAATCATCAGCAACTAGTACAGAAAGTGACATTTACAGCCTCCTTGAGCGGCATTTAACGTAATGCCTTCTTGATAAAGTATGTGCAACTTTTGCGTTACTGCAACAATACCTACGAAAATTATTGTTGTAGTGTGCTCTATCTGTTTATTGAGTGATTAGAGTATATGACAAAGGTGACTTTTGTGCGTATTAGACTTTAAGTTGAATTGATAAGTCCGGAGAAGGAAGTTGCAGCTAAAAACACGGGGGTGCACCGACTTTGGCACACACCCTCAATAATTAACTTTCTTGCATTAGCTGCATTTTTTCTAAAGCGGCAGGAATCGCATCAACATAACGTTTAACGTCTGCTATTTTCCCCATGCTCACTCGAGACCAATTATTATAAGTACGATAAATGCCTCGGATAAGTACGTCTTTTTCAGCCATAGCTTGTCTAAAATACTCGGCATTGCCATCACCAAGATTAACAAAAATAAAATTAGTACTAGAGGGGAGGGCTGTCAAACCGTTAGCCTTAACGGCGTCCATAACCATAGATTTACCTTCATAAATTTTTTCTTTAGAAAACGTTAAAAAGGCATCGTCATTGTAGCTGGCGATAGCAGCGGCAAGGCCTGCTTGATTCAAGGTATAGCCGCCCATACCGTAGCGGTTAATCCACTCAGTGTTTTCCTCAGAAGCTATCAGATAACCTACGCGCATACCTGCTAAGCCATAAATCTTTGAAAAGGTTCTCGCTACAATGACATTGTGTCCTGCTTTAACGAGGGGAATCATTGAGTGTTTTGGTGGCTCATCGATGAGTTCGTTATAGGCCTCATCAACTAAAACAAGTGTCTTTTTAGAGGCTTTAATACAAAATTCGCGAAGCTTGCTAGGGTCAAGCACTTTACCTGTAGGGTTGTTAGGGTTACAGATATGCACCATACCGATCGAGTCATTGATAGCGGCGTATAGAGCGTCAAGGTCGATGTCTAGGTCTGCCGTATTAGCAATTCTTACAATTTCAGGCGCGCCTTGTTTCTCAGGTGCTTTTGACGTTGTGTCCCAAAAAAGATCTGGCCCAAGAATTTTACCGTTTTTACTGGCAGCAACGGCAGCGTAGGAAAGAATTGGGCTAGACCCTGCGCTTAGTGAAATATTCTTACGGGTAATGCCATGACGCTCGGCTATCATATCTAACAGGGTCATAGCTGCGGGATAAGCGTAATAAGCACCACCTTGAGCAGAGGCTTGAGCAATGGCATTCAGCGCCTTTGGGCTAGGCCCAAATGGGTTTTCGTTAGCGTTTAGTTTTGCTACACCAGGTTTTGGACCATAAATGACAGATGTCGCTTCACTTGCTGCAGCACTTGTAGATTGAGCGCTAACCAAGTTGCTAAAACCTGTTGCCCCTATGGCTGATGCGGCTGCCGAGCCACCTAAAAATAAACGCCTTGAACGGTTATAACTCACAGATATTCTCCTCTTTATTTTATATGGCTTTATAAAACATTGCGCTTGAAACAATGACGAGATAAATGCCAAACAATCGTTTTAGCTTTTTTTCACTAAAGTTATGCGCCATCTTCGCACCGATAGGCGCAGTAAAGATTGCGCCTATGCTGATAGCGATGAGCGCTGGAATGTTAATGTATCCGATAGTGCCAACAGGTAGAGAGGCTGTTTCAGGATGCTTCATAAATAGAAAGCCGATGGCACCTGGTAAGCCTATCAGGAAGCCAACACCGGCAGCGGTAGCAACAGCTTGCTGAATGGTACGTTGACACATCACCATAGTTATGACGGTTGGCGTGCCGCCCCCTATACCTAGTAACGCAGAGAACCCGCCCAATACAAATGCCAGCACCGCTTTGCCTATGCCTTTAGGCATATCGAAAACAAGACCGGGACGCACAACAAATTCTGGGAAAAGAAAATATACAGAGTAAAGAAGAACACCTGCTGCAAATACTACGGTTAAGCCATTTGCGCTAGAGTTATTTGCTATTAGTAAGCCTCCACCAACGCCAAGAATAAGCCAAATACTCCAGGACTTCAGGATGTCAAAATCTACGGCACCTTTGGCTCTATGCGCCATAACAGAACGCGCGCTAGAAACCACAATTGATGCCAATGATGTGCCTATCGCAACTTTCACTAGAGATTCAGAAGGAGGGGTAAAGAAAGGAAAAACAGCGAGGAGAGCAGGAACAACAACAAAGCCTCCACCATTACCGAATAGACCTGCGGTGATACCAGCAATAGCACCGGTTATACACAAAGTAACTACAAACCACAGTAGCTCTATTTCCATCAGTTTTTCACTCCACGTAATACAGTTTTGAACATTGAGTAACCTATTAATTTTTTCTTATGTACTATTATTTAAAAACGTAAACACCGGCTTGCGCCGGTGTTTTTTAACTCTGTTAAAAACGAGCAGCTAGGCGTGTGTAATAGTACCCACCCTGCCAGTCGACGATGGAACCCGAGTCGTAAACTTCGCCACAACAGGCATCGCCGTTTGTACTGACATCTGGGTAGTTGTCGAAGAGATTTCTGATACCTACTGAAAGAGTAAGGTTTTCGCTAATTAGGTAAGAGCCTTCGATATCAAACATAAACTCGTCGCCGAAGGTTTGAATACTATCTAAGTTTACATTCTCTCCGTCATCACTCCCCGCGTTTTCGTACTCGCCGAAGTAGCTAAGGCGAGCAACCGCTGACCATACGTCATAGCTATGAGTGACTGAGAAAACTCCGCGCATTTCGGGTCTACTATTCTCAAAATCGTACCGATCTTCAGGATCTAGGAACTCGCTGGCGTCTGAATCAAACTCTGTTTTATTGTAATTGACAGAGCCAGTTAAAACGGTTGAACCATACTTAGTTTCCATCTTGTATGTACCCACGACGTCCAAACCTTCGGTAACAGTATCGAATGCGTTTTGGAAGAAGAAAACACCACCGATTGACTCAGCACCCGACACGTTTGCTCCAGCAAGGGCTAAGTAATTCTGGTAAGCATCATAACCATCAGCATTTGGGTCTGTGACAACAGTTGTAGAGACATCGCGCGTTGATACAGAGTAAAGGCGGTCCTCTAATTTGATATTGTAGTAATCTACGGTAAGGGTTAAGTCACCATAGTTAGCTGTCATACCTAATGTAAAGTTCGTCGACTTTTCAGGCGAAAGTTCCTCTGCTCCTAGTGCTTGTGCTACATCACCGCCCGCTGGGAATAAGCCCGTTGCTACAGGGAAACCATTAGGTAAGCGAGTCGATACGTTAGTTGTACCCTGCTGACCAGAAGTGGGGGCGCGGAAGCCTGTACCAAATGAAGATCTAAAGCCTACATCGTCGCTTAATTGATAAAATGCCGCGACTTTGTAAACTACCTCAGAGCCAAAATCTGAGTAGTCTTCATAGCGTAACGCTGCTTGGGCAAATAGCTCGTCAGTAATGTCTCCCGAAATGTCTGTGTACACCGCATAAGAATCACGTTCATATGAACCTGAATAGTCAGGTGAGTAACCCGGGAAACCGTTAGAGCCTACGCCAACTACTGTATAAACAGGGTCTACTCCTGCTATTCCATCATCTTCAATACCGTCATCATCGCTATCATTATCAGTAAAATTGGCACAATTTAATGTTGAACCGTTTGCGATAACGGCTAGTCCTTCTGCAGTAGCGGTAGTTCCGTCACAAAAGCCATACGGGTCAGAGGTAGCGTAAGGGCCTGCAAAATATGAGCTTACCTCACCTTCAGAAATTTCATAAGATTCGTCTAGATAGCTAGCCCCAAAAGCGAGTACGTACTCACTCAGGTCGTAGGTGAAATCAGCTTGAATTTGTGCTTCTTCGTTAGTTAAATCGCCGGGCTCAAACGACGTTGGCGACTCATTGCCCAGAGAAGGGTTAATGGTATTTGCTAGTGTGTAAGAAATTTCGTTGTTGCCGTAACGACCACTGATATCGTAAGTAAGATCACCCGACATGCCTTTTATGCCACCCACCATTGAATAATCAGTGACATCACCAAAGAAACGCGGTGTAAACCCGCCAGGAAAAAATTCTGTAGGATTCCAAATAGAACCGTCTTCAAGACGGATGTCTTCGATAGTCCCGTTGCCCGGGTAACGATAGTAAAAAGACCCGTCACCTTCGCTTTCAGAATAGTTACCAAAGGCATAGAGTTCAGCTGCAGCACTTAGCGCGTAACCCGCGTTGAAAAAGACGCGTTTTCCGCTGGTATTAGGTTGACCCCAAGGTTGTACTACGTCTGAACCATGCACACTGTTGGCCATAGCAGTAGCATCAGCAATATACTCGGCTGATTGCTCGTCTACACAAAACCATGGCTCACAATATTGTTCGCCTCTATATGTGGCTTCACTATCTGAGTATTCGGCTGAAATGCTGAAGAATCCATCGTTACCAAGGGCAAAACCTTTGTTTCCTGTGACGGTAATTTGGTCGCCATCGCCTTCATAGTAGCTACCATAGTCGATGGTAAAAGAGCCGCCTTCGCTATTATTTTTAAGTTGGAAGTTGATTACCCCCGCGATGGCATCCGAACCATACTGGGCTGCCGCACCGTCTCGTAATACCTCAACACTTTGGATTGCTGCTGTAGGAATGGTTGCGATATCTGGACCTTGAGTACCTGAGCCACCGATTGAAACGAGCGATGCTCTGTGACGGCGTTTAGAGTTTACTAAGACCAAAGTTTTGTCTGTGGGCATACCTCGAAGCGTAGCTGGACGAATAAAGGTACCGCCATCTGAAATAGGCTGTCTGCCAACAGAGTAGGAGGGTACAAGAGTCATCAGAACGTTGTTCATGTCGGTAAATGCAACGGCTTCAACGTCTTCTGCGGTTAACACGTCAACGGGAACGGGCGAGCTTGTAACTGAGCGCGGCGCACCACGAGCGCCAACAACTGCTATACGCTCTAAATCTTTAGCTTCTGTTGTTTCCTCGCTGGTTTCTTGCGCCTGTACGAGCATTGAGGTAGTGAAAAGGGTCAATCCGGTAAGTGCGTAACGTACTGCAGTGTGGAGTTTCTTTTGATTCATTAGTGTTCCCAATCGTGCTTATTGCTACTTAATTTATGAATGCGGATTAATCGAATCTGCACTCTTTCTAGGCACGCACGAGCACCACATTGATGCATACACATCTTGTAATTGTTATTGGGTAACTCGTGTACAGGGACTAGGCTAGAAACTCTTTGCTGCTGGTGGAAGAAAGAAGAATATTCAGGGGTATAAGAAAAATATTGACCCCTTCGGGAACTCACGATTTCCGTGATGTTAGACTTAAGTAGTACCTAATATAGAATTTTTTTAACCCACCACTAAGGCTCTTATTTACATTTTCGCTTCATATAACTAATTGGAATGGCATATAGCTTGCTGGTTTCTACTGCAATGACGTGAGACTATTTCTATTGCCTTCGCATAGGGGGTTAAGTGCACTCTAAAAAGTTACATTACTTTATAACTACAGTACAGCGAGGGAGCATTGCTGCAGCAGCTAGAGCCTTAGATATTGCTCAGCCAGCCATTAGCCAGCAACTTGCAAGTTTGGAGCGAGAGGTAAAAGCGACGCTGCTAGAACGAAGTTTTTCAGGTGTAAGCTTAACACCCGCTGGAGAGGTATTTTACAAACACGCAGGGAAAATTATGGGCGAGATTGACAACGTAAAATCAGCGTTGCAAGCATTTCAGGGAGATCAGCAAAAAGTAATAAAGATAGGAATGCTCCCATCAATAGGCAACGTGCTTTCCCTGCCATTATTAACGGAAATAACGAACAACCATAAAGCGTTGAAAGTAGAGATTAGCACCGGGCCTTCATATACCATCAACGATTGGCTTGAATCAAAACAGGTGGATATTGCCTTGACCTATCAGCAGGCAATAGAACCTAAATTTATGAGTGTGACCCCTCTTATTCAAGAAGAGCTTCATCTCGTTTTTACCGCTTCCTCAGCTTATCCTGAATATGCCAAACTCAATGACAAGTCGATGATAAAATTTTGGGAAATAAGTGAACTACCCCTTTTATCGCCTGGAAATAAAGATGCGCTTGGGCAGCTTATTGCTGATTACGAAAAAGCCACCGGAGTGAGCCTTAAACATGATCTCGCTTATTCTGGCCAGTTAATGACAGGACTAAGACAAGTAATGCAAGGGGAAGGAGTAATGATTTTGCCAACTTCGGCTATTTTTCACCTAAGAGAATCTGGGCTGGTGTCTACCCTAAAAATTACCCACCCTGAAATGCATCGGACTGTATTGGCAGCTACAAACAAACAGAAAAAGGCAACACACGAATATCAACAAATTATCGACATCATCCGAAAAGTGGTAGCTCAGGAGAATGCGCTTAAACATTGGTGCGGTACCCTAGAATTTGCGGCATCATCATTTGTAGCGAAATCAGCATAATCGAGCACACCGTGCTTGAGTGAATAAAAAGTCGACTAATTCACGCTTCGGGCAGAACGATGTCAACTAACACAGGTAGATGATCGGATAAAACCTTGGTTTGTTCGTTCTTAAGCTTCCTGCATGACTTTACTTTTATATCTTCAGTTACCCATACGCGATCAAGTGAAAATACGGGGAAGTTGCTAGGAAACGTAGCCCCCACTTTTTGCTGCAATAACAAATCATTTAAAGCCGTAAAGGCCTTTGAAAAAAACTGCCATTCATTAAAGTCACCCGCTAGAAAAAGCGGGCTTTGTTTCTCTTTTAAACGCCGCGACAGATGTTCGTGAAGCATTGTAAACTGCGAACGACGCTCAAGCTTCTTGAGTCCTTTATGGGTGTTGACCACTGTCAGAGGTGTTTTCTCAGTCTTTAATTCAACAACCTGCACGTTCCTTGGCTGTCGACCTGTTTGACTCACATCTATCGTGTCGTGTTCCAATACATCAAAACGCGTCAAAATTGCGTTGCCATACCAGCCATCAGGCTCTCGAATTGCTGGTGATGGGATTAGTTTAAACGTGTTACCAGCGCAGATGTCGTTGACATCTTGCGCTGTGTCTCGTTCGGTCGGGCGCGTATCCATTTCTTGGAGCAAGACTACGTCTGCACCGCTGTTTGCAAGGAACTGTCCAATACGCTTATAGTCGTGCTTCTTATCCCTGCCAACTCCGCTATGGATATTGTAGGTTATTATGCGGCACATTTTTCAGCCTCATCCTTACTATTGTTACTGCTTTCACCCGTATCAGTATTGGATTCTTTTCGAGTTTGATAATAGCGCGCGAATTTTTGTGACCCCCAAATCATTAGCCCCCACAAAATGATGCCTCCCACCAGGTAGCTTATGGTTTCAATTGACGGATTCTGCCAAATCTGGGCAATTGAGTCGCCGACTAAGCCTTTGGCAATCATTGGAGGGAACATGCCCAAAAACGTACCTACTAAAAATTGGAAAATACCAATAGAAGAAATGCCGGCGACTAAATTCACCAGACTAAACGGAGCGATAGGTAACATGCGAATTGCCGCTACGCCAACCACGCCACTGCGTTTTAGTTTTTCATCGACGGCAGCTACTTTAGGTCCGCCAATTTTTCTGAGGCCGGCATTGCCCGATAGCTTTCCAACACCAAACATAATTGCTGAGCTCATTAGTGCTCCCATCATGCCGTAAATAGGCCCCCAAATTGGGCCAAAAATGGCGGCTACAGCCAAAGAGAGTACGGTCACCGGGAAGAACAGAACACCGCCAACTACATACACGAGCAAAACTGTTGGAAGGGCAAAATAAGTGCCTCTACTTTTTTCTAAAAAGGCGTTGATGCTGTCTGAGCTTAACCATGGGATCGACTGGCTTGCCCAGAACATCAACCCACCAAGTACTGCAATAATTGCAACACCAATTAAAATCATTATGCTGCGACGCTTTGGGTTACGCGCGGGTAGCGCGTCACCATCAAATGTGGGTACTGAAATAAGCGGTTCCTCTGGATCTGACAAGGCGCGAAATACATTTTTCACCGAGTGTTCCGTGAACACCTCATCACGAACTTCGGTAAGCACATAGCCATGTGCGATCTGACCCTGCATTAGCGCTTCAACAGGATATTGGTTGTTGAATATCTCTGGCATTGCATCTATGTCACGACCTGTATGCTCTGCAAGTAAGTCATTTCTTACTTGTTCTATGCAAGCTTGGTTGTCTCTGCTATTGCCGAATAAAACCGTATCGATTTCTGTGTCGAGGGTCATTGAACGATTACTTAGGTTTGAAGACCCAATAACGAGATATTTGTTATCAATGGTCATCACCTTAGAGTGAATGCGTTTGTACGCTTTTCGCCCCTGCATGTCTTCGATTGAAGAGTAAGTCAATTTTACTCGTTTAGGATCTATGCCTTTTTCCAGAATCGCTTTAAATTCGATACGGCTTGCCCAAAATGCTTCACATTCAAACTTACCTTTTGGCTCGTAAGAACTAACAATGATAACCGAAAGGTCTGGCTTTAATTTCAGCTGTCTGTTTAGCGCTTCAGCAATTTCTTGGCGAGTCGTAAACTGATTTTCGATATAAATGACCGATTCAGCCTCACCAATAAGATCAAGCAACATATGACGTACTTCTTGTGCTGGCTCTACTTCGTCCATAAACGGAATGGTGCGGGCAAGGGCACACTCTACGTTTTCAAAAAGAGGCGGGTAATCTTCTGGCCATGCTTCAGGCAAAGGTGCATTCTCATCATTACGCGCATCTTCACGAACATTAATAGGGGTGTCTTCAGCTACCCGCTGCCATCTCCATCTGACAAGTTGTGCAAAGTCGGCAACGACAGGACCGCTTGAAACCATTTGAACATCGTGTAACGGACCATACTCGCCATCGGGACCATCTCTTTCCTCGGATACCACGGGGTGGTCTCGGGTATCCCAACGGTTAGTCGATACATCCATACCGCCTGAAAAAACGAGTTCGTCATCAATAACTACAATTTTTTGATGCTGGCTGCCGCCCATTGGAATGGTATCGTCTAGCTCTGTTTGAACATTGTCAGGCGTTTTCTCTTCCCACACTTCTTTTGCCCACATTTCACGTTGAGCGAAGAAGGCCAAAGAAGAATCCCAGCGCAGTAAGTAAATTTTGATGTCTGGGTTTTGCTCTGCTTTCCATTTGAGCAGGTCACTAATAACACTTGGTGCTTCGCTGTTAGCTTCGTCTTCACCTCGCAATAATCGGATACGACTATCTATATCCCAACCAACAATAAAAATGCTGTGCTTAGCTTTAACAATTGAGCTATGCAAGGCTTTGTAGTAGTTTCCGCAATCTATCAGAGGAGTAGAGAAGCGAGCTTTGCTCTCTACCCAACAGTTTTGACCTGGTTGAAAAACACTCTTACCTGATTGCATGGTTCCTTACCTATTTTTATCGACTTATCTATTTATTAGTCGGTTGTTGCAGAATCCATACCTCATTAATTGACGGGGAAGGAGAGCTCTAAATATCTAATTTAAATAGTTTATTTTTTGCTTTTAGTTTTTTTTAAAAAAAGCATCATTTGTTTTTGTGTAATTTTTTCACGATAAATCGAGATTAATGCTCAGAACTGGCAAAAGATCTCAATATCTTCTATATAACTTCAGGGTTATACAAAAGGTTAAGGTTAATGAAGTTTTTTTCCAAAGAAGACGCATCAAAGCAGGCATTAGAGCAGTCGATACTCGCGGTTGTGACTATTGATGAGAAAAATAACATCACGTTTTATAATGACGCAGCTCAGAATCTATGGGGTTATACGCCTAGCGAGGTATTGGGAAAAAATATAAAAATTTTGGTACCTCAAGAGCACAAAGCGAATCACGATAGCTATGTTAACTCACACAGAAAAACCAACGTTAATAAGATTGTCGGAAGCTCACGAGAGGTTGAGCTGGAAACCAAAAGCGGCGAGCGAATTTGGGTGCAACTCGCTTTGTCACAAGTCCTTGTGCAAGGCAAAAAACATTACACGGCGTTTGTACGCGATGTTACAGAAGAGCGTGAATCTCGTGAAATTGTGGAGCAAACTCTAGAGCAAGCATTAGATGCAGTGGTGTGTATAGACGAGAACAACAATGTCACCTTGTTTAATGCATCAGCTGAAAAGCTCTGGGGGTACGGACGTCATGAAGTTATTGGTCAAAATGTAAAGATGCTTGTGCCCCAAGAGATACAGGCGAACCACGACAATTATGTGAACGCGAATAGAGAAACCGGGCAAGACAAGATTGTAGGCACGAGCCGTGAAGTAAAGGTAGAGAGAAAAGACGGGAAGAGCCTATGGGGTAGGCTTTCGTTATCAAAAGTAAGATTAGCTGATAGAACCTTGTACACGGCCTTTATCAAAGATGTTACCGAAGAAGTTGAACAGCGAGAGTTACAGCGTATGCTTTCTCTCGTAGCAAATGAAACGGATAACGCTGTCATAATATCTGACGCAAATGGCCTTATAGAATATGTTAATAATGGCTTCTATCGATTGACAGGGTGGCAGCTTGAAGAAGTGAGAGGCAAGAAGCCGGGTTCAGTTTTGCAGGGTGAAGAAACTGATCAGAGAACCGTCAGTGTGATACGGCAAAAAATTAAGAACCGCGAAGCCTTTTACGATGAAATTCTCAACTATAGAAAAGACGGAACGCCATACTGGACTTCACTTTCAATAAATCCTGTTTTCAAAGATGGCAACTTAGTTAACTTTATTGCAGTTCAGGCTGATATTACTCGTGTTAAGCAAATGGCGCTCGACTTTACTAATAAGTTGAAGGCCATCGGAAGTGCACTAGTGTTGCTTGAAATGGAGCCTAACGGAAAAATCATTGAGGCAAACAAGTTACTGCGCGAAACCTTGAATGGTGTAATGAGTATAGAGTCGTTTGCCAATGAGGTTATGGGAGGGTTAAGTGCCGAGGATAAATCGACATTAGAAACGTCAGGATTCGTTTCAAAGATCGCCGAATTTGATTTAGGGGATAATTACCTGGCCTTTGATGCACGAATAAGTGCGCTTAAAAATTTCAACGGACAAGTAACGCGCTATGTATTCTTCGCTATTAACGTTACGTCTAGAAAGCAAGCCGTGAACGATACGCAAGACGCAATGAAAGAGCTATTGGTAACCAGTCAAACTATCAGTAATATTGTTGGCACAATTAACTCCATTTCCGAACAGACTAACTTATTAGCACTTAACGCGGCTATTGAGGCGGCCAGAGCAGGAGAAATGGGGCGAGGGTTTGCGGTCGTAGCTGATGAGGTAAGAACCCTGGCGGGTAACTCACAATCATCGTCAAACGAAATTGATAACCTTGTAAAAACAACGGTATCGAAAATAGAAGAGTTAGCGCAACTTATTCAGCGTATTGATGGCTAATAAAAAACCTTCGTCGTTTGACGAAGGCTTCTAAATAGCATCAGTTTAAGTAAAAGCTGTAACGCCGTATTGAATTAAAAACGATATTCTACACCGATGCTCGCTTGCTTAAGATCGGTTTCAAAGTCCGTGTCGTCGATGTCATCAAACGCTTCGTCTGCATCTAGTTCTGTATCGTATACCGTGTACTCGGCGTTCACTAGGAAGTTGCTAGTAACCGCATAGCTTAGACCAGCACCCACGAAAAGACTTTCGTCATCGTTGTCACGTGAAACACCCGCAAAGTTGTATTCTGTTTCAGACCATAGTTGACCAGCTTTTGCGTAAAGAGAGAAGCGTTCGGTTAGCGGAAGGATACCTTTAATAGCGGCGGTGTAACCATCTGTCTCAGCACCTGCAATATCGTTACCGTAGTCACCAAAATCGATGTAGCCACCTTCAATAGCAATCCATTCGTTAAATTTGTAGCCTACAAGACCTTGCCAAACGTCTTTGTCGTCATCAAAATCATCTTCGCCTTCAACGCGCAGGTAACCGTAATTACCACCTACATAAAAACCACTGTCTTTTGCTTCAATTTGATTTGATTGAGCGTGTGCGCCGAACGATGCCATCGCGCTGATAGAGGCAACAGTAGCAAGTCCAGTAAGTGTCTTAAGTGTGTTTTTCATAAGTTCATCCTCATTACTTCTTGATATTTCACCAGCTCCTCATTCGAAGCCAATGTGTCCTGATTACACACTCACAGTTTCAACTGCTGTGCCATAGTAGAAATTTCAATATTCACTTCAAATTAGGGCAAAGTTTACAGGTATGGTTGCGTAATTGTTTGTTTATTATGCATTTTCGATTGGAAATGAAGATGACGGTCAAATGCCAGAAGAAAATTTTTCATGAAGTCTGAAAGAGATTCATAGTCACGTGTTGATAGTGGAAATAGAGCGATTATCTTTTAATCACTACTAGCGATAATAATAAAGGGTGTGTTTAAGTGTCTGAAATACAGTGGTTTTATTTTGATTGGATTTTCCAATCAGTTGAATTCATTTTATCAACTGTAAATATTGCGCAAGCGTGTCTATCTTTTAACAGCTTATGAGGTAAACAATATGTTAACAGACTGGTGTCGCTGAAGGTGCCTACCGTTTGGTAACTAAAACAAACTCAGATGGGAAAAGACCATGACTTTAAATAGGTTTAAAAAAACTACGCTATCAGCATTAGTGGCGCTCTCGCTAGGTGCGACAGGTGCTATCGCAAACGATCAGATCAGTAAGCCTGCTGGTGCTAAAGGCACGGGTATGACTAAAGCTTTCCAAGCGAAAACGAATCAGTTTTGGTGGCCTGATCAACTAGATCTTTCTGCGCTTCGAGATCACGACAACCGTTCTAACCCGCTAGGTGAGGATTTTAGTTACGCTGAAGCTTTCGCCAAGCTTGATCTTGATGAAGTAAAAAAAGACATCAACGAACTACTTACCACATCTCAAGACTGGTGGCCTGCAGACTTTGGTAATTATGGCCCTTTCTTTATCCGTCTTTCATGGCACAGCGCAGGTACCTACCGTACATTAGATGGTCGCGGTGGTGGTGATGGCGGTCAAATGCGTTTTGACCCACTAAACAGCTGGCCTGACAACGGCAACCTAGATAAAGCCCGTCGCTTGCTTTGGCCAATTAAACAAAAATACGGTGAAAGTCTATCTTGGGGTGACTTAATGATCCTTGCCGGTACCGTGGGCATGGAGAATATGGGCTTCGATACCTATGGCTTTGCTGGTGGTCGTACCGACGATTGGGAACCTGATATGGTGTATTGGGGTCCGGAAGTAGAAATGCTAGCTAGTGACCGTGAAGAGCGCGACGGCAAGCTTCAGCGTCCACTGGGTGCTACGCACATGGGCCTAATATATGTTAACCCTGAAGGTCCTAAAGGTGTACCTGATCCAATGGGATCTGCGAAAAACATTCGCACTGCATTTAGTCGCATGGCGATGAACGATGAAGAGACTGTAGCGCTAATCGCTGGTGGTCATACATTCGGTAAAATGCACGGAGCACACAAGCCTGCTGATTGTCTAGAAGCTGAGCCAGGTGGCGCAGGCTTAGAAGAACAGGGACTAGGCTGGAAAAATAACTGTGGAAAAGGCAATGCTGAAGACACAGTTACCAGTGGTTTAGAAGGGGCGTGGACACAATTGCCGACTAAATGGACAAGCTTATACCTTCAAAACCTACTTGGTTTTGAGTGGAAGCAAACGCGTAGTCCAGCCGGTGCTATTCAGTGGGTTCCTACTGATGAATCGCTTCACAAGTCAGTGCCAGATGCACACGTGGAAGGTAAGAGAAACCCTCCTGTAATGACCACTGCTGACCTTGCGCTTAAGTATGACCCTGAGTATCGCAAAATTGCCGAACGCTTTTTGGCTGACCCTAAAGAGTATCAAACGGCATTCGCTAAAGCATGGTTTAAGCTAACACACCGCGATATGGGGCCAAAAGCACGTTACTTAGGTAACGATATCCCAGAAGATAACTTTATCTGGCAAGATCCTGTGCCTAAAGCTGACTACAAAACGATCTCTGATAAAGACGTTAAAAAGCTTAAAGCAGACATTTTAGAAAGTGGTCTAACGGTTCAACAGCTTGTAAAAACAGCGTGGGCAGCGGCGGCAAGTTTCCGTGCTTCTGACTTGCGTGGTGGTGCAAATGGTGCACGTATTGCGCTAGAGCCACAAATGAGTTGGGAAGCTAATGAGCCAGAGACAGTCAAAGCTGTAGTGTCCAAGCTTAAAGAGCTACAGGAAGACTACAACTCGCGCATGTTCTCTAAGAAGAAAGTGTCACTTGCCGATTTGATTGTTATTGGTGGTGCAGCAGCTATCGAAAAAGCAGCGGCTGACGCGGGTGTTGAAGTAACTGTACCTGTAGTACCAGGTCGTACAGATGCAACCCAAGAGCAGACAGACGTTAACTCTTTCTCTTTGCTAGAGCCGACAGCTGATGCGTTTAGAAACTACTACAACGCTGAAGCCAGCTATCGTTCGCCGACTGACATGTTGGTAGACAAGGCTGATCAACTGAACCTAACTGTACCTGAAATGACCGTATTATTAGGTGGGTTACGTTCACTAGGGGCTAACGTAGGTGATGCCAAACACGGTGTATTCACTGACAAAGCAGGCACGCTCAATAACGATTTCTTCGTAACCCTACTTGATATGGGTGTTAAGTGGAGAAAAACTGATAACCCATCGGTATATGAAGGCGTGAACAGAAGCACAGGTGAAGTTATGTACACAGGTACACCTGTAGACCTCATCTTTGGTTCAAACAGCGAGTTACGTGCTGTAGCCGAAGTTTATGCTTACGACAATGCGAAGAAACGTTTTGTTGAAGACTTTGTGGATGCATGGACTAAAGTGATGACGCTAGACCGCTTCGACTTACGTCACGACCTAAATGCCAGCCTAGGTAAGTAGGTAAATAGATAGAGCGAGTCTGCTATCGCGAGTTTCTTAGCGATAGTATCAAAGTTTAAAAGGGCGCTTCGGCGCCCTTTTTCTACGCTGAACTCACAGTTACTTTATAAATTGTTAATGTAGCTAAAATGGCCTTGGGAGCGTCGCAAAGCTTTCTTTATTTCGATACACTGAATCTTTACTTTTTGCCTCAACAGACAAATATTGCGATGGCTAGCCTTCAACGTACCTTGGTAAACTTAGAAATGCTAAGTGAGGATATTAATGCATTAAATGACAATGCTATTAATTCCGCCGCTCACATAAAACTTCTGCACAATGTGTTAGAAGAACTCAAAAACGCAGAGTCATTCGTTGCCTTCGAGACAGAAGCAAGCTTTCATAAATTGTTATCTGGCTCTATGTTCGAGAATATTTTCGAAAGAAAAGGAATGGTCGGGGTTTACATTAAGCTGGTGGGATATGTGATCACCGCATGGGAGGCTACCGATAAAGCGAATGCCATCATTAGCGAGAACTTCGATTCAAGCGCGGATAAGCGGTTAGAGTTGCTTCAGGTTAAAGCTATAAAAGCGAAATCTCAGTTGAAGACGGTAGCGTCGGCAATGGGTAAAGAAGACTATAAAAAGTTTGCCCACACGCTTGGCCTGTTTGCCCAAGAGTGGCAGTGGGATACTCTCCGCGCCAGATTCTAACCAGCGCGAAGATACGGTTTTAATATGCACTTATTAATATTCGCTATAAGCGCTATGGCGTGGTATTTCGGATACCAATACTTTGCTCGTTGATAACCCGAACTTCGCGTTGAGGGAAAGGGATCTCAATATCGTGCTCACGTAGTGTTTCAAAGACAGTAAGCAACAAATCACCTCCCACACGATTCTTGCCATCGTCTACACCCTCCATCCAAAACTCGACAAACATGTTTACGCCTGAGTCGCCAAAACTGTCTATTTCACAGTCCGGTAGTTCTTCAAAAGGGATATTGTCGCCACTGATCACTTGCGGGTGCTCTGATACCGCTTCTTTGATGATTTCTACCATCGCGCGTATATCGGTTTTGTAGGCAACTGAAAAATCAATACGATAACGCTGCTTTTGATTTTTATGCGTCCAGTTTATGAGCAAAGAGCTAATAAATTTTTCGTTCGGTACCAGAATATCTTTGCCATCAAAAGTCTCTAATACGGCGTAGCGCATCTTAAACTCTCTAACAATACCTTTCTGTCCGTCTTCCAATTCAACGTAATCGCCAACAGTTAACGATTTGTCCAGCAGAATAATAATACCCGATATAAAGTTTGAGGCGATGGATTGAAGCCCCAGACCCAAGCCCACACCCAAAGCCCCGCCGAACACAGCTAGCGCTGTAAGATTGATCCCCATAACGTTAAGCAATAGAAGAAACACAATACAGAAAAGCGCCACTTCAAATAGCTTTGCGAACACTTCCTTCGTAGACACATCAAGAGACTTTTGATTTCTAATGATATCTTGCCCAATAGCATTAGAGCTTCGCCCTAGCCAAAATAACAAAGCGCCGAACAGGAGTACTCGAGTAACGCCGTAAGCAGAAACTTCAACATTGCCTACAGATATAGCTATCGATTCCAGTGCTGAGGTAATTAGCGGAAGTAAGCCGATAAGGTGTAAAAACAAGATAGGAAGACCTACCCAGCGCATGAAGGCCGCTATCGTTTTGTTTTCAACAAAGCCTTTAATTAATGAGCTTACAAATAGCATCAGTGCGACGACAACAGCTATTTCTAATAGCCATGCATCAAACTGAAATTGTGCACCTAATACGGTAGTAATCTTCAGTGTGCTTATAGTGATAAGCGGAAACATTGCCTCACCAAGGTTGTACAAAAGGCCGCTCATGGTATGTGCACCATTCTGTGGCTTTTCTCGCATAAGCTTAAACGGCTTTTTTACTTGTTTAGCAAGTAGATAAGCGCAGCAATAAATCACAACAATGGTTGTAAGCTGAATAATGAAGCTATCAGACATTACCGATGCTTTGACTATGGCTAACTTCTCTTCTAAGTGCTGAGTTAAACTATCAACATTCATATGTTCTACTTCATTTGTTTACCGCGCAACGTAAATGCGGATGGTGCTATTAGAGCGTTGAATCCTTGCGCGTTTTTTATCTTTAATAAAAGATAGGGTAAAGCTTTTTTCATCCAATCAACATATATCGTTTGATTATCTATCACTGGTCATACAGGTTTTGGCAATTTTTTACAGCTAATACACGATAGCTTTCGCCCGAAATAATCTTTCAGATATGGAGTGAACGACAGACGTTGTGTTTACAAATTTGAAATAAAAAGGTTTTTTATTTGGAT
>JAXHTT010000044.1:0-26004 GCA_034190055.1 Pseudomonadota bacterium | reverse complement strand
CGGGCCCAATGGTGTTAATGCTTTCTACCACCCACTGCCAGCTAAACTGGAATTCAAAATGCTCAGGTTTGGTCCCAAGTACAGTAGTACCCACTTTGTAAGCCCCATAAAATATAGGGGGTATGGTAAATGGATTTGTTACCCAGACTGTTGCGACAGACAAAGGAAGGTTTGCTCGAAAAGGGATGGCTAAACCTGCAGAAAGCCACATTTGAAATGGCACAGGCCAGAACGCAAAAAATAAGCCTATGCCAAACGCGCCAGATGCAGAGCGACGGTTCAGGTGCCATAAATTGGGTTCGTGCAATACGCTACCAAATATTTTTAACGCTTTGTTTTGCTTAATGCTTTGGTGATCTGGCAAAAAACGTCGAATAAATTTCTTAGGCATAAATATCAATGCATCTCGAAAATAAAATCAAAAAAGACAGAAAAAATAGCAGCAAACGGGATTGCGCAGCACGGTTTTTCACTAGCAACGCTCACTTACTGCCAATTGCTACGTGAAAACATGGGCAATCGTATCACAATTTGCCTAAGCTGTTTTTGCGTTGGCGCAATAAGTGCGGTTTTATGGCAAAAACTTCCAAGTACCGACACCATGGCGTTGATGATTGCCATATTGGCGATAGCTATTGTTGTCATCTTACTGTTTTCTTTAGAAAAACCCAGGTCCAATAAGACCACTTTTGATGTACAGCTATGTTGTGCAGTGAGCGGCTTAATACTCGGCGTACTGTGGGTGGCGAGTGTAGGGCATTTTTACTACGCTTGGCAACTGCCCAAGGGTAAAATTCAACAAGATGTCACAATATCGGGGCGAGTCTTATCGGGGGGATGTGTTTCTGGAAAATATGACTATGCAGGAACTGGTTTTAATTATGTGGTTAGCATTGCGGCAGTAAACGATGAGAGCACCGCGACATTTTTAGATAAAGGAATAATACCAGCACCCTTGGCTGCTGTTTTGCCTTACGCTTTCAACCTTAGAGCTCGCCTTGCTCACAAGCAATACAAGTTTTCGAGTAACAGTGTTGAATTAGTAAAAAGTTCACAGCGTAGTTTAGACGGTGTAAAGCAGCTCATAAGATCTCAAGCATCAGAAAAGTCTGTTGGACTTAAATGTTTGCACAATGGCGACATGTTTACAGCGGTTGTTAAGCTTAAACCTGCATACGGTACGGCCAATCCCGTTGGCGCAAGCCGCCAGCAGCAGCTGGTCAGTCAGTTTATTCATACCACTGGATATATAAAGTCTATAAAGCACGATAAAACCGCGCATGAGCATTCATTGCGCTATGACCTTGCGACAACGCTAGAAGCGCAGAATCTCAATAATCTCAACTGGTGGCGGGCGCTACTGCTTGGCGATAAGGCTGGGTTTACGAAAGACAACTGGGTACTGTTACAACGCACAGGTACTGGGCATATATTTAGTATATCAGGTATGCACTTATCACTTATTGCCGGGGTATGCTTACTAGCTTTTAACCCGATAGTTTTCATACTCAGACACGTTTCCGATATATTCGGCAGTGTGCAGCGCTTCTTAGCCAGCATAACAAGCCTAAGATTAAAGACAGGCGATGGAGAGAGCAAAACTAATCGACGTTCAAAGTTATTAACTGTTAAAGCGCCGATTAGAACCATAGTGCTTTGCTTGCTTGTGGTTATTTGTTTTTTTTACGCGCTGTTAAGCGGAAGTGCCTTGCCCGTTGTGAGAGCCTGGGTTCTTGTAGCTATTGGCTGCGCGTTGTCGCTTTCACGTAATGCATGGAGGCCAATAAATATTGCGTTAGCTATGCTGGCGTTAAGTTTGCTGCTTTTCCCGCTTTCTATGTTAAGTGCAAGCTTTTACTTAAGCGTAGGTGCAGTGGTGTGTATTTGGTTTTTAGTGACCACATGGGGGCTACAGCGTTCACCTTGGTATGTGTCGCTAATAAAGTTGCAAATAGCGTTAACGCTGATAATGATGCCGCTAACACTCATCTGGTTTGATAGTGCAAGTATTATTGCGCTAATAGCAAACTTGATTGCCTTACCTGTTATAACTTTGCTGCTGCCTGTTTGTTTACTCTCTCTATTGCTGCTTCATTTTATTCATTTCGGGCCAGTCCAAGAATTAGCAGGCACACTATTTCAAATAAGTGATGCGTGTTTGGGGTATTTATTGTCATTCCTAAACTTGCTTAGTGGCTTTTCATTAAGTGCAGTTGATGTTCACCAAGGTAATGGCGCTACGCTCTGTTTGCTTGCTGCTTTTGTTATTTTTCTGTTGCCTGCATGGCGCTACAAAAAAGTATGTATCCTAATTTTGTCCATACCTTTTTTTAGCTTCATTCAAAAATGGTTACCCGTTAATGAGGAGCCTTGGACGCTTCACGTTTTTGATGCAGGCCAAGCTAGCGCGATCGCTATTACGAGAGGGAGTAGAGCAATCATTATTGATTCCGGTGCTCAGTTTAACGGTATTGCTCACACAGCGACCGCACACCTGCTGCCTTTTCTAGAAAGTACACATGTTTCAAGCATCGATGTTGTTATTCATACACATAGTGATAACGATCACGCGGGAGGCTTATCTGCGGTTAAACTTCATAGTTTGGCAGCACAAGCCAGCTTTCATTCACCTACCGCGGGATGTGAACGAGGCAAGCGTGTCCACTGGCAGAATTTGACCATTGAATTTTTATGGCCGCTAAAGGGCAATAAGCAAGACAATAATGCCATGTCCTGTGTGGTTAAAGTTTCTGGTCAGTCTGGCAGCGTTCTTATACCCGGTGATATTGAAAAGGCCAGTGAGTACGCCCTGATCACACGTGAAATAAACGGTACACGCCAAATAAATGGAACACGTGAAATAGAAGAGAATTCAGCAAAAGAAAGTGCGTTAATACCAAGGTTTTCAAATTTAACTGCTGATATTCTTATTGCGCCCCATCATGGTAGCAAGACCTCATCTACCGATATTTTTATAGAGCATATAGCACCAGAGGCTGTGATCTTTACCCAAGGTTTCGAGAATCGCTGGCAGTTTCCGGCACGTGAAGTGGCTACGCGATACAAGCTTCATAAAGTAAAGCAGTATTTAACTAGTTATCACGGCTATGTAAGGGCAACGTTTACTCAGGGCAGCTATCGTATAGATACCCAGCGAGATACTTTGCATAAGCGCTGGTATTTGAGAGGGATTAGCCCGCGACATTTAGAAGCACAACCCTAGCTCAATAATAACTAGCCTCTCAAAAGCCGGCATCTCAAAAGCCGGCACCTTAAAAGCTTATATATAGTAAAAAGCATTCCTGCATTCCCACGCTTTGCTAGAAACCCTGCCAGCGACTTCTGAGTGGGCAATTACCTATAAGGGTTGGTATTATCGTGAAGTGACCACACATTGTTCAGTTAGTTGGCAGACTAACCAATTTTGCCTCTATATTAGTGAATTAGAGTGAGAACGAGTACAATACTCTTAACGCGTTTTCGTTAACGTTTTAAACAGGTTAAAAAAACTACATGCAACAAGCCGACAACTCGGATTATCAAATTAAGCGCTTTTTACAGTATCTGAAAGCGTATAAAGTGCCTTTTGTGTTTGCCATTATCGGTATGATTGGTTATTCCGCGGTAGATACTTTTGTTTTTTCACAGCTACAGCCAATGATTGATGAGTCCCTAGGTAATAACGATAAAGATTATCTTCGGATGGCTGCGTACGCCATAGTTCCATTGTTCCTATTGCGCGGCGTGTTTAATTTCTTAGGCAGCTATACATTAAACTGGATTGGTGCCCAAGTTGTTATGCGCATGCGCCAACAGCTGTTCGATAAATACATCCATTTACCCGTGTCATTTCACGATAATCATGCAGTTGGCGGGCTTATAAGTAAGGTCACTTATGATACTGAGCAAGTAGCTAACGCTTCTGGTAAAGCTTTGTTAACGCTTGTCAGAGAAGGCGCGCTGGTTATTGGTTTGCTATGTGTCATGTTCTATTACTCATGGCAGCTTTCACTTATTTTTCTTTTGATTGGCCCTATCGTGGCGGTGATTGTATCTATTGTCAGTAAACGTTTTCGCATCGTTAGCAAAAGCATACAAAAATCAATGGGCAACCTTACGTCGTCAGTAGAGCAGGCGGTAAAAGGTCACAAAGTTGTGATCATGTTTGGCGGCCAAGAAATAGAGCAGAAACGGTTTAAACAGAAAAATAATCACAATCGCCAGCAGTCGATGAAGCTGCATGTGACCTCTATATTAAGCGTATCGTCCATTCAAGTTATTGCGTCAATAGCACTTGCTGTTGTTCTGTTTATAGCCAGTACGCCGGGCATGCTAGAAAAGCTTACGGCTGGTGTATTTATCAACGTGGTATTTTGTATGGTAATGCTGCTAAAGCCTCTAAAACAGCTCACTACCATTAACAACCAATTCCAAAAAGGCATGGCAGCGTGTGCCAGTATCTTTGAAATTCTAGATGAAGCTGATGAAGAAGATAAAGGTAAAACAAAGGTTGAACGCGCTACAGGTAAGATAGAATTCGATGACGTAACCTTTTCTTACCCAGGCAAACAGACACCTGCATTGTCTAATGTGAGTTTTAAAGCTAACCCCGGCCAATCAATTGCCCTAGTAGGGCGTTCGGGAAGTGGTAAGTCGACAATCTCATCGTTACTTACGCGTTTTTACGTACCGCAAGAAGGTGAAATACGCCTAGACGACAAGCCGCTTAACGACATTGACCTAAAAAATCTGCGAGCGCAGTTTGCTGTCGTTTCACAAAATGTGACGCTATTTAACGATTCTATTGCGAACAACATTGCTTATGGTGCGCGAGAGAATGTATCTCGAAAAGACATTGAGAATGCCGCTAAGATGGCGCATGTTGAAGAGTTTTTATCGAACCTACCTGATGGTTTAGATACGGTTATCGGTGAAAATGGCCTAATGCTATCGGGTGGTCAGCGACAGCGTATTGCTATTGCTCGGGCAATCCTTGCCGAAGCGCCCATTCTGATTTTGGACGAAGCGACTTCTGCCCTTGATACTGAGTCTGAGCGCTTAATTCAAGATGCGCTGGAAACGCTGCAAAAACGTTGTACTAGTATTGTAGTGGCCCACCGTTTGTCCACCATCGAAAATGCAGACTGCATTATGGTGGTTGAGCAAGGCCGCATTCTCGAGAAAGGCAAACACAACGAGTTGCTTGAAAAAGGTGGTCATTACGCACAGCTGCACGCACTGCAATTTGGTGAGGCTAAGTGAGTCAATTGCAAAGTAAAACCAAGCACGATAAGTGGTATTTTGGCCATCCATTAGTGTGGCTTCTCTCACCGCTTGCGCTGTTGTTTTACTTTGTCTCAGCACTTCGACGTTTATTATTTAAAGTAGGTCTTAAAAAAGCTCACAAAGCGAGTGCGCCTGTCATCGTAGTAGGCAATATTTCGGTAGGTGGAAACGGTAAAACTCCGGTTGTATTGGCGTTAGCCGATTACTATCAAAAACAAGGCGTAAAGGTAGGTATTTTGAGTCGCGGGTATGGCGCTAAGTCACCGTTTTATCCTCGATTAGTTAACGGCGAGGACGATGCTTCTGAAGTAGGCGACGAGCCCCGCTTATTAGCTATAAGAAGCCAGTGTGATGTAGTTATCGACCCAGTGCGCGCCCGCGGCGCCGCTTATTTAAGTGACGAGTTGCAATGTGATTTAATTATCTGTGATGATGGCCTTCAGCATTACGCGCTTCATCGCGATGTTGAAGTTGTGGTAATGGATGACAGAAAAGTGGGAAGCGGTTTTTTGTTACCAATGGGGCCACTACGTGAAGGGCAATGGCGTTTAAATACCGTTGATGCGCTAATCCATAACAGCCGTTCAATGCCAACATTCAATAATGCCGTAGCGCCTCAATATTTGATGACGTTAGTTGCAGGGGATTTTACCTGTGTGGCTAACAGAGTGAAAACCACAACGCTTGAAGAGATTAAAAAAGTGCCGTGCAGCGCAATTGCTGGTATCGGTTCTCCACAGCGCTTTTTTTCTCAGCTTAGAGAGTTGGGTATTCAACTTTCTTCTGCCACTCCATTGGCTGATCATCATGCTATAACGCCTTCAGATATACCCAATGGCAGAGTGTTAATGACGGAAAAAGATGCGGTAAAAGCGGCACCCTTCGCCCACGACGATTGCTGGTTTTTACCCGTTACCGCTCATTTAGCGCCAGATTTTTTTAATTTAGTAAACGTAAAACTTGCCAAAGCAGGTTTAAAGATTCACCAAAACGGACAGGAATAATAACAATGGCCTTTGATAAGAAGCTTTTAGAAGTTTTGGCTTGCCCAGTGTGTAAGGGAAAATTAGTACTTAGTGAAGACAACACTCAGTTAATTTGCCGATTCGACAGGTTGGCTTTTGATATTAAAGAAGGCATCCCTGTACTTATCGAAAGTAAAGCAACTGCATTGTCGTTAGACGAAGTAGACGCAACGCGCTAATAAAACGTTTAATTAAGTGGTAAGTAGGGGCAAATAAAAGTTATGTCATTTACAGTTGTGATACCCGCTCGGTATGGCTCAAGCCGTTTTCCAGGCAAACCTTTAGCGTTAATTGACGGAAAGCCAATGATTCAACACGTCGTTGAGCGTGCTAAGGAGGCTGGCGCCGATACTATCATAGTGGCAACAGACGATGAGCGCATTCAAAACGTAGTGGTTGGATTTGCCAAAGTCTGTATGACGTCAGTTAATCACCAATCAGGAACTGAGCGTATTGCCGAGGTAGTGGAAAAAGAAGGCATTGACAGCGCTACTATTGTGGTTAATGTTCAGGGCGATGAACCCTTTATACCTGCAGAAAATATAAGGCAGGTTGCCGACAATCTTGCTAATGCGCCTCAGTGCCATATGGCTACACTGTCTACGCCAATCGAAAGTGTTGAAGACGTATTTAATCCAAATATCGTAAAGGTATTGGTGAATGAAAAGGGAGAGTCAATCTACTTCTCGCGTTCTCCCATTCCCTTCGAACGGGATCACATGATGGCGAACCCACAATCTGCAAACACGTCGTTGTACAAACGCCACATAGGTATTTATGCCTACCGCGCTCAATACATTAAGCAATATGTGGCGTATGCACCGAGTTCGCTAGAACAAATTGAGTCATTAGAACAGCTACGTGCTATATGGTATGGCGATAAAATTCACTGTGAAGTTGCGATAGCGCCGCCTCCGGTTGGAATTGATACACCAGAAGATCTAGAACGCCTTTTGAAGACTATAAAATAACGAGAAATGAGTGCAGAAATAGGGCTTAGCGCTTATTAGTATTGAGCGATAAACCCTAACGAATCAGCCAGTTCTTGTGAAAAGTTAATGAAACCTTTTTAAAGCATACACATTGTAACAAGGGAACCGTTATGAACGTAGTAATTACCGGTGGCAATAGAGGCATAGGCCTTGCGCTTACCAAGCAATATAAAGCACGAGGCGCAAAGGTTTATGCCACATGTCGTAATAGCTGTGATGAGTTAAACAGTGCAGGTGTGACCATTATCAAAGGTGTAGATGTATCTCAACCTGAGACATTAGCTGAAAAACTTGCTCCTTTAATGGACATCAATATCGATTTGCTCATCAACAATGCAGGTGTACTTGGACGTGAGAGTCTTGATGACTGGGACCCAAACACTATCGACTACCAATTTCGCGTTAATGCGATGGGCCCACTTCTTGTTACGCAAACACTGCTGCCTGCAATGGCGCAAGACAGCAAAATTGCGTTAATCACCAGCCGCATGGGGTCAATGGCTGACAATGGTTCAGGCGGTTATTACGGGTATCGAATGTCTAAAGCTGCGTTAAATGCAGCGGGTGTTTCTATGGCCAATGATTTAAGGCTTAAAGGAATTGCTGTAGGTATCTTCCACCCTGGGTTCGTGCAGACTGAAATGGTAAATGGAGCAGGGGATATTGATGCCGATACTTGCGCCGAACGTTTGTCACAACGTATTGATGAATTAGATGTAACTAACGCGGGTCGCTTTATTCATTCCAATGGTGAAGTATTGCCTTGGTAGGCTCATTACTAGCTTGTCACGAACTTAAACGCATCCAATTAAAAGAGTGCTTATAACTAAGTGCTCTTTTATCGTAGTCTTTAATTTTTCTATTTTACCTTTCAAGTACGTCTTCGTATCGAGTCGTAGATTGCTAGCTTGTTAAATTATATGTGTTAATAATCTGCTCAATAGACCCATCTTTCAAACGAGCGCTAAGAGCATCGTTAAACTCTGGGAATAGCGATGCACATTTTGATTTGGCAGAGATAGCAAAATGCACATTGTTTGATGATATAGCTGACTGACCTAATTGCATGCCATCGTTCTCTGGTGAGTTCAAGTGGCTTAGTGCTGCGCTTTGTGGTGAAACTGCGTAATCGGCACGATGTCGACGTATCATTTCATACATCTTATCGTGATCTTTAACTTCGATAATATTCAAGTTTGACTTAATGCTATCGAATTTTTCACCTAAGCTTATTCCTCGAGGCATCACACCAATATATTGCGCGAGTGCGTTAAGCGAAAGGTCTGTAGCTCGCGTTTGAGAAAGTGTAGGGGAAAGCACAACATAAACCTCTTCTGCTGCAAACGGTGCAGTGATAAGCCATTTTCGACTACGAGCTTCGTTCCAATAGTTTCCCGCCAAAATATCAAGCTCGCCCGCGTCGAGTTTGGATTCAATGCGTTTCCAAGGTAATCCGGTTTCTATTTTTAGTGTGATGCCCAAATCCTGCGATAATAGCGTTAAGACGTCAAAGGCTATCCCCGTGGCTTTTAATTTTCCATCAAACTCGTTAAAGGCGTATGGAAACCACTGCTGTGCTCCCGCGGTTCGTAAAGCTTTACACTCTGTGCTGGCAAGTGCATGAAGACTGAACACACTAGACAAAATGAGTAATATGCCAAACGACAAGATGTAGTGAGATAAATATTTCGGTTTGGAGTAAGGGAACATTGCCATATTTTATTTATGTACCACAGACGATGGCGTTGATTGCGTTACTTCTTTAGTTATATATAGGGTCTGTTATACATAAAACCCTATCGACTGGCAATTAGTCGATAGGGTAACAAAAGTAACGAATAAATGAGTTATTAGTAGAGACCGCTTTTTATAACCGGAAGTTACAGCGCGGAATCAGCGCCTGCGTCTTCTTCATCTTGATCTTCAGACAGTACAGCCCATACATCGTGTTCATTGGCGTGAATAACTTCAGCCCATACTCGATCGCCCGGTTTTACGTCATAAACACCGTTTAAGTGAACCAGACCGTCAACTTCTGGCGCATCTGCGTAGGTACGACCAACTGCACCTTCTGCATCAACACTGTCAATAACTACTTGATATTCGTTGCCAATTCTAGCTTGTAAACGAGCTTTGCTGATTTCACCCTGTACTTCCATAAAGCGCGCAAGGCGTGCTTGTTTGATATCTTCTGGTACTGGGTCAGGTAGGTCGTTTGCTCTTGCCCCTTCAACTGGCGAATAGGCAAACGCGCCAACGCGATCAAGCTGGGCCTCACGAAGGAAGTCCAATAGTTCTTCAAACTCTTCTTCTGTTTCGCCCGGAAAGCCAACAATAAATGTTGAGCGAATGACAAGCGACGGGCACTGCTCGCGCCATTTCTTAACGCGTTCAAGCACGCGCTCGGCACTGCCTGGGCGCTTCATTAATTTAAGGATGCGTTTATTGGCGTGTTGGAAGGGGATATCCAAGTACGGAAGAATTTTACCTTCGTTCATTAGCGGTATTAGGTCATCGACGTGCGGGTAGGGGTATACATAGTGCAAACGGACCCAAATACCCATTTCACCAAGCTTTTCACACAATTGCTGCATATGTGCTTTTACTGGCATGCCGTTCCAGAAGCCCGTTCTGTGCTTAACATCAACACCATAAGCGCTAGTATCTTGTGAAATAACCAATAATTCTTTCACGCCCGCTTCTTTTAGGCGCTTGGCTTCGTCAAGTACGTTGCCCACTGGACGGCTGACTAAGTCACCGCGCATAGAAGGTATGATGCAGAACGTACAGCGATGATTACAACCTTCTGAAATTTTTAAATAAGCATAGTGACGCGGCGTTAATTTTACACCATGGTCAGGAATGAGGTCTTCAAACGGATTATGCTGTGGCTTTGGAAGATGATCGTGTACTTGTTCAACGACCGTTTCGTAGGCGTGAGGGCCAGTGATCGCTAACACGTTCGGGTGAAGCTCTCTTATTTCGTCTTCTTTTACACCTAAGCAACCAGTCACGATTACTTTACCGTTTTCTTTAAGCGCTTCACCTATGGTATCTAGCGACTCTTCAACTGCCGCATCAATAAAGCCACAGGTGTTAACGATAACCAAATCGGCATCGTTGTAGGTAGGCACCACGTCATAACCCTCGGTGCGAAGTTGAGTAAGAATACGCTCAGAATCAACTAAGTTCTTAGGGCAACCTAAGCTAACAAAACCAATTCTGCTGCCATTACTTTGTTGCGAAGGTTTGTTATCACTTAATACCTTCACTGGCGTTTCTAGCGTGGTGGTTTTATTTACTACTTTGTTTGGATTAAACGTTTCTACTGTCATCTAGAATATCACCTGGAAAATGACTGAGCTTAAAATGGCCGCGGATTATACAGGAAAACATGCGTTTTCGCAGTATATATGTTTAGCGTTGACGATATAAGTCGTTAGCGCATGCTTAAAATAGCGCTTTGAAAAAAGTTCTCAGAAAGCAAGAAACGCAAAAGAGTTAGGTAAAAGCGTTAAAGCGACAATTATAAGGTTTAAAAAAGCGTTGTTTACCCCCACGTTAGACACGCCTTAGAGATTAACACTATCAGAACTCATTCTTTTTTGAAGATTTAAAGTTGCAAACATAGAAGTGAAAATATGCTCAAATTACCGCTAGCTTTTTATGATGAGTCAGGGAGGATTCTGCCGCCACGTTGGCTCTATAGCGTGCTTATTATTCTTTGCATAGATTGGTTAGCGTTTATATTTTCTCTAGCTTCTCGTGCTCAAACCAGTGAACTACTCGCATTTTTTTACCCGCAAAAAGAAAGCTTGGGTTTAGGGCTAGCAGCCAGTTTACCCGTGTTAATGGCTTTGGTTTTAGTTAGTCAGCGTGAACGTTTGTGGAAAAAAGAGTATTTAGCATGGCGTAAATGGGTTGTCCCATTGGCGCAATTAGGTGTTCTGGCACTCTTGAGCGTGCAACTATACTACGCTATGCATCACCACTGGGGTTTTGAATTTATTACGGGCGTGAAAATCGTTTTCTACAGCATAGCTTTATATGCTATTTCCAAGAGTCGCCACTTGAAGTGGATGGTAGAGGATTGGGAGACGCCCAATCCCTGAAAGTATGGTTCACCAGAGCTAACGCCGAGAGAAGCGTTAACCGAGAGGAGCATCATCCGAGAGAGCCACCAACCTTGCAACTCAATCACGCTGAGGTTAAATTGAGTACAAGGCCAATAAATACTTAGTGGCTACCTAAGTGGTTACCCAGCGCTTGTTCATAATAAGAATTAACGCTTATTTGACTATCGTTGACCAGCCTTTCGTAGCAAATACCTGCTAATGCATAGGTATTTTCACCAACCTTCAGAAATACGGATGGCGCTTTTGGATTAGATTGATCGTAAATCCACTGCCCATCTAGCTGCGCTTTCAAAATTTCACCGACATAAGCGCCGAAAATATTGCAAATGGTGAAGACAGCTTCATCTTCTAACGCTAAATCGTGATATTTATCCACAAAGCTAAGTAAAATATCATCTACAAGTTTTACGCTAGCAGGTGAGTGGTCGAGTACAATTTCGAACTCATCAGCTGCAGTAGCTACAGCGTCCTTCGCGCAATCGGCCATTAATTTATTGAGTTCATCAGGTGACATTTTGTTCTCCTTCTCACCAGTGCTTTTAATACACCAAGTTAACGCTTAAAAAGCCCTCAGGACAAGGTGTTATATGTTTTTAACTATTGTGCGTAAGTTATCGGCTAAAGTCTATTTTTGTCCAGTTAATCTATTAATTACACTTGCAGCGGCGAACATACCAAATGTGGCGGTTACCGTCACTACAGCACCAAATCCGCCCGCACAGTCAAGTCGTGTGCCGCCTTCCATCGCAGATTTGTTGTAGCAAACCGAACCGTCTGGCTGTGGATAGCGCAATTGCTCTGTAGAATAAATACACTCGACCCCGAAGCGGCGTTTTGGATTTTTACTGAAATTATAGTTACGCCGAAGTTCGCTGCGCAGCTTTGCAGCCAGTGGATCTTGCGTTGTTTTAGCTAAGTCGCCCTTAGTCACTTGTGTGGGATCGATCTGACCGCCAGCACCGCCAACGGTAACAATGGGAATTTTATTTCGTTTACAGTGCGCAATCATCGCCGCTTTAGCGCGAATGCTGTCGGTTGCATCAACTACAGCATGCATTTCTCTCGTAAGCAGGGTAGCTGTATTTTCAGGCGTAACGAAATCTTCAACACAGATCACCTTGCAAGCTGGATTTATCAAGTTTATCCGAGCTGCAATTGCGTCGACCTTCGCTTCTCCGATAGTGTCTGAAAGCGCATGTATTTGTCGGTTTGTGTTCGTCACGCACACATCGTCCAAATCAATGAGCGTAATAGTGCCAACGCCTGAACGGGCAAGTGCTTCGGCAGTCCAACTTCCTACACCGCCAATACCAACTACGGCCACGTGACTATTGGCTAAATTATTAGTTTGCTGCGCGCCATACAAGCGCACGATACCGCCTAAACGTGGATCATCAGACATGTTTCACTTCACTTAAAAATAAACTAACTCAAAGGCGTGTGTTTACACAAAAACGTTCAAGCACGCTAGCAGGGCGCGCATCATCTCAAAAGTGGACACTAAAGATCAATACACTCCAGTTTTTTCGAATAATAAATCCGATTTTAAGCAACATACGTTCTATCCAATACATGTTTAAATGAATTCATTGTTTAATGAAGTAATAAAAAGGGGAAGGTATATGGGCTTACTCGTTGATGGAAAATGGCAAGACAAGTGGTACGACACCAGCAAAAATGGTGGGAAATTTGAGCGCCAAGCATCTAAATTTCGTGACAAAGTCAGCAACGAAGATGGTTCCACGTTTCCCGCTGAATCTGATCGCTATCATCTTTATGTCTCGTTAGCTTGTCCTTGGGCCCACAGGGCGCTCATATTTAGAAAATTAAAGGGATTGGAGGCGCATATTGATGTTTCGGTGGTACACCCTGAGATGCTTGATCAAGGCTGGGAGTTTAAAGATTACCCAGGATCAACGGGAGATAAGCTTTATAACTTTGATTATGCGCATCAAATTTATACTAAGGCAGAACCTGAGATAACCACCCGTGTCACTGTTCCAATCCTTTGGGATAAACGAACAGAAACTATCGTTAATAATGAATCAGCTGAAATTATCCGTATTTTTAATAGTGGGTTTAACTCACTTACTAATAATTACGACGATTATTACCCAGAAGCGTTACGCGAAGAAATCGATACCATCAATAACATGGTATATCACGACATTAACAACGGTGTATATAAAGCTGGTTTTGCTACTACGCAAGAAGCTTATGAAGAGGCAGTTACTGCATTGTTTGACTCGCTTGACAGGGTTGAGGAAAGGTTGAGTAAACAGCGTTACTTGGTTGGCAGCAAAATAACAGAAGCAGACTGGCGCTTATTTACCACGCTGATACGCTTCGACGCTGTGTATCACGGGCATTTTAAATGCAATAAAAAGCAAATCGCAGACTATCCAAACATCTACGGCTATATGAAAGAACTTTATCAAGTACCGGGTGTTGCTGAAACGGTAAACTTCGACCATATCAAAAGGCACTATTACTATAGCCACACTATGATAAATCCAACCCAAGTAATCCCCGTCGGGCCAGAGCAAGATCTTATGTCGCCTCACGGTCGCGATAAAATGAAAAATTAAAAGTCTTAAGCGCAAAATTCGAAGTAGAGATTGAAGGTCGAAGATTAAGGTAGATACACATAATGTCAGTTGAAGCGAACGAACAAAAGGCGATAGAAAAAGTGGTAACAGGTATGCCAACCAGTGATGGAGCGGGCGTGTCTTTAACCCGTATTATTGGGCAACCTGATCTACCTCGCCTCGATCCCTTTTTAATGTTGGATTTTTTTGGTTCAGATAATCCAGGAGAATACATTGCTGGTTTTCCACCACATCCTCACCGTGGTTTTCAGACAGTTACTTATATGCTTGCAGGTAAAATGCGTCATAAAGACTCTGTTGGCAATGAGGGGGTCATTGAAGCTGGTGGAATACAATGGATGAATGCAGGGCGTGGCATCATTCACGAAGAAATGCCTGAACAGGAAAAGGGTTTGTTACAAGGCTTCCAGCTGTGGGTGAATCTTCCGGCCGTAGAGAAAATGTCAGCGCCCAACTATCAAGACATACAGCCAGATAGTGTGCCTACAGTACACATTCAAGATGCAGCAATCAAAGTGTTAGCGGGTGAAATTGACGGTGTGAAAGGGCCTGTGAAGACAACGGCGGTTGCTCCTACTTTTTTTAGACGTTGCACTACGAAGCGGGAGTTCGGAAATTGCACTGGGTTCGGATGAAGCTGCTTTCATTTATGTGTACGAGGGAATCGTGGTCATTAATAGCGGCGAACTTAGCAAAAAAACAATTGTGTCGCAGGGAGAGCTGGGTGTTTTGTCACAAAGTGGCAAGCAGCTATCTGTATCCGCTGATACGGGTTGTAAGTTTATAGTGGTCTCAGGTAAACCTATTGAAGAGCCTGTGGTCCAATATGGGCCTTTTGTAATGAACACTCAGCAGGAAATTGTTCAGGCATTTAACGATTACCAAAGCGGTTCATTAGCAAAGTAGATACAAGGTTTGCCTGCTTTGATTCGACTATGGGTAATTATCTATGCGGACTGTGATTAGACTGGGCTTTTAATCAATACCTCTTCATTAGGTTCAGCAAGGAGCAGCACTGCCAATGCATTTTGAAAGCGTCTCTGAAAAACACGTGCTATCACTTTTAGAATTTGAGCGTATTAATAAACGCTATTTTGAAATGTCTATAGCACCAAGAGAGGCGGCGTTTTATTCAATAGATGGTGTTGGCAATCACGTTAGTGAGTTGCGCTACTTAAAACAACAGGAAAGAGCATGGGGCTATGTGCTTGTTGACAGGCAGCGCAACAACGAGGTGGTAGCCCGTGCTAATATCAAAAATAGACAAGGCAACAGGGCGGAAATTGGCTATAGAGTTGCCGAAAAAGAAAGTGGTAAGGGCATAGCTTCTCGCTGTGTTTTATTTTTGATAGATGAGGCCAAAAGCATGGGCATCACAACGCTTTGTGCTGAAGTCATGGATAATAACGCCGCTTCTGAAAAAGTACTTATAAAAAGTGACTTTAATCCTACACTATGTTTTTATCGCAAGTATCAGCATCAAGGTGTTCTGTATAACAGTACCCACTTTGAACTTTCGCTTTAATTTCATTGATTAAAAAGGTGATAGTCAAACGCTGTGTTATTCAAATTGAAATAGTATTTCACTCTCCCTAATGATTTAATACCTGTATCTTTAAATACAAGTTTTCTTCTCTTTTGCGATAAATATAAAGGGCGGTATGCTCCTTTAGGTCGTAAGAGGCGGTAATGTAATCATAAATAGTTAAAACACAGGGAATTTCTATCCAAATGGCGACCCCAATTACCTGCTTTAAAGCGTACGATATCCGTGGCGAATTGAATTCACAGTTAACTGAAGAGGTAGCGTACCGAATTGGCTATGCTTTTGCGCAAGAGCTCGCAGCAAAGACTGTTGTTGTTGGCAGCGATGTACGTCTTACTTCTACTCCGCTGAAACTTGCGTTAAGCGCAGGTCTTATCGATGCTGGAGCTACTGTTACCGACATTGGCATGGCAGGAACCGAAGAAATTTACTTTGCTACCAAACATCTTGGCGTTGACGGTGGTATTGAAGTAACTGCCAGTCACAACCCTATCAACTATAACGGTATGAAACTGGTGAAGTCAGGCTCTGTTCCAATTAGTGGCGACACAGGCCTAAACGCGATTAAAGAAAAAGCAGAAGCGTTAGAGGACAACTTTGTATCAGAGAGGTTAGGGCATTATACCAATGGCGTTAAGATTGACGCTGATGCGTTTTTCAACGGTACTGCTCATGTAGATGAAGTAAAGCTTTCACAAAGCGATAAATACACTGTGAAATCGTGCATGACGGACTATGTTTCGCACATGCTATCTTATGTCAATCTGAGTAACTTTACGCCTTTAAAGGTAGTGGTTAATGCCGGTAACGGTGCGGCTGGTCCTGCACTTAACGCAATTGAGAAAGAAATGAAAGTGCAGGGTGTACCGATTGAATTCATTAAAGTACATCACAACGCAGATGGCACTTTTCCAAATGGTATACCAAACCCTCTTTTACCTGAAAATCGTGCAGACACAGCTGACGAGGTTAAATCATCAGGTGCTGATTTCGGTATTGCATGGGATGGTGACTTCGACCGCTGCTTTTTGTTTGATGCAGACGGCGAATTTATTGAAGGGTATTACATTGTTGGCTTGCTTGCTGAAGCTTTTATCGAGAAAAATGCCGACAGCAAAATCATTTATGACCCACGCGTGTACTGGAACACAGAAGATATCGTAGCGAATGCAGGCGGTACACCGATTAAATCTAAAACAGGTCATGCGTTTATTAAAGAACGTATGCGTAAAGAAGACGCCGTTTACGGCGGAGAAATGAGCGCTCATCACTACTTTAGAGATTTTGCCTACTGTGACTCGGGCATGATCCCTTGGTTATTAATTGCTGAATTGGTATGCGTGAAAAAACAAACACTCGCAAGTATGGTAAAAAAACGTATTCAGGCGTTCCCATCATCAGGCGAAATTAACAGTAAACTTAAAGATGCTGACGCGGCACTTGAACGCGTAACCAGTAAGTACCAGCCCCTCGCTAGCGTTATCGACACAACTGACGGATTAGGATTAGAATTCGATACATGGCGCTTCAACTTGCGTAAATCGAATACCGAACCAGTAATTCGATTAAATGTTGAAAGTAAAGGCGACATCGCGCTGATGGAACAAAAAACAGAAGAGTTACTTTCGCTTATTCGCGCTGAATAATAATCTTGCGCTTCTGAAAATACTGTGAGGTAAAAGAACTAAGGCGATAATAATGCTTCATTATTATCGCCTTTTTTATTTGTGAAGAAATTGGTGGAATTAATAATACTATCAGTGGCTTAAAGTTTTCTTTTGCTGGTTATGCGTAACGGTAAATTGGCCGTTTCCGAGCACACATGCTACATCTATACGGTACCTATACCAGTAAATAAATCATCCAGGCGTGACAGATAACCACAACGCTAGTTAAGCCCATACGCAAACTGACATAACTGACAACCTGCTCTTTAGGAAGGCTTAGCGTGAACTTGTCATAGATTAATATTGCAACGTAGCTAAGTGACAATACGCCAAAAGCTTTTACATCATGTGAGAATACTAAACACAGCCACCCTACGATTGTTGGCAACATTGCGATAAGCATTTGCTTGCCATAGCGTTGGTTACTTACTGCGTCCCACCAATGAATACCTCCAAAGAAAGATAACAACACAGCTGAGTACTGCACAAAGTAAACGGCACTTTGCGTTAGTGATAACAAATTAAGCTGATAGGCTAGTGGCATTGCTACAAAAGGAATAAGACCGGCGATACCTAAAAAAACCGCAGAATAGGGCATGGATGTTCCTTGACGATGGTTGTATAAACAAAAATAGCGCCATGAAGGCGCTATTTTTACTATTGAGCGTAATACTTAGTTCAGTGTTACCTGAATAATTACTTAATCGGCGTGTACTTACGCTGGCTGTGGCCAGTGTAAAGCTGACGAGGACGACCGATCTTCTGTTTAGGGTCGCTCATCATTTCATGCCAGTGTGAAATCCAGCCTACTGTACGAGATAGGGCAAAGATACACGTGAACATGTTGGTAGGAATACCAATTGCCTTAAGCACGATACCTGAGTAGAAGTCTACGTTCGGGAACAGTTTCTTCTCTGCAAAGTATGGGTCGCTCAACGCAATTTTTTCAAGTTCCATTGCTACTTCTAGTAGTGGATCTTTAACGTTAAGCTCGCTTAGTACTTCGTGACAGCTTTCACGCATTACCGTAGCACGAGGGTCGTGGTTTTTGTAAACGCGGTGACCAAAGCCCATAAGACGGAACGGGTCGCTCTTGTCTTTTGCACGAGCAATAAACTCTGGAATGCGGTCTACAGTACCGATTTCTTCTAGCATGTTAAGACATGCTTCGTTCGCGCCGCCGTGAGCAGGGCCCCAAAGTGATGCAACACCTGCAGAAATACATGCATATGGGTTTGCACCAGAAGAACCAGCTAGACGTACGGTAGACGTTGACGCATTCTGTTCGTGATCTGCGTGAAGCGTAAAGATACGGTCCATTGCGCGCTCAACAGCTGGGCTGATTTGATACTCTTCTGCTGGTACAGAGAACATCATGTTCAGGAAGTTAGCTGCGTAGCTTAGGTCATTGCGTGGATAAACGAATGGCTGGCCAATATTATACTTGTAACACATCGCCACAAGCGTTGGCATCTTAGCGATTAGACGATGCGCGCTGCGAATGCGCTGCTCTTCATTAGAAACGTCTAAATCACTGTGGTAGAACGAAGACATAGCGCCAACGGTACCGCATAGCATTGCCATTGGGTGTGCGTCGTTGCGGAAACCGTGGAAGAACATGTTAATTTGTTCGTGTACCATGGTGTGACGAGTAATCGTCTCCTTGAACTCTTCGTACTGTTCTTTTGTTGGTGCATCACCGTGAAGAAGCATGTGACAAACTTCCAAGTAGTCTGCATCACGCGCTAATTCTTCGATAGGGAAACCGCGGTGTAATAAAACACCTTGAGCGCCATCAATGTAGGTAATTGAAGACTCGCAAGATCCTGTCGCCATAAAACCTGGGTCGTACGTGAAGTAACCGTGTTGGCCTAACGTACGGACATCGATTACATCTTGTCCTTCGGTGCCAGACAAGATAGGAAGCTCGATTTCCTTACCGCCGGCTTTAAGAATGGCTTTCTGATCTGCCATAAAATGCTCTCCTCAGAATGGTTCTGTTTGCAGCGAAAACGGACGAAAATGTCCGCCTCGTTGGGAAAAGTGGGCGTATTTGTACTTTATTATGTACCAACAAGTCAATTTAATTGCATATTTGAACAATAAATATTCTGAATTGCGTAAAAAAATACTAGCAATAAAGTCACATTCGATTAACTCGTTGGGAAATCACTTTGCCCGATACAGTGCAATTATCGATGGCTTTTAGCCAAAGGTAAACCACCGATTAATAAATATATTAACAGGTCAGATTAAAAAGTAACCTTTTCATGGGGAATAATTACGCATACAGATTAAAAGTGCTTAATTTCTTATTGATATGCATAGTTATTCCGGTTAGCTACTGATAAACTTTTAAAAACTGTAATTGCACTCGTTATAACGGGTTGCGCCCAATTTTGATCTTTTTTCTAGCAAAATAATTATCATTAAAGTGCATATAGCGACTAAAGTCTTACTACGGCACAAAAAATTGTAATTATATACTACGCTGGATATACTCAGCGGTGCTTGAGAAACAGAATATTTATTCTGTTACAGGCATTAAAGAATAATTCACAAATTGTTAACAACTCAATGGATGAGGCAATTAACAGGTTAAAAATCGAATTTACTTACTCAGGACATAATAAAGGTGAGGAATTCATTATCCCCTACGGATTAAACAGGCATACATTGTGAAAAAGCAAAGACCAGTAAATTTAGAACTCAATACTATTAAATTTCCGCCCTCTGCTATTTCGTCAATTCTCCACCGTGTAACCGGTGTTGCAATGTTCTTCGCGCTACTTTTCGTTATTTGGGCGTGGGCAGTATCTGTTCACTCGCCAGAAGGTTTCGCGAACGTACAAGCAATCATGGACGGTTTCCTTGGAAAATTTGTCGCAATTGGCACAGCTTCAGCGCTGACATATCACATTCTAGGCGGCCTAAGACACGTTGTTATGGATTTAGGTCACTGGGAAGAATTAGAGTCGGGTAACACAAGTGCAAAAGCAGTAATCGCACTTTGGGTTGTACTGACAGTAGTATTGGGAGTTGCATTATGGTAACCAACCAAGCAAGTATTAAGCGTGACGGCGTACAAGATTACGTTTCACTTCGCGCTACAGCAGCAATTATTTTCGCGTACTCGGTTTTCATGGCGTGGTTTTTCATCACCACAGATAACCTAACGTTTATCGAATGGCGAGGTTTGTTCTCTGGCCTAGCTATGAAAGTTTTCACATTGGCAGCACTAGTAGCAGTGATGATCCACGTGCGCATCGGCCTATGGCAGGTGCTAACAGACTATGTTAAAGCAACAGGTCTGCGCGCAGGACTACAATATATACTAAATATCATCGCGTTCGGCTATGTAGCTGTTGGCCTATTCGTACTGTGGGGAGTGTAAAATGAGTTTACCCGTTCACGAGTTTGATGCAGTTGTAATTGGTGCAGGCGGTGCAGGTATGCGCGCGGCGCTACAGATTTCAGAATCTGGTAAATCATGCGCACTGCTGTCTAAAGTATTTCCAACCCGTTCTCATACTGTGTCTGCACAGGGTGGTATTACCGTAGCATTAGGTAATTCACACGAAGATAACTGGGAATGGCACATGTACGACACCGTAAAGGGGTCAGATTACATCGGTGACCAAGACGCTATCGAGTACATGTGTAAAACTGGTCCAGAAGCCATCATTGAGATGGAGAATATGGGCCTACCTTTCTCTCGCTTTGAGAATGGTAAAATCTATCAACGTCCTTTTGGTGGTCAGTCAAAGAACTTTGGCGGCGAGCAGGGCGCACGTACAGCAGCAGCAGCTGACCGTACTGGTCATGCGCTGCTTCACCTTCTTTACCAACAAAACGTAAAGAACAAGACTAAAGTATTCTCTGAGTGGTATGCACTAGACTTAGTTAAAAATCAAGACGGCGACGTAGTTGGTTGTACGGCAATCGACATTGAAACCGGTGAAGTAGTTTACTTTAAGTCTCGCGCTGTTGTACTAGCAACAGGCGGTGCTGGCCGAATTTACGCATCTACTACAAATGCACACATCAATACCGGTGACGGTGTTGGTATGGCACTACGTGCAGGCGTTGCGGTTCAAGATATGGAAATGTGGCAGTTCCACCCAACGGGTATCGCTGGCGCAGGCACATTGGTAACGGAAGGTTGTCGTGGTGAAGGTGGTTACCTTCTAAACAAAGACGGCGAGCGCTTCATGGAACGTTACGCACCTAACGCGAAAGACCTAGCGGGTCGAGACGTAGTAGCGCGTTCAATGATGACAGAAATCCGTGAAGGTCGTGGTTGTGAAGGCCCGTGGGGTACACACATTAAGCTTAAGCTTGACCATCTTGGTAAGGATGTTCTTGAGTCTCGTCTACCAGGTATCCTTGAACTTTCACGTACATTCGCACACGTCGACCCAGTTAAAGAGCCGATTCCGGTAATTCCTACCTGTCACTACATGATGGGTGGTATTCCTACAAACGTTGACGGCCAGTGCTTAACAGTTGACGAAAACGGCAACGACAAAGTGGTAAACGGTTTATTCGCTTGTGGTGAAATTGCCTGTGTATCAGTACACGGTGCGAACCGTCTTGGCGGTAACTCACTACTTGATCTTGTTGTATTTGGTCGTGCGACTGGTTTACACCTTGGTAAGACATTATCTGAAATGGCACCAACACGCGACGCGTCTGAGTCTGACCTAGAAGCCTCAATGACACGTTTCAACCGTTGGGAAAATTCAGAGAAAGGAAAGGGCGAAGACCCTGTTCAAATTAAGAAAGACTTGCAAGAATGCATGCAGCTTAACTTCTCAGTATTCCGTGAAGGTGAAGCCATGGCGGAAGGTCTTAAGGAGCTTGGCGAAATTCGCGAGCGTCTTAAGCATGCACGCCTTGACGATAAGAGCTCAGACTTCAATACTCAACGTATTGAATGCCTAGAGCTTGATAACCTAATGGAAACCGCGTACAGCACTGCAGTAGCAGCGAACTTCAGAACGGAAAGCCGTGGTGCACACAGCCGCTTCGACTTCCCGGACCGTGACGATGCCAACTGGTTATGCCACAGCATCTACGATCCGAACACTGATAAAATGATTAAACGTGAAGTGAATATGGCGCCTAAGCTTAGGGAAGCATTCCCGCCTAAAGTGCGTTCATATTAAGAGAGGCAACGATCATGCAATTAACTTTTTCGATTTATCGTTACAACCCTGAAGTAGATGCGAAGCCTCGCATGCAGGACTACACTCTAGAAGTAGAGGAAGGTCAGGACATGATGGTGCTAGACGCGCTACTTGCACTTAAAGAGCAAGATCCGACGCTATCTTTCCGTCGCTCTTGCCGTGAAGGTGTGTGTGGTTCTGACGGTGTAAACATGAACGGTAAAAACGGCCTAGCATGTATTACTCCGTTATCAGCCCTAGGCAAAGGTAAAATTGTTGTACGTCCACTTCCAGGTTTACCAGTAGTACGTGACCTTGTAGTAGACATGACTCAGTTCTACACTCAGTACGAAAAGATTAAGCCATTCTTAATCAACGACAGCAAACAGCCGCCAGCGCGTGAGCACTTACAGTCGCCTGAAGAGCGCGCGAAGCTAGACGGTTTGTATGAGTGTATTCTTTGCGCTTGTTGTTCTACGTCTTGTCCATCTTTCTGGTGGAACCCAGACAAGTTCATCGGCCCAGCAGGTCTACTACACGCATACCGTTTCTTAATTGATAGCCGTGACACTGCAACAGAAGAGCGTCTTAACGACCTTGATGATGCATTCAGCGTATTCCGCTGTCACGGTATCATGAACTGTGTGAGTGTATGTCCTAAAGGCTTAAACCCAACAAAAGCAATAGGCCAAATCAAGTCTATGCTTTTACAACGGGCTGTTTAGTACTATATTCTGATAACTTCTTTTAGTTACAGAAAGTGATGCTCTAAATAGCCATCCCAAAAGGATGGCTATTTTTTTATATATTAGCTGTTATAACACTTGGTTATGCCGAGAATAACCTTATAATACTTATTGATTGTTAACTAGATTTTATAAAACGTAGCAAGGCAAATTAAATGCAAGAAAGCGTGATGAAAGCGTGGTGGGATTCCTCGCACATGGCAGGTGCCAACGCTGCCTATGTTGAAGAGTTGTATGAAACCTATTTAGAAGACCCTCAAAGCGTCTCTGAAAATTGGCGACAAATCTTCGATAACCTCCCCAAAGTCGATGGCGTAGAGTTAGAAACCAATCATACAACTATCAAAAATCAGTTTAGGCAACTTGCTGCGTTAGGGCCCACAGCCCGCATGTCTAGCCCGTCTGTGCCTTCGGCAAATGTTTCAGACGATAGGCAAGTTAAAGTTCTCCAGTTAATCAACGCATATCGTTTCCGCGGTCATCAGCACGCTAATTTAGACCCACTTGGTCTTTGGAAGCAAGCTCGTGTACGTGATTTAGAATTGTCTCACCACAGCCTTTCTGAACAGGATTTTGATTCAGTATTCAATGTAGGTTCTTATGCCATTGGTAAAGAGTCTATGCCGCTAGGTGAGCTGTTTAAATCTCTTAACCGCACATACTGTGGTTCTATCGGTGCAGAGTACATGCACATCACCGATACCGAACAGAAGCGTTGGTTACAGCAAAAGATTGAATCAGTTCAAGCCAAACCAGAAATCTCGCGCGATGAAAAATTAGGCATTCTTAAAGGTCTAACCGCGGCTGATGGTATGGAAAAATACTTGGGCTCTAAATTCCCAGGTGCGAAGCGTTTCTCACTAGAAGGTGGTGACGCGCTAATTCCTATGCTAAAAGGTCTTATCACCAAAGCCGGCACGGCAGGTACCAAAGAAGTGGTTATCGGTATGGCTCACCGCGGCCGTTTGAACGTGTTGGTTAACGTTCTTGGTAAAAACCCTTCTGTTCTGTTTGATGAATTCTCTGGTAAGCACGATGACTCGCTAGGTGCGGGTGACGTTAAATATCACGCAGGTTTCTCTTCAGACTTCGCGACTCCAGGCGGCAATGTTCACTTAGCACTAGCGTTTAACCCGTCTCACCTTGAGATTGTAAACCCTGTAGTTATGGGTTCTGTACGTGCTCGTCTAGCTCGTCGCGATAACGACACTAACACAGTGCTTCCTATAACTATTCACGGTGACTCAGCAATTGCCGGTCAGGGTGTAGTACAAGAAACCTTCAACATGTCGCAAACTCGCGGCTTTGCAGTAGGCGGTACGGTTCGTATTGTGGTAAATAACCAAGTTGGTTTCACCACCTCTAAGACTGAAGATACCCGCTCTACGCAATACTGTACTGATATCGCCAAGATGGTACAGGCACCGATTTTCCACGTGAACTCAGACGATCCAGAAGCGGTAGCCTTTGTGACACAGCTTGCGCTTGAATATCGCAATAAGTTTAAGAAAGACGTAGTAATTGACTTAGTTTGTTACCGTCGTCATGGGCACAACGAAGCGGACGAGCCAAATGCAACGCAGCCGTTGATGTACCAAAAGATTAAAAAGCACCCAGTTCCACGAGCGCTTTATGCTGATCAGCTAATTGCTGAAGGCGTCATTGAGCAACGTGATGCTGATCGCTACCTTGAAGAATATCGCGAAGCGCTAGATCACGGTGCATGCGTTGTTGAAGAATGGCGTCCGATGACAGAGCACAGTGTAGACTGGTCTCCGTATTTAGGTCACGACTGGGATACACCATACGACGGCGCGCTTTCAGTTGAAAAGCTTAAAAAGCTGGGTGAAGCAATTACCACTATCCCTGAAGACCACAAGCTTCAGTCTCGTGTTAACAAGCTTTACCAAGACCGTAAAGCCATGGTTGTTGGCGACAAAAAGCTAGATTGGGGTATGGCAGAAAACTTAGCTTATGCCACAATTGTTGATGCTGGTGAAGACATTCGTATTACAGGTCAAGATTCTGGTCGTGGTACTTTCTTCCACCGCCACGCGGTATTACACAATCAAAAAGACGCATCGACGTACATGCCTCTGCAACATATTCGCGAAGGTCAGGGTGAGATTGAAATTTACGACTCTGTGCTTTCGGAAGAAGCAGTAATGGCATTTGAGTATGGTTATGCGACAGCAGAGCCTACATGTCTGACTATTTGGGAAGCCCAGTTTGGTGACTTCGCCAATGGTGCGCAGGTTGTTTTTGATCAGTTCTTAAGTTCAGGTGAAGCGAAGTGGGGCCGTTTGTGTGGTCTAACCGTTTTACTTCCACATGGTTATGAAGGTCAAGGGCCAGAGCATAGTTCTGCACGCCTCGAACGTTTCCTTCAAATGTGTGCTGATCACAACTGGCAAGTGTGTGTGCCTTCTACACCTGCACAGGTATATAACATGCTTCGTCGTCAAGTTGTTCGCCCGATGCGTAAACCGCTTATCGTGATGTCGCCTAAGTCATTGTTGCGTCATCCAATGGCGGTATCATCGTTAGAGGAATTAGCAGAAGGTAAATTCCATAACGTCATCGGTGAAATTGACGATATCGATCCCAAGAACGTCAAGCGCGTTGTTATGTGCTCTGGCAAGGTTTACTACGATTTGCTAGACCAACGCCGTAAAAATGAGCAAACAGACGTTGCAATCGTTCGTTTGGAGCAACTTTATCCATTCCCACAAGAAGAATGCGCTAAAGTTGTGGCACAATATAGCCATGTAAAAGATTGGGTTTGGTGTCAAGAAGAGCCTCAAAACCAAGGCGCTTGGTACTGTAGCC
>JAXHTT010000043.1:0-26183 GCA_034190055.1 Pseudomonadota bacterium | reverse complement strand
TAGGCCTGCCGCCAGCGTTCAATCTGAGCCATGATCAAACTCTTCAATTAAATATATCGAAATATGAATCGTCGTTGTGACACTCTTAACGAGTGCCCACACAGATTGTCTTGTCTAAATTTTTAAAGAACGTTACTAGCTTTTGCTAGCTGCCTCTCCCGAAGCGGATGCGTATCTTACAGCGCATCTTTTTTTTGTCAACAACTTTTGTTCATTTATTTTTAAACTTGGTTTTTGACATCCTCATCAGTTGTTAGCGTTTTGCTGTTCCCTGTTGAGGAGGCGCGCATTCTACGCATTCCTGTAGCATCGTCAACACCCTTTTTTAAATAAATATAAAAAAAGCGACCGTTCGGTCGCTTTTTAATCTATTAGTACATTAAGCATGCGTTTACGCTTGTATATCCTTATTCTGTCAGCTCAAAAAGGCATATTCTCTTTATTATTGAGCAACGACATCTCATTATCGCTACGGTAATCATTCCTGCTTATTGTCTACACTTTCATTGCTTTTCTTTTTATCGGCATTGAAGTCCGCATCTTCTTCATGATCGCCCACTACGTCGTCTAACGTTACTTTCTCAACGGTACGAAAAGTATTGATAGGTCCAGCTAACGCATATAGTGCAAACACAAGGAACAGTACCAAAGCGGGTTCTGTTGCTACAACAACGAATATCAGGAGGACTACAAGAAGACCTACAAATGGGACCTTGCCATGCCAATTAACTTCTTTGAACGAATTGTATTTAAAGTTGCTCACCATAAGTAAGCCAGCTAAGCCAGTTACTGCAGCAACTATAAAACCATAGTCGGTACCTACTGCATCATACTCAACACCTACCCATACAAGACCGGATACAACTGCCGCAGCAGCCGGACTTGCAAGCCCTTGGAAGAAACGCTTATCTGCAATACCCACTTGTGTATTAAAACGGGCCAAGCGAAGCGCTGCACCTGCTACATATATAAAGGCTGCTAACCAGCCTAACTTACCAAGTTCAGTCAAGCCCCAGTTATAAGCAACAAGTGCAGGCGCTACGCCAAAAGAAACCATATCGGCCATAGAGTCAAATTCAGCACCGAAGTCACTTTGTGTATTTGTCATTCTTGCCACACGCCCATCTAAACCATCAAAAATCATAGCGACGAAGATAGCTACTGCGGCGGCCTCGAATCTTCCGTTCATGGATGAAACCACAGCAAAGAAACCAGAAAACAACCCTGCTGTTGTTAATAAGTTGGGAAGTAAGTATATCCCTTTACGTTTTTGATCAGACATATGTCCTCATACTTCTACATATACAATTGCGTTAATTATTTCATAGATATCTAGGAACGCATAGCAAAGTAAAAATACAGTATCTTTACCGGCATATTTTTACCCTGCTTCGATAAAGCAAATAATAATCTCTATTCTATCGCCGACATTACTAGCAGCAGCCCCTAGAAGCCTCAGTCGCCTAACGTATCCCTTCAACTGAGTCTAATAACTAGGTATACGGCAACATACCTTAAATAGGTCACCGTTCATATATCATACAAGTCCATGTTGAATTTAGGTACTTACTAAGTGTGCGCCAATAGATAGGTGCAACGCTATCTTAGTATGTACTAGAAGCGAAAAGCGCTTCTTTTATAGGAAAGCAATTATGCTATTACTTCCAAAACACTTTTCTTTGAAGTCTGTATTACTAGTCTCCACGGCTTTGCTATCCACGTTAAGTGCTAATTCAGCATATGCCACCTACTATTATACCAAGAAGAGTTATTCACATTGCGGTTCGTCAAGTCAAACATCAGAACAAAGCAAAGTATGCAATTCACCGTTAGGTGAATACAATTATGACTTGGTAGATAACAAGGTAACCCAGAACACCCCGACGAATGATTCCATTGTTCAAATAGACGGGCTAAATATAAACATGTCTGCCTTTTCTGATACGCAGGGAATTACTGGAGAAACCGTAGTCGGCGCGAAGCTAGAGAAAATATCTGATAAATGGGCTTATGGTGTTACTAATAATGATGAAGCGAATTACCGTGGCAGTGCAGACCATGCCATTGATAATCTAAACTACTTTTCCAGCGGTAGCGATAACTCGGACTACTACAGATTCACAAACGTAGAACGCGATTATGATTTTGTGTTGCTATCGTTCGATTCTGCGGTAACGATTACCGGCGCTAGCTTTTCTTGGCTATACAATAGTAACGATAGCCAAGTCTCTGTTGCAGCGCTTGGCAGTAAGGCAAAACTAAACTCTGGCGTTAACACGTGGAGTGATATAGTTGCAGATGCACTTACGTCAGCTTCGTTTGATATTGAGAGTTGTGAATATTTAGACCATCGTGCAGACTTTTCCTTTACTGAGTCAGCCCAATATTGGTTAGTAGGTGCATACAACACTGTATTTGGTGAAACTGACGGAAGAATAGGTAACGACGCATTTAAACTTGCCAATATCGGTTTCTCTATTTCAGAAACAGCGGGTACACCAGATACCACTGAAGTGTCTGAACCTGGTTCTATAGGTCTACTCATGGCTTGTTCGCTATTCGTCATGTGGCGCCGCAAAAAACTTGTTTAACAAAATTAGACTTTAGATCACTGACAGGTGGTATTACCTGTCAGTTTTTTTTACTCGCCTATGAAATTTACAAAATAATCTTTTAAAAAACAGAAATATAAAATATGGCACAAAAATAGCTTAACTTGAGAAAGAAGTAACTCCATAAGCCGTAGGAATAAAAATGACGTATTCTCGAGTTCTAATGTCGCTCTTATCAGTGTTTAGTTTTTCTGTAGCAGCTACAGATTCTCATAAAGACTCATTTATATATGATTTAGTCAGTAGTAATGGTAGTAAAAACTACTCCACCACTGTGAATCCAACGCAAGGCACGTCTGTTGTTACGATCCAAGGAAAGACAGTCAAGGTAGGTATTACCGCTTGGTCAGATACAGGCTCTCACGATGCTATTTATTACAATGGTTCAAAGCTTTACGGAAATGGTGATATACAATGGGAAGATGAAACCGTTCAGTCAGCTACAATTGATAAATGGGGGCAAGGACTTGCAATAGAGAACCAAGATGCATTTATATATGGACGTAAATATTACGCCGATGCTCACTCTATTGATAACTTCAGTGAAAGCTACGGTAAACGCGATTTTGATATGCTTTTACTAAGTTTTGATACAGCTGTTTCTTTAACTGGAGCTAGCTTTTCATGGGCTGAAGAAAGCAGCAAATCAAAAGATATTACGGTCGCAGGTCTGAAAGACAACTCTCTATCTCTTTTTTCGGGCTCGAACACTTGGGCTGATATTGCGGGAAATGCTATATCAACTGCTATCGGCCATTATGACATCTCCAATTATCAATCATCGTTTACTAAGTTAACCACTGCAAAATATTGGTTGATCGGGGCGTATAACACTTTCTTCGATACCAGTTCGAGCAATTTTGAAGGTGTCGGATTTAAACTTTCTTCTGTGACAGCCAGTCTAAATACTGAAGTAGATACACCTCCAACAGAAGTCAGCGAGCCAGGTGCTCTCGCACTAATGAGCTTAGGTTTGGGTCTTGTTCTTTATCGACGAAAGCGTCGCGTTTAATTGTTTAAAAACGCTTAGAAAACACGTATCTTTAGAAGGTGGCTTAGGCCACCTTTTTTTATGCTATTTTTAAGCCAGTGGCTAGGCTAAGTTTCGAAGGTTTATATGGATTTTTTTAATAATAAAAAGCGAATTGTACATCGCGCTATTATCTCTGCAGTTGCCTCATCGTTAATTACTTTCAACAGTTTTGCTACTACATCAGAAGATTACGAAAAAGCACTCACCGCGTTTAATCAAAACGAATACGATGAAGCCTATATCCACCTTAAAAACAGCTTACAGAAAGACCCTGAGAATCTAGCTGCAAAAATTCTTATGGGCGAAATACTGCTTATAAACGGCTACTTAACCGCGGCCGAGATGGAGTTTGTAGAAGCATTGGAAATGGGTGCTGATATTAACCTTCTGGCAGAACCGCTTGGCAACACTTGGCTGTTCTTGAACAGATATAAAGAGATTGTCGACTTTTCCGATTTAAACAAACTGTCAGGAGAGGCAGAGCGCGAGTGGTTAATGATACGAGCAACAGCTTGTATTAGATTGGAAGATGAGCAATGCGCCTTACGTGACTACAACACTATCGTTTCCCGGACGCCAGACTTCGTGCCTGCCATTAATGGTCTAGCCTCTATTGCCCTTCAAAATGAAGATTTAGCTAAAGCAAATTCTCTTATCGATAAAGCCATGTTGTTAGAACCAGAAAACGCAATCACATGGCGCTTGAAGGGCCAGCTTGCTTACCGACAGGGAGATACTGACGCGGCAACTGCACATTTACAAAAAGCATTGACGTTTAACCGCGACGACCCTATTGCGCTACGTAACCTTGTAGACTTGTACTTAGAAGCAAAAGACTACGATACCGCAAAGCTTTTCGTTGATGAAATTATTGAAGATACACCTAACGATCCGTTAGCCATATTACTCAACAGCTGGCTACAAAGTAGAGACAACCAGCAAGCTATTGATAATGCAAAGCTAAAAGAACTGAACGACTTCATGGCGCAGCTTGACCCTGAGCTGATAACCTCTCAACCCATGTTACTGTATATCAGTGGTTTAACGAACTTCTTTAATAACAACATGGAAACAGCCGCAAAGGACTTTAATGCTTACTTGCAGCAGGAGCCTGATGACCTGCAGGCAGTATTAATGCTAAGCCAGGTCTATATGGCCACTCAGCAAGACAAACAAGCGCTTGCCCTGCTTGAACGCCATCAAGATGCGTTAATGGAAGACCCTGACTCGGCACTTCTTCTAGGTGACTTATTTATTCGCCAAAATAAAGCGTTTAAAGCTGAACGACTGCTGCAGAACCTTGAATATAAGTACCCAAATGAAAATAAGCTTCAGCTTTTTAAAATTAAACTGATGGCTGCGAGGGGAAAACAAGACGACGCACTTTCGATCCTAGAAAACAATTTACCTAACTACAAAGATAACGCGGGTTTTCTATTCACTTATTCATTAATGAATTTACAGGCCCAGAAGTTTGACAATGCATTAAAAGGTGCAAACCTGCTAAGTGGGCTTTTTCCCGACGAAGCTGAAGTATATAACCTTAAAGCCGGCATCTTGATTAGACAAGGTCAGTTAGAAGAAGCTAAAACCAATATTGAAAAGGCGCTGGCACAGAACCCTACCCTTTTTCCTGCAAAATTCAATTTGGCGGCTACAGAAAGCCGCTTAGGCAATGTAGAAACTTCTAATCAATTGATTGAAGAACTTCTTACTTTGTCCCCTCAGCATAATGAAACGCTGATGCTAAAAGCTTTTAACCTGACCAAAGCAGGCAAGGTAGATGAAGCAAAGCAAATCTATCTCGATTTACTAACTCTTACGCCGTCGAATAGCGGTGCTAGGGAACGCGTTTCATCTTTATACCAGCAACAAGGCGACATTAAGAATGCCCTGTATCATTTAGATCTACTTATTAAAGATGACTTCGACAATGCTGACTACCTTCTTCGTAAAGCTGCCCTTCAGCTATCAAATAAACAGCGTGCTGATGCAGAAAAAACACTCAGCATTGTAAGAAACTTTATTAACGACGATGCTGGAAAGCTTATCGCCTATGCTGACCAAGCTCGCAATTTGGGAAATAACGAAAGCGCTCTAGACGCCATGGCTCGCGCACACGACATAGCAAACACGAGCACACTTGTTGCCTTGCGCTATACAAGCTTACTGTTAGATTTACAGAAAAACGATAAAGCACAGTCGTTGTTAGCGACAATTCCTACAAACCAGCAGCAAAACCCGGTTTACCATTTTCTGAAAGGAAGATTAGCTGCAAATAAAGGTAATGATGAAAGTGCGATTAACGCTTTTGAAAAAGCGCTAGAAGTCGACGCTTCTTTTGCACAAGCCTTTGTTGCGATCTACAACTACGCATTAAACGAACAGTTTGTAGATGTATTTCTAAATACCGCACGCAAACTGGTAAAGGAAAATGAAAACAACCTGCTGGCGAAAAACCTTCTGGCACAGTACCTTTTCTTTATTCAAGAGTTTGACGAATCGATAGCGCTATACAAAGAGCTTGTTGAAGAGCCCAATCTATTGAACCCAGCCGAGGCCTTTAACCGCTTAGCTATTATGCATATTGAAAAATCGCTGATTACCGCGAAAAACTATGCGCGACAGGCTTACGAATTACAGCCTAATTCATCAAAAATACTCGACACTTTTGGGCATATTAAAGCGCTACAGGGAGATTATGAGGGTAGTCTTAAAATGCTTAGAGACGCTTTCGCAAGGGACGCTAATGACCCCAACATTCGCTACCATCTTGGCTATACGCTTGCAAAACTCAATAGGATTGAGGAAGCGAAGAAAGAGCTAGAGTATGCAGTAAATGTAGAACGCCCATTCTTTAGACGCCCGCAAGCTAGAGCATTATTAGAGAGCCTATAAGCCTCTCTTTCGCATACAACTAAAGGCAGCACGAACAATTGCGTTTGTGCTTCTCCATCTTACCAATGCCCGGATTAAAGGTATTGGTAGGGTCTAGTTCTCTGTAAAACTGCTGTAAAGTACTCTCAGCTTCATACAAATGCCCGACGTTATGCTCGGCAGGATATTTAGCGCCGCGACTATCTAATAATGCCAACATGTCCGCCTTTACTTTTTTGACGTCGCTGCCCTTTTTAAGTATGTAGTCTTGATGGAAGACATGACAAAAGAAATGGCCGTAATAAAGTGGCTTTTCGACATGTTTAGCTATGTGCTCAGGCAACTTTTCTACCCAAAACTCGTCATTGCGGCGCAACGCAATATCTAACGCTAAAATATCCCCGACTTGTTTGTGATGCAGCATTTGATAACGCACCGCAGCACCTGCCGCTGCGAAGCGAAGTAAAAAGGCTTTAGATGCTTCCTCTTCGTTACAAGTAATGTAGTCGCCATCAAGCCTCTCTTCTCTAAAAAGCTTGGCTAAAAGTGTTTTAGCCTCTTCAATACCGCCATCGCTCATTTTAAGGATAAGATGGTGCTCGTACTTGTCGCGGTAGGCTCTTAAACTTGCGGGGATTTGGTCAGAGAAAAACTTACTCCCAAACTGCATAACTCTGTCACTTAGGTAACGAGGCATAAAAGGGAGTTTGTTAAGTACAGCATCCACCCGCCCTTTAAGTGCAAACATTTTAGGAAGTGAATCTGTACCCAAACGTTCAATACTCAATATCGTGTCTTTGCCATACACATCTGCAATATCAAACATTTCTCTCTGCAGGTATTCACCTACTTCAGGAACGTTTTCAAACGTTGACAGAATGTCTCTGCGAATACGGGTAAGTACAGCAGCGTCGTTTGTGCCTATGTAAAACGTTTGTTCTTTTTTAGGTACTTCGAATGTGTCTAAGCGCACGGCGAAAACGGCAATTTTGCCCGCACAGCCGCTGGCTTCGTATAGTCTTGATGGGTCGGCATTAAAGCGACTCGGCGTATTAGCGTTAACATCTCGAACAATTTCTTCATAGTCACTGGCTGACGCTTTTTTACTCGTTTCTGGGAGGGATTTCTCAAAATTACCAGAAGAAAGATTTCCGATCATTTCTTCAGGTGTTTCACCCAAGTCTATTCCTAAGTGATTAACCAGCTTTAGTTCGCCGTTTTCATCTATTTGAGCGAATAGCGACAACTCCGTATAAGCAGGGCCTCGTTTCACCAAAGCGCCACCGGAGTTATTAGCTACACCACCCACAATAGACGCTCCCAAACAGGACGACCCAATCACCGAATGAGGCGCGCGGCCATGGGGCTTTAAAACTTTTTCAAGTTTAAACAAGGTAGCGCCAGGAAAACTCAACACTTGTTTACTCTCGTTTAGTAAAAGAATCTCGTCCATAGCGAGGGTGTTAATAACCACCACAGGTCTATCGTAGTCATCCCCACTTGGTGTAGAACCTTCCGTTAACCCAGTTTTCGCAGCCTGCATAATGATAATGCAGTTATATTCAACGCAAACCTTAAGCACTTCCCAATACTGCATCAACGTGTTTGGAAACAGCACGGCCAATGCCTCACCTTCGCCCGAGCGCCACCCTTTTCGATAGTGCTCAGTTTGGCGTTTTCCAGTGGCAAGGTTGCTTTCCCCGAGTACGCGTTTAAATGCGTTAATAATTGGGGCTGTTTCCATGTATGACTCCTAACACTCGCGCTGAAATTGCTCTAGCAGACTAAACTAAAGGAAAAGACAGTGCCAAGGCAATAATAAAGCAATAAAAAAGGCACTGTTTCCAGTGCCTTAAAATTAAACATTTGGTTTGCTGATTAACCGCTTACTACAAATAGCCCACTTTCGTCAGCATCAATTCGAATGGTGGACTCGGGTAATAACTCGCCCGCTAGCAATTGCTGTGCGAGTGGATTTTCCACCTGCACTTGTATCGCTCGCTTAAGCGGCCGTGCACCAAACACAGGGTCGAAACCAGCATCTGCTAACTTATCCATGGCCGCAGCAGAAAGAGTAAGTTTGTAACCTTTTTCCGCTAGTCGCGCTCTCAAGGAAGCAAGCTGTATTTTAGCAATAGACTTAATTTGCTCTTTACCCAACGGATGGAATACCACAATGTCATCTACGCGGTTTATAAATTCAGGTCTAAAATGCTGCCCTACCACGTTCATTACCGACGCCTTCATATCGTCATACTGACTTTCGTTATGTTTATCTTGAATGATGTCCGAACCTAAGTTAGACGTCATGATCACAACGGTATTTTTAAAGTCTACCGTGCGTCCTTGTCCATCAGTTAAACGACCGTCATCCAACACTTGAAGCAGAATGTTGAATACGTCTGGATGTGCCTTTTCAACCTCATCCAATAAAATGACCGAGTAAGGCTTGCGGCGAACCGCTTCGGTCAAGTACCCGCCTTCTTCGTAGCCAACGTAACCAGGAGGCGCACCCACTAAGCGTGCCACCGAGTGTTTTTCCATAAACTCAGACATATCGATACGTATCATGGCATCTTCAGTATCGAACATGAAACCGGCCAAAGCTTTACACAACTCAGTTTTACCCACGCCAGTTGGCCCTAAAAATAGGAATGAACCAATCGGCCGGTTTGGATCGGCAAGCCCCGCACGTGAACGTCGAATGGCATTTGATACTGCCTCAACCGCTTCTTCTTGCCCGACTACACGTTTATGAAGGACATCTTCCATGCGCAGCAGCTTCTCGCGCTCGCCTTCAAGCATTCTCGCTACCGGAATACCTGTCCACCGAGACAGCACATCAGCAATTTCAATGTCTGTTACTTTGTTTTTAAGTAGCGTGGTTTCACGGGTTTCATTTTCAGCCGCTTGCTCTAGCTTAGCTTCAAGTTCAGGAATACGACCATATTGAAGCTCCGACATACGATTCAAATCAGATGCCCGGCGAGCAATTTCTAAATCAAGCTTTGCTTGCTCGAGCTCCCCTTTAATGGTTTGGGTGCCCTGCATAGCATCTTTTTCATCCACCCACACTTTTTCAAGCTCTGCATACTTGGTTTCTGCTTGCTCACGCTCAAGTTCAATCATTTCAAGGCGCTTATGGCTCGCATCATCTGTTTCTTTAGCAAGCGCTTGCTCCTCTAACTTAAGCTGGATGATACGGCGCTCCAAACGGTCCATATCCTCAGGTTTAGAGTCTATTTGTAAACGAATACTAGAGGCCGCTTCATCAATAAGGTCAATGGCTTTATCTGGTAACTGACGATCGCTGATATAACGATGTGACAAACTAGCCGCAGCAACGATGGCAGGATCCGTGATGTCTACCGAGTGGTGAAGCTCATAACGCTCTTTTAAACCTCGAAGAATGGCAATAGTGTCTTCTACGCTTGGCTCTTCAACTAGTACCTTTTGGAATCGGCGCTCAAGCGCAGCGTCTTTTTCAATGTACTGACGGTATTCATCTAGCGTGGTTGCTCCCACACAGTGAAGTTCACCACGAGCCAGCGCTGGTTTTAGCATATTCCCAGCGTCCATTGCGCCATCGCCCTTCCCTGCTCCTACCATGGTGTGCAGTTCGTCAACGAATAAAATGACGCGGCCTTCTTCTTTAGCTAGCTCGTTAAGAACAGCCTTTAAACGCTCTTCAAACTCACCGCGGTATTTAGCACCAGCGACTAACGCGCCCATATCTAGGGCAAGAACGCGCTTGTTTTTCAAACCTTCAGGTACTTCGCCGTTAATGATGCGCTGTGCTAAACCTTCAACAATGGCCGTTTTACCCACACCAGGTTCACCGATAAGTACGGGATTGTTTTTGGTTCGTCGCTGTAGCACCTGAACGGTACGTCGAATTTCGTCATCACGCCCAATCACTGGGTCAAGCTTGCCTTGCTCCGCCCGCTCGGTTAAGTCTGTGGTGTACTTCTCAAGAGCTTGGCGCACGTCTTCCGCGTTAGGATCTGTCACCTTTTGACCACCACGCATATCATCTATCGCAGTTTCAATAGCTTCTTTAGTGATGTTTAGGCTTTTTAAAATTTCACCTAATCGCCCTTTATCTTGAAGCGCTGCCAAGACAAAGATTTCCGACGTTATATATTCATCTTTTCGTTGCTGGGCTATTTTGTCGCAAAGGTTCAGCAGAACTCCACTGTCTTTGCTTAACTGAACATCGCCTCCAATACCTTCAATTCGCGGTAGGCGCTCAATAGCCTGACTTAAAGCAGAACGAAGCGCATTGACATTAATGTTTGCTTGGTCAAGCAACGGGCGTACTGAACCACCTTGCTGGTTTAGCATGGCGGTCATTAAATGGACAGGTTCAATATATTGATGGTCTCGCCCCAATGCGAGTGATTGAGCATCGGATATTGCGAGCTGAAATTTACTGGTAAATCTATCTAGTCTCATAATCTCAACCTAATAAATGAACGATTCTTTATGTTCTAGTTATGTAGGCTGCTCAATTGTGATTCAAGTATGAGATTGAAAAGTTATCCAAAAAGATAACAAATACTGTAGGAATTTTGATTTAGCGCAAATAAGTGATGGGATTAAGAACTCATCCCCATAGGATTAGATATCTAAAGCATACCTATTACGCTAACCATTCGCCCAGTTGTGCGTTTGTTTTGGTGAGTAGCTCTTCGATGCGAATAGAAGCGTTGCTCGTCAGTGTAAGTACACAGGTTACTTTGAGTAATAATATCTACACCAGCTTGTTGCAACTGTATTTGTGCAATTAAAGGCAGATCTAACAGGTACTTTCCCTCATTGGGGCTATCAACGATGGCGCCTTTTATATGACGAAATTTACTCGACAGTTGAGCATCCACTTCATAGCAAGCACCGCTGATTGCAGGCCCTATCCACGCTATGATGTTATTAGCATCGCAGCTAAATTGCCCAACCGCATTTTTGATAATATTGGTCTCAAGCCCTTTCCACCCCGCATGTACTGCTGCCACTTCTTGACCACTCTCATCACATAATAAGATGGGAACACAGTCTGCAGTCATTACGGCGCAAAAGTGTGAGACAGAACAGGAGTAGGCAGCATCGGCGGTGGTATCAGCGCTTGGCAATGACACTACGCGATTGCTGTGTACTTGCTCTAACCATGTGATCTTTTCACTGTGTGGGATACGGCTTCTATTGGCTTTAACTAATAAAAGGTCATCTCCCACGTGAGCTCCAACGTTCAAGCCTGCAAACTCACCTATGCTTACCCCTCCTATTCTTGTCGTTGTATAAGCAACAACATTATCGGGGCATGACCATGCCGGACTAATTAAATCCAACGATGACGTAACAGATGAATTTGCAGCTAAAAATGTCATAGCTCACTTCCTGCTTAAAGCATATCTTGCGGATTGTCTGCTGTATCTTTCTTAACCGCCTTCAGCAAGTCTTGCATATCTTGAGGCAGCGGTGCCTTCCAGGTCATCCACTCTTCGGTCTCAGGGTGGAATAGCGATAGCTGAGCGGCATGTAAAGCCTGGCGCTGGAATCCGCGAAGCGCAGCAATAAACTCCTCAGACGCACCTTTAGGTAAGCGCGGACGTCCGCCGTATACCTGGTCGCCTAACAGCGGGTGCTTTATATGCGCCATATGAACGCGGATTTGGTGCGTACGACCGGTCTCAAGCTTCAATCGCAAATGTGTATAAGCGCGGAACTTTTCAATAACGCGATAATGGGTGACTGCAGGTTTACCCATTTCGCGAACTGCCATATGCGTGCGCTTTGTGGCATGCCTACCGATAGGTTCATCTACAATGCCACCGGCAACCATAGTACCTAATGCAATGGCTTCATATTCACGGCTCATTTCGCGGCGCTGAAGCTGGTCAACAAGGTGCGTTTGTGCGGGTATTGTTTTTGCTACTACCATTAAGCCTGTAGTGTCTTTATCAAGACGGTGGACAATGCCTGCACGGGGAACTTTGTCAATTTCAGGGTAGTGATTCAGCAATGCATTAAGCACGGTGCCACTTGGGTTTCCTGCTCCGGGATGCACCACCAAATCAGCAGGTTTGTTTATAACTAGGATGTGCTCATCTTCATAAACAATATCTAGCGCGATGTCTTGCGCTACACTTGTTACCTGCACATCCATTTCCGCTTGTACAGTAATGAGTTCATCCATTTGCATTTTGTGTCGTGGGACGGTGATTACTTCACCGTTTACCGCAACATTCCCGTCTTGAATCCAAGTTTTTAACTTAGAACGAGAATATTCAGGGAACAAATCAGCCAAAACCTGATCTAAGCGTAAACCAAAATGCGCAGCTTCCGTTGAAGCTTCTAATTGTATTGTGTTCGGCGACTGTGTCATAACACCATTGATTACGTCTAAAAAAGGGTATTATAACAAGTATTCACGCTGTACACTGCCTTGTTTACGTTTTTGTATGGTTTTTCTCGTCGTTAGTACGTTAGAATGCAATTAAAGTGTTGTTGTTTAACACATGAGCTTAGACAGCGAAGTATTAAACTGTTTAGCAGGAAAATAGAATTATTATGAAATCATTTCGTCTACTGGCTCCCGTTTTATTGGGTGCTATGGTGTCTGTCGCAGGATGCAGTTCTTCAGATCAAGAAGAGAAAGCCGTTTTAGCTAATATGGGTGCTCAGCAACTGTACGATAGAGCAAAGCAGAGCATGGAAGTCGGTAACTTCAGTGCTGCTGCTCAAACGTTAAGCGCACTAGACTCACGTTACCCTTTTGGTCCTCTTTCGCATCAAGTACAGCTAGATCTTATTTATAGCTATTACAAATCGGGCAAAAACGAAGAAACACTTGCGACTATTGACAGATTCATTCGTCTCAACCCTAATCATTCTGATGTTGACTACGCGTATTATATGCGTGGCCTAACTAACATGGAATCGGACAGTAACCTGTTCCAAGAGCTAATGAATATTGACCGTACGGATAGAGACCCTTCCAAATCCCGTGCAGCATTTGAAGACTTTCGTCGCCTAATTCAGCAGTATCCAGACAGCAAGTATGCGGCTGACGCGAAGCAGCGTATGGTTCATATCAAAGACCGCTTGGCGCGCTACGAAATTGCTATTGCACGTTTCTATATGAGGCGAGAGGCTTATGTTGCTGCTGCCAACCGTGGCCGTTATGTTATTGAGCACTTCCCGAACACTACGCAGGTCCAGCAAGCCCTAGAAATTATGGTTTCAAGCTACGAGCAGCTTGGTCTAACGGAGCTTCGTGATAACGCCATGAAGACACTTAGACTTAACTACCCGGATAGCGAATTCATCAGCTAGCTAAGGCAGGTTTGAAGCGCGAACGGTTTTCGAGCACGTAGTTAGAACAAAAAAACGCACTTCAGTGCGTTTTTTGTTATTTTGCGGTTGCTATACAGCTGGCAAAACCATTCTATCTTTAGCGGAAAAACAGATGGCTAAACGGGTTTAACAGTCTTGCTAAACCGGAAGTAAAGTGTAATGGCTGATCTACAATGCTAAACACTAGGCAACCGTCTTTACCTTCAGCCTTGGGAGTATGGGTCTTTTCACCATCCATGAAAATGAAGTCGCCAGTATCGTAACGGCTGAGCCCGTCATTGAATTCACCATCTATGACCAAGGTATACTCGGTTCCTCGATGGGTGTGCTCTGGAACACTGCCACCACTGCCCATGAAAATGAAATTGGCTACGCCTTGATTACCCAAATCAACCGGGGCCTGCCATAGTTTGCCGACTAAGCTTGACCAGTTTCCTGTCTTGTCTATATACCTGTGGAGCGTTCGGGGAAGTGTAAATGTCCTTCCGTCCAACTCGATAGTACCCAGTTTCTCGGTTTTGGGCGGTGAGTTTTGCTTATCAAAAATTTCTCGATACTCAGCAACATTAGTCCCCTCGTCAATGCCGTTTGGAGACTGGGGGAGTTGCGTAATCTGTGAAAACATGTCACCAAACTGAAGCGAAGCTTCAGAAGTCGCGAATGCGTTATCACTAACAGCTGATACCATTTGAGCGGCTAAGCTTTCTGTCTCAATCTCTACAAAGCGTTGACATTTGGCGCACATGTCACAATGCGCTGAGACCATTAAAGATGTAGCAGGTGACAGTGTGCCCTCAACGAAATCTTTAAGTTGTTGGGCACTGGGGTGAAACCTAATCATTGTCGTTTAACATGACCTTTAATCGTTGAAGTGCCAAACGTGTACGTGACTTTACTGTACCTAAGGGAATAGAAAGTTCATCGGCAACTTCTTGTTGAGACTTACCATCGATATATATGGCTTCAACTACCGCTTTTTGTTTTACAGGTAGTGATTCAAATAAATGACCGATTTGTTCTAATGTAACCTGCTCGTCAAGCGGTGCTTCATTTGCGTCTGCTGTTTGCTCGCAAAGCACTGGCCACAAATCATCAGAACATACATCTTCTTTTCGGTTCTGTAACTTACGTAACATATCAAACCGTATGTTACGCGCAATAGTAAATATCCACGTCGATGGAGAGCCTTTCTCAGCATTAAAAAGATGCGCTTTTTGCCACACGTTTGACATGGTATCTTGCACCAACTCCATCGCTAACGCTTCGTTGCCCATTTGCTTTAAAGCATATGAACGAAGACGGGGTGCAAAATAATTGAACACTCGAGCAAACGAACGTTTGCATCTGGCGTCAGCAACCGCCACTAGGTAATCAGACATTTCGGTAGCACACTCTTTAGGTTTGATTGTGCTGTTACTTTGTTCCAATGGAATTCCAACTAACATAATATTCGTCCGCTTTTCCGTTTTGGTTGTATCATTCTACGACGTTCCGGCTTAAAACGTTTGCGAAATTCGCAAATATTGGATTACGAATTTGTAATATCGATTACCGCTCTCACATTTAAGCTATTAAGGCAGAGAGATAATTGAGTAAACCGGTACACTCTCTTTGCGCTAAAAAATGTTGCTTTTGTGAGCCATCGACTGGCAATAATTCCAACCACCGATTTAATACCCAGTTGGGACAATCAAACTTTGGTGAATCGTAGAGTGACGCCAGTTCTTCGTAATTTCCAAATATCTCTTTAAGCCGCTCGTCCATAGGCGCTATTTGCTGAGGAGCCAAATCGCACAGCCACGGTTCTATAACCTTACAACTACCAGTGCGAAGACCATCTTTTTCAACTTCAATGCTACTTACCTCAACTAGATGAGAACCAGCAACCTTTATGCCAAGCAAACCGTCGTCGAGCATATCGAAGTCTATGACCCGTGCGTATGTTCCTATTTTATGGATATGTTCATTTAAATCTTTGTCGCCATTTGCATTTAGCATACACATCACAAAGCCTTTATTTTCGGCGCATGCCTGCTTAACCATACGTACATATCTAGGCTCAAAAATACGCAACGCCATTCTGCCTTCAGGCAAAAGGTGCGCAGACAAAGGAAATAAGGGAAAACGTTCTACACTCATACTCAAAACTTCCAAAAACACAAAAATAACTACGCGAATGAGTACAAATAGGATCGAATGGGAATATTTTTCACAGCAGGGTTGAAAAACGTGATCTTAAGCACTGCGTTTAATGTAACTTATGAGCTAAGAAAAAAAGTTAATAGATTTTAGATCAGGGACTTGCGGAAAAAACGTAAAAAGTAGTATCAAGTTCAATAATAAGTAACAACCGTCTAGTGAGTCTATATTTAAAATCGAACCTTAAAGGAAGCTGTATGGATGTGATTAAACGCTTTTGTAAAATTTACACAGATATATGTCAGATTTCTCCAAATGACTTGGAAAGCATCTATGCCAGTGACATCACATTTATCGACCCCATTACTACGCACCGTGGAATAGATGAAGTAAAACATTACTTTTCTAACCTTCTTACCCAAGCTGAAACCTGCAAGTTCGACATATCAGACATTTTCTGCTGTTCACAACATAATAATCAGAACCAATCCGAGGTAAGCCACCTGGTAAATTGGACGATGACTCTCGTGCTCAAAAACAACAATAAAAAGATCACGCTAGACGGTACAACGCAACTTGGGGTTAAAGATGACATCATCATTTATCATAAAGACTATTATGATTTGGGCGAAATGGTCTATGAGCACGTACCCATTTTAGGTTTTATAATCAGAAAGATAAAAGGGAAGCTGGCAAAATGAAGACTATTTTAATTACTGGTGCCACATCGGGGATAGGTAAAGCATTGGCGATCAAGGCCGCTGATAATGGGTACCACGTTATTGCGTGTGGAAGAAATAAAGAAGCCCTTGATGAACTGAGCAAATATAGCAAAATAAGTAGTTGTCAATTTGACGTGTCAGACCTTGAAGATACTCGACAGGCATTGGCTAACGTTCACTTTGATATCGCTGTACTTAACGCTGGAACTTGTGAATATGTAGATCTTGACGACTTTGAGCCAGAGATGTTCCGCCGCGTTTTCGAGCCTAACTTCTTTGGCGTAGTTCACTGCGTTGACGCCCTTATTCCACGGCTAAAAGATGGCGACAAGCTTGTCATAGTAGACAGCATGGCTCGCCTATTACCTTTTACTCGCACTCAGGCGTATGGTTCTAGTAAGGCCGCTCTGCATTACTTTACCAAGTCCTTAGAAGTTGATCTTCATCATAAGGGTGTAAAAGTTCAGGCCGTATCCCCCGGCTTCGTTGAAACACCTTTGACCGACAAAAATGATTTTGAAATGCCAATGAAAATTAGCGCGGAAGAAGCCGCTGAGGCTATGCTTAAAGGGATAGAAAGTAACAAGCAGACGGTTTTCTTTCCTCGCTTATTTGGGTTTATCCTGCGCTTTATGCACATATTGCCAACACCGATCCAAAAGCGTTTATCCTTGGCCATGCGCGAGAAACAGTAAGAGAAGTTAAAATGAATAATAAGATTGCCATCATAGGAACAGGTATTTCAGGGTTAACCTGCGCACACCTTTTAAATAGACAGCACGATATCACAGTTTACGAAGCGAATGACTACATTGGTGGTCACACGGCAACCAAGAAAATTGACGATAATGGGCACACTCATCACATTGACACTGGCTTTATCGTCTTCAATGACTGGACGTACCCTAACTTCATCAAGCTTATCACTCAGCTAAACGTTGACTACCAACCAACCGAGATGAGCTTCTCTGTGATGAGTAAAAAAGCGAACCTTGAGTACAATGGCAATAACTTAAACAGTTTATTCGCCCAGCGACGTAATCTTCTTCGGCCTAAGTTTTGGCGAATCGTTAAAGACATTCTAACTTTTAATAAGGCGTGTAAAGCAATGGTGGCTGATAAGCGCGACACGTCATCGTTAACGCTGGAAGATATCATCAAAGAATTAGGGCTGAGCGATGATTTCGCGCGCTACTATATATTGCCCATGTGCGCCGCTATTTGGTCTAGTAGTCTGGAGCAGACCAGAAAGTTTCCGTTAACTTTTTTCCTGCAATTTTTCAATAACCACGGGCTGCTCAATATTACTGACCGGCCTCAGTGGTACACGATAAAAGGTGGATCTAGTCAATATATCCCACCACTAATTGCGCCATTTGAGTCTAAGATCAAATTGTCCACAGCTGTCATTTCTGTAGCTAAAAGCGATGACAAGTGGGAAGTTACCGATTCATCAGGTGCAGTTGCAATGTTTGACCATGTCGTGTTTGCGTGTCACAGCGATCAAGCTTTAAAAATGATTCATTCCCCTACCTCACTGCACGAAGATATTCTTGGCAATATCCCTTATGCGGAAAATGATGTAGTAATGCACAAAGACATAAGCCAATTGCCTAAAAGGAAGTTGGCGTGGGCAAGTTGGAACTACAGCTTAAAAGAGGACGCGAGCGAGGAAGCTCGCCCCGCTTCTGTCACCTACAATATGAACATTCTACAGCGATTAGAAGCAGAGAATACTTATTGTGTAACGCTAAATAATACGCCTGAAATCGACGAAGAGAGCATTTTACGAAGCTACCAATACGCTCACCCGCAGTACAGTGCCAATATGGTTAAAGCGCAATCGCGAAGAAGCGAGATATGTGGCGTGGATAACTTACATTTCTGTGGCGCTTACTGGTACAACGGTTTCCATGAAGACGGCGTTAACAGTGCTTTAGACGTCTGTGCGCGTTTTGGTGAATCTCTGTGATAGAAAGCGCTATATATAAAGGCAAGGTATATCACCAACGTTTTAAGCCGACACAACATAAATTTGACTATGATATTTATTTGTTTTGGCTGAAACTTGATAACGACGAACTTGAAGCCTTATCTAGTCAGCTAAAACACTTTAGTTCGAACAATAAGGCAAGGGTTCGCTTTAAGCGAGGAGACTACCTAGGAGACGAGTCCATTCCGTTGAAACAAGCCGTATTGGAAAGAATGACTGAGTTGAACGAGGGAAAAGTGCTACTCGGCGACGTTTTTATGCTTGGTCAATTGCGCATGTGGGGACTGTATTTTAGCCCAGTCAATTTTTATTACCTTCGCAATGCTGAGGGAAAATATACACACATGCTTGCAGAAGTCAGTAATACGCCTTGGAATGAGCGCCATCATTACCTTGTAAACTTGGATACGCAAGATGATACGCCTAAGGCTTTTCACGTTTCTCCTTTCAACCCTATGGACATGACTTACAAATGGTCAATTTCCCAGCCTTCATCTAGACTTTCTTTAGCTATGGATTGCGTTAGAGAAGATAAAGAGTTCAGTGCAGGCATTAACCTAACTAAATTTACTTTGGATAATGCGAATCTATCTGCTGCACTTAAACGTATACCCAGTATGACAATAAAGACTGTGGCCGGAATTTATTGGCACGCGCTTAAGCTATTGCTGAAACGAACGCCACTTTATACACACCCAAAAAAGAGTCAGGAACAATAACAATGTCTTTCGGTGAATCTGTACTACTGACCACCTCAGAGGTCTCTTTTGTAGATAAAACTTGTAGAACACTATTTTTGAAGTGTTTAAATCAACTTCCATTTGGTCGCTTAACTATTCAAGAAAACGGCGATGTCGTTGCGCGTTTCGGCACAGACGAAAGCGACTTAAACGCTACGGTAAATATCAAAGATGTGCAGGCCTATCGACGGTTGCTGCTAGGAGGCAGTGTGGGCGCCGGTGAGGCTTACATGGATGGGTTATGGGACAGTGACGACGTAACCGCTGTGGTAAGAGTTTTTGCTAGGAACTTACCCACCCTGGATGAATGGGAAAATAAATTCAAGTGGCTAACCATGCCCATCAACAAGATTCAGCATCTTGCGCGTCGAAACACAAAAGACCAAGCCAAGAAAAACATTGAAGCGCATTATGATTTGGGCAACAAGCTTTATACCCGCTTTCTAGACCCAACAATGATGTACTCATCAGCGATTTACCCTGATCCGAATGCAACGCTAAACGACGCCCAGAATTACAAACTAAAAGCCATTTGCGACAAGTTACAACTGACCGAAGCTGACCATCTCATAGAGATAGGCACAGGATGGGGCGGCCTAGCTGTATACGCTGCAAAGCACTACGGCTGCAACGTGACAACCACAACCATTTCAGAAGAGCAGCATGCTTGGGCGAAAGATTGGATTGCACGGGAAGGACTTGAAAGCAAAATTACCCTACTTAAAAAAGACTACCGATTACTTGACGGTAAATATGACAAACTCGTTTCGATTGAGATGATTGAAGCCGTTGGCAAACAGTATTTAGGCAACTTCTTCGAAAAGTGTGCTTCTCTTTTGAAAGACGACGGTGTTATGTTGCTTCAGTCAATAACCATTGACGATAGACGTTATGATAGCTACTCAAACAGCGTAGACTTCATCCAAAAATACATTTTCCCTGGTGGCTTTTTACCATCGCAATATCAGATAAATGCACATCTTAAAAAGTACACGAACATGATGATCCGTGATTTACACGATATTGGTGTGGACTATGCTAAAACTCTTAACCATTGGTATGAAGCATTTATCTCGGCAAAAGATGAATTATTAAATGACGGTTACGACGAGCGCTTTATGCGTATGTGGACCTATTACCTGAAATATTGCGAAGGTGGATTTTTAGAAAGAACCATCAGTACTGTACAGCTGGTTATATCTAAACCTCAATACAGAGAGAATTTGGCTAGAGTCTAATACCGTCGCTGGGTGGCCAACAATCACTTTGATAAAAAGCGGTGCAGCATAGCACCGCTTTTTTTTGAGTTTTTAACTTACAATGGAGAGACACTTAGTCGTCTACCACTGATATGGGTTGGGATATCATTGGTTTGCCTTGGTTGATATTAATTTCCACTCGACGGTTCTTTGCTCTATCACTCGCCGTCGTGGCATTCTCAACAATAGGGTCGGTATCTGCTTTGCCAACAACCGACATTCGGCTTTCATCAAAACCTGGCGCTGTGCGCATGGCTTCAGCCACCGCTACCGCACGTTGCGACGATAAATCCCAGTTCGAACGATAGAGTTCATTAGCAATATGCTGGCCGTCGCTATGTCCAGAAATTTCAACCTCGCCGGGGACGTCCGCTAAAAGAGTACCAATTTTTCTTAACACTGGCTGAAACTGGGGCTGTAAGAAAGCAGAGCCTGCTGAGAACGACCCGTTCTCGCGAATACGAATGGTAAGCTGCTGCCCCAACGATTCCATTTCAACCGACCCATCTAAGATCTGCTTTTCAAGTTGTTGGGCCACCTTTTTCATCAATTCAGCCATTTGAGATTGATCAGTACTCTGCTCTGCCGACGAGGTAGATTGAGTTGCTGTTTGCTGAGCTTGCCCGCCGCGTTGCTCACCACGCTGTTTTTGCCTTCCGCCGGCCGAGTCCTCATTTCCTGCCTGAAATTCTAGCATTTGCTGAGTCATTTCGTTGGTTTGCTGCTGAATGGACTCAATTGGTGTTGGGTCGGGCTTGCCAGGACGAAACTCCATAGCTATAACGCTGGTACCCTTTGGAATATCTTTTACTTCGATTTTGTTTTGTACACCAAATGCAAATTTCATTGAGCCAGCAATTTGCTTAAATTTGAGTACGTCCATCTCTGAAAATGAGAGCAGAAGTACAAAGAAGCACATAAGCAGCGACATCAAGTCTGCGAAGGTTCCCATCCAGGCTGGAAGCCCCTCGGGGGGGCATTTGGGGCATTCTTCTTCCGCCATTATTCTTCCTCTGCGCTTCCGCGTTTACTCGCCGCCAAGTAGTTTTTCAAAACCCCTTCAATGACTCGCGGATTCTGACCGTCAGCAATGCCAACAATACCGTCTAACACAAGACTTTGATTTAGCTTCTCTTCTCCTGCTCGCACAGCTAGTTTGAACGCGATTGGCAAACAGATAACGTTAGCGAAAAAAGCTCCGTAAAGCGTTGTAAGTAGTGCTACCGCCATTGCAGGACCGATAGCCTTGGGGTCGTCCATATTTGATAACATGGCAACCAAACCAATCAAGGTTCCGATCATACCCATTGCCGGCGCAATATCGCCCATACCTTTAAAGAATGATGCGCCGAAATCGTGTCGCTCTGTCGTCATAGATATATCTTTGGCGAGTGTCTCTCTGACCACTTCTATATCGTGGCCATCAACCAGCATATCTACGCCTTTTTGCATAAATTCATTAGAGATTTCTGCTTCTTCTAAAGCTAGAAAACCGCCTTTTCGCGCCGCGTCCGCCATCTCTACTATTTTCTCAATAAGTTCTTCTGGCGATTCAATTTTAAACATGAAGGCTTTGCCAGCAATCTTACCTGCACCGAAGAATTGACCTAGTGTAAATTGTGACAAGACAACAAACAAAGTCCCACCAAATACGATCAATATCGATTGAACGTCGATGAACATGCTTAAGCTGCCGCCCAGAATCATAGCCATAACTATGAAACCAATGGCGCCCAACATACCTATGACGGTTGCTAAATCCACTCACTCTTCCCCATTTATGCGCAGTCAGTGCTGTTATGTACAATTATCATATCGGCAAGCGATAGAAATACTAAAACGACATTGTTGAAAAATATCATATTTATCTGTTTTTTATTAAGTATGATTTTTAAAAAACGTCGACTTAAGGTTATCTTCAAAGCGACATCCTTGCTCTGTATGTTAACCCCCTAATCGAAATACGCCTGCATATCCCTACCTTAAAGTAATACAAGCCACTCGTTTCGAATATAGCACAATATCTTGATATTCGACGTAGTCAACTGCATGAAAAAAAAGCTATATTGCTGAGATATAGGCGATATACCGACAAACCATTTGACCCTTGTGCAACCCTCGGTTAATGTGCGCGATATACGTATTTTGGCCAATATATTGAGTGTTTTATGACGACAGAAAAAGCATCAGCGTCTTTTGAAGAAACTTTATCAGAACTAGAAGCTATCGTTAACGAAATGGAAAACGGTGATCTGCCGCTTAATAAAGCACTGGAAAAATTTGAACGAGGCATAGCGTTATCTCGTCAAGGCCAGCAATCTCTTGAAAACGCCGAGCAAAAGGTAAAAATATTGCTTAGTGAACAAGGCGAAGAAACGCTTCAGACTCTTCCTGAAAGTGAGCAGCCGTAAAACGTTCATTTTTAACTTACAGGCTACCTATGAATTTTTCTGCATTGCATCAGCAAGTCAAACAGCAAACTGATGCATCCCTTCTTACCTTAATTGATGATTTACCCGATTATGCACCGCGCCTTAAAGATGCCATGCGTCATGCATTGCTTGCGGGAGGTAAGCGCATGCGCCCTCTACTGGTGCAGGTTGTAGGCAACACCCTAGATGTACCTAAAAAAGACCAGATGGCTATAAGCATGGCTATTGAGTGTGTCCACGCTTACTCTTTAGTTCATGACGATTTGCCAGCCATGGACGATGATGATTTGCGTCGCGGCATGCCAACCTGTCATATCGCCTTTGATGAAGCTACAGCTATCTTAGCGGGAGATGCGCTGCAGTCTCTTGCGTTTACGGTGCTGGCTGATTCTCCTCTCAGCACTTATGCCGAAACCAGACGCGGGCAGCTTCTATCTGTACTTGCTAAAAGTGCAGGATATGTAGGAATGTGTGGTGGCCAGGCAATTGATTTGGCCAGTACAGGTGAGGCCATCTCGTTAGAAGAACTAAAACAGCTCCATAGATTAAAAACCGGAGCATTGCTAAAAGCCTGTGTTGAAATGGTTGCTATTGTCAGTGAAGGCTTATTGCCACAAACTAAAGCTGACTTAATGGCTTATGCCGCCGATATCGGGCTAGCTTTTCAAGTTCAAGACGACATTTTAGACGTTGAAGGCAGCAGCGAGAAATTAGGTAAACCGGCAGGGTCAGATGAAGCATTGGGTAAAAACACGTTTCCCGCCAAGCTTGGAATGGCTGGCGCTAAACAAGAATTAGAAATGCTTCACAATAATGCACTTCAAGCATTGACGCGTTTACCCTACAATACTGACAGTTTAATTGCGTTTAGCGAGCTTTTGGTAAAACGCGACCATTAGCCACGCGCCATGTTGAAAAAGATAATAAGTACATGAGTTTAGATCTCCAACATTACCCAACGCTTGCGCTTGCGCAAACACCTGAAAAATTGAGGCAGCTGCCCCAGGACAAGTTACGCGAGCTCGCCGATGAATTACGTGAGTATTTACTTAATAGTGTAAGCCAAACAAGTGGTCATTTCGCTTCTGGTTTAGGCACGGTAGAACTTACTGTCGCGTTACATTATGTGTACAACACACCTTTTGACCGCTTATTGTGGGATGTGGGGCATCAAGCCTACCCTCATAAAATCCTCACTGGTCGCGCAGAGCGCATGAGTACCATTCGTCAAAAAAATGGCCTACATCCTTTTCCTTGGCCGCCTGAGAGCGAATACGACACCTTTGCCGTTGGCCATTCTTCCACATCGATCAGTGCCGCGCTGGGAATGGCGGTAGCCGCTGAAAAAGAAGGTCAAGACCGCAAAGTGGTAGCGGTTATCGGCGATGGCGCAATGACCGCAGGTATGGCGTTTGAAGCCCTTAACCATGCTGGTGATATCAAAAAAGATATGGTGGTTGTACTTAACGACAACGAAATGTCCATATCTGAAAACGTAGGGGCGTTAAATAGTCACCTGGCTCGCTTACTCACAGGCAACTTTTTCAACTCTATACGGGATGGCGGCAAAAAGCTGTTAAGTAACGTACCACCTATTAAAGAATTCGCAAGCCGCGCAGAAGAGCACCTTAAAGGCATGGTTGTGCCAGGTACTATCTTCGAAGAGTTGGGCTTTAACTATATTGGCCCTATCGACGGTCACGATGTAAACGCTGTAGTCGATACCCTGCGCAATATGCGAAACTTTGAAGGTCCTCAGCTTTTACATGTTGTGACAAAGAAAGGTAAAGGCTACGCCGTTGCTGAAGAAGACCCAATTAAGTTTCACGCGGTGCCAAAATTTAATCCGGCAGATAACGCACTGCCAAAGTCGAAGCCTTCTGCTCCTACTTACTCGGCTATATTTGGTAAGTGGCTATGTGATATGGCCGCGCAAGACCCCAAATTAATGGCTGTGACACCCGCCATGCGGGAAGGTTCTGGCATGGTTGAGTTTTCTCAGCGTTTTCCTGAGCAATACTTCGATGTCGCCATTGCAGAGCAGCATGCGGTGACCTTTGGTGCAGGTCTTGCCAAAGACGGTATGAACGCGGTTGTTGCGATTTATTCATCGTTCCTTCAACGCGCATACGATCAGCTTATTCATGACGTGGCAATTCAAGACTTACCGGTATTATTTGCCATAGACAGAGCTGGGATTGTGGGGGCCGATGGCCCTACTCACCAGGGTGCATTTGATATTGCCTTCCTTCGCTGCATTCCAAATATGGTAGTTATGGCTCCTTCAGATGAAAATGAATGTCGCCAAATGCTCTACACCGGTCACAAGCTTAACAAGCCTGCTGCTGTTCGCTACCCTCGCGGTGCTGGTATGGGAGTTACGCCAGATGAAGCGATGACGGAGCTTGAAATAGGTAAATCACGTACCTGTCGAGAAACATCAAAAAATAAATCTGAAAGCGTTGCTATTTTGAACTTCGGCTGTTTGTTGCCCTATGCACTTGAAGCAGCAGAAGCAATTGACGCTACCGTTATCGACATGCGTTTCATTAAACCATTAGATGGCGACGCAGTCTTAAAGGCAGCCAGTGAACATAGCGCACTTATAACATTAGAAGACGGCTGTATTATGGGCGGTGCTGGTAGTGCCGTACTTGAGCATTTACAGCAAAATGGTGTTCTAAAAGCAGTGAAAATGTTGGGTCTGCCTGATAGCTTTATTCTGCAAGGTACACAACAGGAAATGTACAAAGAGCACGGCTTAGATGCTGAAGGCATTATTGCTGCGGCAAATAGTTTAATAGTTGACTAGTCATTAAAAAGCCCGCTAGTGAAGTGACCCCGTAAAGTTGGACTCACTTCTAAGCGGCTACCAAGGCCTGATTTCGATACTCAATCGGACAGTTTCCGGCGTCCCAGTGACTTGCCGATTTTGGCTGTTCCGATATTGGAACTGACCTGAACAATTTCCTCGACACTGAGCTTCTGATATTTTCGATGGTCGTGAATGGTGCGCCCGCCCA
>JAXHTT010000042.1:0-26344 GCA_034190055.1 Pseudomonadota bacterium | reverse complement strand
GTTCTGCCCTTCGTCACATGCACGAGCAACTTCGCACGGGTAAAATGGACAAGCGTTATAATGCACTGGTTGCAGGAGAATGGCCTAAAACTCGATTTAAAGTTAAAGCGCCACTTCGTAAAAATGTGCTGCAATCGGGTGAGCGCATGGTAAGTGTAAGCGACGATGGTAAACCGTCAGAAACGCGCTATCGCATATTAGAGGAATACGCAGGCGCAACCTTGGTTGAAGCGTCGCCTATTACAGGTAGAACCCACCAAATTCGCGTTCACTGTTTACATGCAGGGCATCCTATTGCTTGCGATCCTAAGTACGGAGATGCAGATTTTGATGCATCAATGCGTCAGAAAGGACTGAATAGACTGTTCCTTCACGCGCGCAGTATATCACTGCTGCACCCAGCGACTGAAGAGCGCGTCACATTTACCGCGCCATTAGACGACACTCTCTCAAATACACTTAAAGCGCTGTAAGTTATGCATTCAAAAAAACAGGCTGTGGAAACACAGCCTTTCACTTCGTTAGATAAAAAACTGCCTAAGTACAAACTTGTTATCTTCGATTGGGATGGCACGCTCATGGATTCGGCGGCAAAAATTGTTAGCTGCATGCAGCTTGCTGCAAAGCAGTGTGATATGCCTGTTCCTACCTACGACGAAGTAGGTCACATTATTGGTATAAGTTTAAAGCCTGCCATTAAACAGCTTTTTAATATCAAAGACGATGAGTTAGCCGAGCGTTTAGTCGCCGCCTATAAAGAGGCATTTGTTACCCGCGATACAACACCGTGCCCGCTATTTGAGGGCGTGGAGCAGCTACTCGTTAATTTGAAAGAAGCAGGATGTACACTAGCCGTGGCGACGGGAAAAGCGCGTCGTGGACTTGACAGAGCTTGGCTACAGACAGAAACGGGCAAGTTTTTCAGTGCGTCGCGCACTGCTGATGAAGCAGAATCAAAACCTTCGCCCGACATGCTCCTACAGTTACTTGATGAACTGGGCTATGAAACAAAAGACGCCGTGATGATTGGCGATACAACCTATGACATGCAAATGGCGAAAACCATTGGTATGGATAGAATAGGGGTATCATACGGTGTGCATGCGCAGGTACATTTAGAAGCATTGAATCCTGTGGCACTTGTACACTCTATAAGTGAACTAGAAACAGCGCTATTTAAATAGCGCTGCTTTGTCGAAGTGCCTTTATACAGCAGCTGTGACAGAATTAGTGGCTTACTGTGCAGCCATTGCTAATAAATCGACATCGAAGTGTGCACCCAGTAATTCATTTAGCAGCATTATAGGAAGACCTATTAAACTGTTAGGGTCGCGGCTTTCTATTTTATTAAACAGTAAGACGCCCAAACCTTCGCTTTTAAAACTGCCGGCGCAATCAAGTGGTTGCTCTTTATCTACATAGGCGCGAATGGCAGCTTCACTGTTATGGCGAAAGAAAACTCGTGTTTCATCTACCTGTGTTATCGTTTTATTGGTACTAGGTTGGTGAAGGCAAAGTGCAGTATAAAATGACACTTGCTTTCCTTGGCACGCCATCAGCTGGTTTACTGCATTTTCTGACGTGCCAGGTTTGCCAAGTAGCTGCGGGCCCGCATCGGTTTGGACCAAGGCTACTTGATCACTACCTATAATAATGGTGTCGTTATTTACCTTTTCTAATTCAGTGGCAACCTTGTGCGCCTTTTGTTCGGCCAAACGCAAACTCAATGCTGTAGGGCTTTCGTTTGCAGAGGGCGTTTCGTCAATATCTGGTGCGTGGGTGTCTACCTGAATACCAATGTTGGCAAGTAACATTTTTCGGTATTGCGATGATGAGGCAAGAACGAGGGATGCCACAATTACTCCTTTTATAAAATCAACATGTTGTGTGCTTTCAGTTAATAGCGCAATGTTACATTATCACAGCGTGCGACATACAGTGTTTTATTATAGGTTAAAACGCAATTTTGCTTTGACAGGAAAGGGTTGACCCTATATCATGCGCGCCCTATGCAGAAAGTGAAACTCCCTCATTCGGTTGAACCGACTAAAAGTGCCATGAAACGTTCCGATTACCGGGGCGTGATTGCGTCTAAAGATATGGAACGATTGAGTGAAGCAGTTGTCCGATGCAGTGACTATGTGGACGCAGAAGTACAGTTCGAAAAAGACGCGCAGGGTCTTACTGTTTTTCACGGTCATTTAGCCACGCAGGTAACACTTATCTGTCAAAGGTGTAATGGTGAACTCGATTATCCCGTGGAAGCGGAATTCTGTTTTACTCCAGTGCAGGGAGAAGAACAGGAAAGCGATGACATCATTCCCGAGGCTTACGAACCGGTAGAGGTCAACGACCACGGAGAAGTTAATCTGCTTCAAATTTTTGAAGACGAGCTACTATTATCTTTGCCAATTGTGCCCCTTCATGCAGAGTCGGAGTGTACAGTTAAGCAAGACGATATGTCGTTTGGAAAGATTGAACCGGAACAAGAGCGACAAAACCCTTTTGCGGTTTTGAAAGAACTTAAGCGAGACCAGGAGTAAGTTATGGCAGTACAACAAAATCGTAAAACGCGTTCTAAGCGCGGTATGCGTCGCTCACACGATGCATTGACAGGCGCGACTTTGTCTGTCGATTCAACGTCGGGCGAAACTCACCGTCGTCACCACGTGACCGCTGACGGTTATTACAAAGGCAAGAAAGTAATCGGCGCGTAATACGGCGACTACATTTTGTCTAAACTAACCATCGCGTTAGATATCATGGGGGGCGATCATGGTCCCCCTGTTATCCTTTCTGCAGCCGTAAAGGCTATCCAACTTCATTCCGATGTACATTTCGTACTGTGCGGTGACGAAGAAATTATCAGCTCGAGCTTACAACCTCTTACAAATGTTGAACGCAACCGCGTTACTATAAAGCATTGCTCACAAGTGGTTGAAATGGGCGAAGCGCCTACATCAGCGCTAAGAAATAAAAAAGACTCTTCTATGCGTCGCGTTATCGAACTCGTTGAGAGCGGTGAAGCAGATGCGTGCGTAAGCGCAGGTAATACCGGTGCACTACTTACCTTATCCTTTTATCTACTCAAAACCTTATCAGGCATTGATAGGCCCGCGCTTATCAATATGATGCCGACAACAGGGCACCACAACGTTTTTCTCCTTGATTTAGGCGCTAATGTAAACTGTACGCCTGAAATTCTTTTTCAGTATGGCGTTATGGGCTCAGTGCTTGCGCAAGAGGTGGCGGGCATAGCATCGCCACGGGTGGCTTTATTGAACGTGGGCGAAGAAGATATTAAAGGCAACGCACAGGTAAAATCTGCCGACCAGCTTTTCAAGGATGCGCCAGGTATCAATTACATTGGTTATGTAGAAGGTGACGACATTTTCACCGATCATGCCGATGTAGTGGTAACAGACGGTTTTACCGGAAATGTAGCGCTTAAATCGAGCGAAGGGCTGGCTAAGTTAGTGATAAATGAAGTAAAACGCCAGTCACAAAAGAACTTTTATACCCGATTATTGGCAAAAATTGCCTTCCCATTACTGAAATCTATCTATAACAGCGTGAACCCCGACCAGTATAACGGTGCGAGTCTGATAGGATTGCGCGGCATTGTTATCAAGAGTCACGGAAATGCACAAAAAGACGCCTTTTATTACGCCATCGTGCAAGCAATGAAAGAAGCAAAGATGCATTTACCTGAAAAGATAAAGACAAAGATAGAAACGGTATTGTTGGAGCAGCTTTGAGCAAATATTCACGCTTTATAGGAACAGGTAGCTATTATCCCAGCGACGTGCGTACAAACGCAGATTTAGAGCAAATGGTGGACACCAGTGACGAATGGATCACTGACCGTACCGGGATAAAAGAGCGACGTATAATTGGAGCAGATGAAACCGCTGCTACCATGGGGGCAGAAGCCAGTAAAAAAGCCATCGAAATGGCTGGCATCGACCCAAAATCTATCGACATGATTGTGTGCGCTACCACGAGTGGTCGCTATGCGCTTCCAAGCACAGCATGTGAAATTCAACGCATTTTAGATATTGACGGTATTCCTGCCTTTGACGTAGCTGCTGCGTGTGCAGGCTATTGCTATGCATTAAGTGTTGCCGATCAATACATTAAGTCTGGAATGGCGAAACGTGTTCTTGTAGTCGGTACCGATTGTTTAAGCCGTTTGATAAACCCCGAAGACAGAACCATGGTTATCTTGTTTGGCGATGCGGCAGGCGCAACGATTATTGAAGCAAGTGATGAACCTGGTATTCTTTCAACACATATCAACGCATCAGGCTCTCACGGCGATTTGCTGTACGTGGGTAATCCAACCCGTGGTGATGAGCAGTCTGTTCACGAAAACTGGGGTGTGATGCGCGGCAACGAAGTATTCAAAGTTGCGGTCACCAAGCTTTCAGAAGTGGTTGAACAAACCCTTTCTGCGAACGGCATGCAAAAATCTGATCTTGACTGGTTAGTGCCTCACCAAGCAAACTTTAGAATTATTAAAGCGACAGCTAAAAAGCTAAATATGTCTCTTGACCAAGTTGTGCTTACGTTAGAACAGTATGGCAATACCTCTGCTGCTACCGTGCCAACAGCGCTTGATACCGCTATCAGAGATGGCCGCATTCAACGCGGACAGCATTTATTACTAGAAGCATTCGGAGGCGGATTTGCTTGGGCGTCAGCGCTTGTTCGCTATTAGCCCTACTGAGATTTGCCCTGTTATAGGGCATTCCAACTTCGACGTTTTCTCGTTTCTAGTAAATTAAAAATAATAAGGAATCGACATGACAAAGACAGCCTGTGTATTTCCAGGACAAGGTTCTCAAAGCGTAGGTATGCTAAAGGAACTTGCTGAGACTTCTTCTATAATCGAAGCAACGTTTAAAGAAGCCTCTGACGCGCTCGGCTACGACCTGTGGGAGTTAGTCCAAAATGATACAGACGGTAAACTCAATGAAACCCATATTACGCAGCCAGCGTTACTTGCAGCAAGTGTCGCAATATGGCGTGTTATTCGCGAGCAGGGCATAGACGTAGATTACCTAGCGGGTCACAGCCTTGGTGAGTACTCAGCATTAGTGTGTGGCGGCGCCATGGACTTTGCTGATGCTATCAAGCTTGTAGAAGCTCGTGGTAAATATATGCAAGAGGCTGTACCGGCCGGCGCGGGTGCTATGTATGCCATTATCGGGTTAGACGATGCTGCCATTGCTGATATTTGCCAGCAAACTGCGATTGCTACAGGTGATGTAGTCGCGCCAGTTAACTTCAACTCTCCAGGACAAGTCGTTATTGCTGGCGAAAAGAACGCAGTTGAACAAGCGGCTAATGCATGTAAAGAAGCGGGCGCAAAACGTGCACTCCCTCTTGCGGTAAGCGTTCCTTCACACTGTGAGCTAATGCGTCCTGCAGCAGACAAGTTAGAAGACGCGCTATCGTCATTGAATGTTAACGAGCCTGCAATCAATATCGTGAATAATGTTGATGTCACTATTGAAACCCAAGGTGATGCAATCAAGAACGCATTAGTGAGACAACTATATTGCCCCGTTCAATGGACGCGTACTGTTGAATATTTGGCGGCAGCGGGTGTTGAGCGCGTTATTGAAGTAGGTCCAGGTAAAGTACTTACTGGATTGAACAAACGTATCGACAAGAGCCTAGAATCTCTTGCAGTTAATACACCAGATGGTGTTGAAGCATTAAAACAATAAGGAAACGCAATGAGTCAATTAGACGGTAAAATTGCGCTTGTTACCGGCGCAAGCCGAGGTATAGGCAAAGCGATTGCCACACAACTTGCACAGCAGGGTGCTACGGTTATCGGTACTGCAACCAGTGAAAACGGTGCGCAAACAATCAGCGACTATCTTTCTGAGTTTGGCGGCAAGGGCTTTGCGCTAAATGTCACCGACAAAGAAAGTGTAGATACAACATTAAAAGCAATTAATGAAGCCTTTGGTAGTATCGATATCTTGGTCAATAATGCAGGTATCACACGTGATAATCTGCTAATGCGCATGAAAGATGACGAGTGGCAGGATATTATAGACACCAACTTAACCTCTATTTTTACAATGTCAAAAGCGGTACTTCGCGGTATGATGAAGAAGCGTTGCGGTCGTATTGTAAATATCGGTTCTGTAGTGGGTAGTGCGGGTAACGCTGGTCAGGCAAACTATGCTGCAGCTAAAGCAGGGGTTATTGGTTTTTCCAAATCAATGGCTCGCGAAGTAGCTTCTCGCGGTATTACCATCAACGTTGTGGCGCCTGGTTTTATCGATACCGATATGACAAAAGCGCTGACCGATGACCAAAAAGAAGCCATTTTCAAAGATATTCCGGCGAATCGATTAGGTGCGCCTGATGAAATTGCAGCCACTGTTGCCTTTTTAGTGAGCGATGGCGCAGCCTATATTACAGGCGAAACCATCCATGTAAACGGTGGTATGTATATGGGGTAAATTCGCAAAAATTGCGAATTTTCCTTAGTTTGGGGTGGTATTTACCCGAACTTGGATGTAAAAATAGTATTTTACGAATTTCGAATGTCGCTGGTTTGACCAGAAAATTTGTTTAAACTGGTGCTTGCAAGGATGCACCTTGCAAAATAAACTAGCGGCACTTTTATTATCTAGTGACGTTTAAGGGAAACCTAGAATTATGAGTAACATTGAAGAACGCGTTAAGAAAATCATCGTTGAACAACTTGGCGTGAAAGAAGAAGAAGTAAAAGCAGAAGCTTCATTCGTTGACGATTTAGGCGCTGATTCACTTGACACTGTTGAGCTAGTAATGGCTTTGGAAGAAGAATTCGATACTGAAATTCCTGACGAAGAAGCAGAAAAAATTACTACTGTTCAATCAGCAATTGATTACATCAACGCTAACAAAGACGCTTAAGTCTTAATTAGCGATAAAGCGGCTCTTCTTATAGAGCCGTTTTTGTATCTCCTACCTTAGTTCCAAAGCGAGGACTTTTTGTGACAAAACGTCGCGTAGTGGTTACTGGTCTTGGAATGCTTTCACCATTAGGTCTTAATAGCGAAGACACATGGCGCAAATTGCTCGCGGGCGAGAGCGGCATTGGTGAAATCACCCATTTCGACTGCAGTAACTATTCAACCCGTTTCGCAGGTCAAATTAACGACTTTGATCCGCAGGAATACATTGAAAAGAAAGAAACCAAGAAGATGGACCGCTTTATCCAGCTGGGTATAGCAGCAGGCAAGCAAGCCTTGGTCGATTCTGGTTTAACTATTTCACAAGATAATGCGCATCGTGTAGGTGTAGCTATTGGTTCAGGTATTGGTGGTTTAGAACAAATTGAACAAAACCATTTGAAACTGACAAATAGCGGTCCTAAGCGCGTATCGCCATTTTTTGTACCTTCAACCATTACCAACATGATCTCAGGCTTTTTGTCTATCATTGAAGGGTTGAAAGGACCGAATTTAAACGTTGTGACTGCTTGTACAACAGGCGTTCATAATATTGGTATTGCCGCAAGAACCATTGCTTACGACGATGCTGATGCCATGCTGGCCGGAGGCGCAGAAGCGTCTATTACGCCGTTAGGTATGGCTGGCTTTGCCGCAGCTCGTGCGTTGTCATCTCGCAATGACGATCCACAAGCAGCAAGCCGCCCATGGGATAAAGACCGCGATGGTTTTGTCATGGGTGAGGGCGCTGGCGTGGTAATGCTCGAAGAATACGAAGCAGCTAAGGCACGTGGCGCTACTATTTATGCTGAGCTTGTTGGTTTTGGCATGAGCGGTGATGCATACCACATGACTTCACCACCTGAAGATGGGGAAGGTGCCGCAGCGTCTATGCAAAACGCAATAAACGATGCAAAGATGGACGCAAGTGATATTGGCTATGTTAATGCCCACGGTACATCAACACCTGCGGGTGATATTGCAGAAGTGGCTGCGGTTAAACGCGTATTCAATGACCATGCTCATAAGCTACTTGTTAGCTCTACCAAGTCAATGACTGGGCACCTGCTTGGTGCAGCTGGTTCGGTTGAGGCAATTTTCACTATTTTAGCACTGCGTGACAAAATGGCCCCGCCAACCATTAATTTAGATGAGCCAGGTGAAGGCTGCGACTTAGACTTTGTTGCACACAAAGCGAAAGCATTTAATGAAGATTACGCACTGTGTAACTCATTTGGGTTTGGCGGTACAAACGGTTCACTGATATTCAAGCGTATATAATACAGCATAATTAACGCGGGTTAAGTGAACTTCACGTATAGTTAAAAGGCAGCTTCGGCTGCCTTTTGTTGTTTATATGTACAAATGTAACGTCGAAGATTGTACGTGTCAGGCTTTCTTCACTGACGAGTTAAACAATTGGTCACAGCTATAAGTTGTTTGACCAATGCAAGTTGGTATACTTCCCTCAAAGATAATAACGGCAAACAAGAGTAGGCAGTGATAATTATTCCCAGCGCTACGCCTATTTCATCAAGTGATAGGGCGTTTAATTACGGAGACGGTGTGTTTACCACATTGATGGTTAACGAACACAAAGTAGAATTATTGCCTTACCATTTATCACGTTTAGAGCATGACACCGCTGCCATCAAACTGGATATCGATATTGATACTCTCGAAGCCGCAATTGCTGAACAAGTTAAGGCGATAAAGAACGGCTCAGGTGATAACGCTTCTTCAAAATATGTGCTTAAAGTTCACGTGTCGGGAGGTCAAGCCGGAAGAGGGTATGCGCGAAGCGAAGACAGTGAAGCATTAGTTAGATTTAGCCAGCACCCTTTCCCTGTCCATTATGATGGTCTTGCGAATGATGGTGTGACCGTAATATGCGCTCAAACACGGTTAGCCATTCAACCATTGCTTGCGGGTGTGAAGCATATGAACAGGCTAGAACAAGTCTTGGTCAAGCACGAAGTAGACGACGCTGGCGCACACGACGCCATTGTTTGCGATACCCAAGATAACATTATTGAAGCGAGTGCTGGCAATGTGTTTTTCTACCTCAATGACCAATGGTATACCCCGTCTTTGAAAAGAAGCGGTGTTAATGGCGTAGTCAGGCAGTGTCTTATTGATTCGCTGTTAAATGACAATTGTTCGCTTCATGTGGGGGAATATGACCTTTCTTACTTGCGAAAAGCGAGCGCAGTGGTAATTACTAATGCGCTAATGGGCGTAATGCCGGTAAAGAAAATACAAATGCCAGATTTCTCTTACGTCGATTTTGATATAAGAAGCGATGCGATTGTAGCGCTTAAGACACGGCTTCAGACTGCACTTGAAAATTAATTTAACGTACTTCTTTTAAACGGTGTTCGTCAACGTTATACGAGCTTTACCAGATGAGTAGTAAAAAGAAATAAAATGGAATGTAGAGCAATGAAGAAAGGGGACGTTCAAGCATGAAGCGGGTAATTGTAATTCTATTATCTCTTGTCATGCTTACCATTGTTGGGGCGGCCTCTGGCGTAATGTATGTCTCGAGCAAGGTTACCACTGAACTAGCATTAAAAGGTGAAACCTTATTTACGATAGAGAGCGGCAGTAACGCTTATCGTACCGTGAAACAGTTGCGTAAAATAGGCATGACCGATGTGTCGCCCTTTGTTGCTAAGGTGTGGCTCAAATTCTTTGCAGGCAGTACGTCTGTTAAGTCTGGCACCTACATGCTGCGTCCAGGGCAGTCACTAGTAGATGCGTTTTCCGTGTTTACTGAGGGCGATGAGCATCTCTTTGCAGTGAGTTTAGTCGAAGGACTAACCCTTGGACAGTGGCTCGAGGCGCTCAAACAAAACACAGATTTGGTGTTTGATTTAAATGAAGGGAAATTAAACCAACTCACTCAGGATAATGGCGTAGATTGGTGTTGCGAAAATGTTGCGCAGACAGAGGGCGTATATTTAGCTGATACGTATTTCTTTACCAAGGGCACAGCAGCCAGTGAGATATTAAAAAGAGCGCACCGCGCGTTAATTGATTTTGTCTCTCGCGAATGGGAGCAACGGGATGCTGAGCTGCCATTGGCAACACCCTATGAAGCACTTATCTTGGCGAGTATCATCGAAAAAGAAACGGCAGTACCTGAAGAACGTGACATGATTTCAGGCGTTTTCGTCAATAGGCTCAACAAAAACATGCGTCTTCAAACTGATCCCACCGTGATTTATGGTATCGGTCCCACGTTTGACGGAAACATTACTCGTAAGCACCTGCGAACGGCAACGCCTTATAATACGTATGTCATCAAGGGTTTACCGCCAACACCAATTGCCATGGCTGGCAAATCGGCGATTCATGCGGCGCTGCATCCGTTACCCACTGATGCTTTATATTTTGTAGCGAAAGGCGACGGAAGCCATCAATTCTCTACCTCACTAGCTGATCACAATGCAGCTGTGCGAAAATACCAGTTAAAAAGATAGCCGTATTGATGCAGACAACCGATACGTTATAGCTAAATAAAAACAGAGTTTAAAAAGTAATGCGCGGAAAGTTTATTGTAGTTGAAGGCCTTGAAGGGGCAGGAAAAAGCTCAGTGATTGGGCTTATCGTTCAAGCATTGAAAGATGCAGGAAAGCGCGTTGAGCAAACTCGTGAGCCAGGCGGCACACCTATGGCAGAAGCCATTCGAGAATGTGTAAAACACGACTGGGATGAGATCGTGAGTGAGGAGACTGAACTGCTTCTTATGTATGCGGCTCGTGTGCAATTACTTACCAATAAAATCTTACCTTCAATTGATGCTGGTGCATGGGTGGTAGGTGACAGACACGACCTGTCATCTCAAGCCTATCAAGGCGGTGGTCGGGGCGTCAGTGGAAAAACAATGTCGGCCATCAGCGATATCGCCCTTAAAGGGTTTAAGCCAGATTTAACCCTATATCTGGATGTCGAGCCTGCGGTTGGACTAGAGCGCGCCCGCGGGCGAGGGGAGCTTGACCGCATTGAGCAAGCGGGGCTCGCCTTTTTCGAACGAACTCGTGCAAAATACTTGTCTCTTGCTAAGCAAGATGAATCTATTGTCGTGGTTAGTGCAATGCAGCCTATGGAAAAGGTTCATCAAGACGTGATTGCAATTATCAATGACTATGTGACGAACACAAGTAGCGAAAGCAGTAACATTGCTCGAAACGAAAGCCAGCAGGGGAAAGGCTAATGCAAGTAATGCCTTGGTTTGCTACAACGTTCTCGACGTTACTGTCGCGATATATGGCAAAGAAACTACACCATGGTTTATTGCTGACAGGGCCAAAGGGAATTGGAAAATACCAACTCGCGTTAGGGTTAAGCAATGCGCTATTGTGTAAGCAGCCAAGCATAAATGGGCCATGTGAACAGTGTCAAAGTTGCCATTTGAGGCAAGCTGGAAACCACCCAGACTTTCATGTTTTAGAAAGTGAAAAGCAGTTAGGGGTAGATAAGATTCGTGAAGGCATAGCCAAACTATCAGGTACTGCGCAAATGGGGGGCAATAAAGTGTTGTTGATCCCTCGTGCCGATACCATGACGGAAGCAGCAGCTAATGCACTGTTGAAAACCTTGGAAGAACCCACAAATAATACCTTCTTACTGCTGATCACTGACAGTATCAATAAAATTATGCCGACCATATTAAGTCGATGTGAACGGCAGATACTCTCGCTCCCGTCAGTGTCAGATAGTTTGAACTACTTAAACGCTAAGGGCGTAGAAGATGCAAGCGAGGCATTGCTGGCTGCCTATGGCTATGCCCCTCTTCGTGTAGAAGAGGCTCTCAATGGTGAAGAAGATGTTAGCTATCGCAATTTTAGCGATGGTATGCAGGCGCTCTTAGCAGGCGATGCAAATTTGCAAGTACAAACGCTTGCGAATAAGTGGCAGGACAATGCACCTCAAATCGCATTGTGGTGTCAACAGATGGCCCATGACGAATACATGAAACGTCAACAGGCTGTTGATTTTAAACGCTATGAAGCGTGTGTTGATGCGGTAAAAACGCTGCAGCACGCAGGTGTAAACAAATCAATGGTACTTTTTGGGTTACTAAAACAATTTCAACGTTAATAGGCAAACGCTGGCTTGTCGAAGCCCTTTTGTCTGACAGCAATTTTTTAAAACAGGTGTAGTTTGTTCGTAGATTCTCATTGTCACTTAGACCGACTTAAGCAAGGGCCAGAAGAGCTGGCTGAAACTTTAAATTTCGCAAGAACCCGAGGTGTTGAACACTTCCTTTGTGTGTGCGTATCTGTTGGTGATTACGACAGCATGTTAGCAGCTGTAAGTCAGTTTGAAGATGTATCAGTATCTTGTGGTGTGCACCCACTACATCAAGATGAAGCGTGTAGCTATGAAGAACTGTTAGAGAAGGCGCAGCGCGAAGAAGTTGTAGCCATTGGCGAAACTGGGCTGGACTATTTTTATAGTCCGGAAAGTAAAGAAGTCCAGCTAACGTCTTTCGTCGACCACATCAAAGTAGCTAACGAAACTAAAAAGCCGTTAATTATTCATACGCGGGATGCAAGGGAAGACACCATTAACTTACTCCGCCAACACAAAGCTGCGCACACTAAAGGTGTTTTGCATTGCTTTACTGAGTCATTAGACATGGCGCTGGCAGCAATAGAGATGGATTTTTACATTTCGATTTCTGGCATTGTGACTTTTAATTCAGCTGATGAATTACGTGAAGTCGTGAAAGCTATACCTTTAGAGCGGTTGCTAATTGAGACTGACTCGCCTTGGCTTGCGCCAGTTCCTCATCGAGGTAAACAAAACCAGCCAGGTTACGTGGTAGAAGTGGCAGAGTTTATTGCTGAGCTTAAAGGCGTGACGGTAAAAGAACTAGCGGAAATTACCACGCAAAACTTCTACACGCTGTTTTCTTTAGCTGCGACGAAGAAAGCCGCGTAACGAAAATAGCGGTTGGTTTATAATAGGAGGTGGGCATGCCCCAATGGCGACAGGGATTGACAAAAAGTCTACATAAAACTCGCAGTATGCCTGAAAGTAGATACTTTCAATTAGCTACGGTTGATGCCAGTGGTGTTCCGTTCTGCCGGACCGTGGTATTTAGGGGGATCACTGACGAAAATGAGTTAGTTGTTATCTCTGATACTCGCTCAGATAAATACAATCAGCTTGGTCAAAATTCTAATGCGCAGGTGTGTTGGTATTTCTCTAAAACCAGAGAACAGTATCGCTTTTCTTGCATTGCAACGATAATATCGGCAAACCAGGATATTAGCTTTGTTAAACAGCACTGGGATAAATTGTCTGACGCTGGTAAAAAGCAATTTCTATGGGGTGAACCCGGCACCCCCCGAAATGACGGTACCGCTCTACAAATAGAAGGAAGTTTCGACGAAGTGCCGCCTCATTTCTGTGTAATATTGCTTGCCATCGAGAAAGTAGATTTTCTAAATTTAAGAGGTAATCCGCAAAGCCGAGAGTGGCATCAGAAAGACGCTAACGGTAACTGGGTGAGCCAATCTCTTATTCCTTGATACAGCTCCACTTTAGCGCATAAACGTCTTCTAAGTGGTTTAGCTTACTATCTTAGTAAGGTTTTCAAATTAAGTTCTTATTCGATATGTGCCCAATTTATTGAGCGACAAATTTTAAGCCCTTCTCGCTGTTGTAAGTAAACATCCAACAGCGGGAAGGGTGAATGAGGGTTATAAAACTTGTGAGATTGGCACGTCGCCCTTGAAGAGGTAAGTAATAGTATTTTCTTTACTCTCTCTTGCAACACTCTCAACAATAGCTGTTGCCACATCTTCCCTAGGAATTACCGCATCATCTTTATTGCTTGGCATATCAGTGCGCACTAAATGTGTGCCTGGTTCATTTTGAAGAGTACCGGGGCGTAAAATAATATGATGCAAACCGCTGTTTATTAAGTGCTCGTCAGCCATATGCTTTGCAACTAAGTAAGGCTTAATTGCTGACTCAACACTATCTGGGTCGCCTGCGCCGATAGAGCTTACCATGATGAATTTAGATGTACCTGCTGCTTTGGCGTAATTTACCGCGTTGCGTGCAGCCCATAGATCAATCATGAGCGTTTTGTCAGCGCCTGTATTTCCACCGGAGCCCGCGGTGAATACCGCCACGTCAATTCCTTCAAAGTGTACAGAAAAATCTTTCTCCAGATCTTGCTCCACCACACTAAGATTATCGTTTTGTATATCAGATAACTTGTCCGGACTTCTAACTGGTGCTAACACCTTGTGTCCTGCATCTAAAAGTTTCACGGTAGCTTGTTTACCGATTTGTCCTGATGCGCCAATAACTAGTACGTTAGCCATAATAATATCCTCCTTGCAATTAAAAAGTGTCTATCTTTTCTAGATACACAACTGCATAGTAAGCAAGTGCTATAAGCGATCATAAACTGCGGTGAAATGTCATACTAAAGAGATTGGTTGCATAAATAGGCTAGCAAGATGCAATTAGCGAAATCAGTCAGATGTTCTGGTTTGAAGTCATGAAAGCCTACAGTTATTTCACAACAGCATTTCGTCCAGACTCTTTGCCTATGTAGAGCTTTTTATCAACTGCATGAATACAGGCATCTATACTGTCATAGTCCTTTATATCTGCGACGCCACAAGTGATGGTGACATTGACTGTGTGAGGCGGTGTTTCGACAACTTGTTCCGCTACTCTTTTACGTAACTTTTCAGCAACCCAATATGCCTCTTGTAAATTTAGTGAAGGCAATAAAATCAAAAACTCCTCTCCACCCCAGCGTGAAATCACATCACTTTCTCGAAGATTATTTTCCAAGGTTTTAGCTACTTTAACTAAAACTGCGTCGCCAACGTGGTGGCCATACTGGTCGTTAATTTTTTTGAAAAAGTCGATATCAACGATCAGTAAAGAAAAACCACGATTGTGACGTTTGAATTCTTGCCATTCCGCTTTGGCTCTTTGCGTAAAATAACGCCTGTTTTTAAGTGTAGTTAAAGAGTCTTGCGAAGATAAAAGTGTCAACTTCTCTACCATGGCTTCAAGGTCTCTCGTTTTTTCTTCTACTTTTAAAGAGAGCTCAGTTGAGCGCGCTTTTAGCGCCGAAATTCTTAGCCAAACCACAGAAGTGATGAGTAAGAGAACAGTGACTAACAAAGCGCCACGCCATATTGGCTTATCCCACCATGGTGGTATCACTATAACTTCAAGTTGGGCCTCATCGCTACTCCACACATTCTCTTGATTTATTGCTTTTACTGTAAAGCGGTAATGTCCAGGTTCTAAATTGGTATAGGTAGCAACACGGGCTTTGTAGTCGGTAAATCGCCAGCTGTTTTCGAAATCTACCAGCTTATAAGCATAGCGCAGTTCGTTGGCGTTCATGTAGTCAGTTGCAGCAAACTCTATAGAAAGTGCGATATTATTATGAGTAAGTTCTACGTTTTCGCCCAAGTTAAGACGTTGTTGAACGCTAGTGCCATTGCTTTGATCACGGGTTACTGTTTCTACATTAGTAAGATGTACGCTAGGGGACCATTTTACGTTGGCGACATCAGAGGGAGTAAACTGAGTGAGCCCTTCGGCTCCGCCAAAAAGGATTGTGTTATTTTCGGTAGTGGCAACAGATCCAATATAATATCCCGTAGATAGGGCACCATTCTCTGCGCCATAATAGTAGAGTGTATCGAGGTCGGGCGCTAAGTAAGTAATACCGACTATTGTAGAAATCCATAAGCCGTATTCGTCATCTTCGACAATGGCGCCAATTGAAACTTTACTTAGTCTACTTTCAGGCTTTATTTGGGTGACATTAATAGATGAAAAGTCATCACCTTTTTTAGTGACAAAATATAAGCCGTCGGCTTGTGTTCCTACCCAGTAACCGCCACGCTTCGAGCGAGAGATCCAGGTCACCACCGTACTGTCAGTTATTTTGTCGGTGTACTCGCTAATACTCGTTAACTCACCTGTAAGTTTATTCGCAAAGTGCAAGCCTGTTACTGTGCTCAGCCAAGCGCTTTCTTCATTTTCAAAAATAATGCGAGTGGTGAGGGAGAGCGGCCATTGTCTGATAACACGCCGTTCAGAAGGACGATAAACAAAAACACCATCACTATATCCACCGAACCATATATCCCCTTGAGCATCCATGTTTATGCTGTAGCCAGACTTTCCTTGCAAAGCCACAATATCGAACTGGTTTGTTTTACTGTTTAGCTTAGCTAACCCACTGCGTGTCGATACCCATAGCGTATCATTGCTTTTGTCGTAATAGACACTGGTTAACTTGTCGTTAGCCTTGTCATCTGAGGTTTGTGCGTTATTTGAGGTAAATGGCCCTTCATAGGTTTTATTGGCGACATCATAAATCCATAGCCCTTTTTCATTTGTTAGCCACACCTTATTGCCTTGATAGCTGGCCATAGAGCCAATAATACGCCCGTTTCCTATTTCGGTAGTATAAAAATTGCTCAGCTCTGGGTTGCTAATCGCGAACCCATCGTCTTTGGTTCCTACTACAACAAGGCCTGAGGTCGTTTGGTATAGGCTTGATACTCGCTCGTCTCCTGAATCTTTATCGCTGATAGGAAAACGTAATACTGTGTATGGGCTATGTGCTTTTAGAAGGTTTAAACCTCTTTCGGTTGCTACCCAAAGGTCACCATTACGCTGAAGTAGAATATCTGTAACCGAATTATCCGACAGCCCCTGTATTTCGCTGGTACACTGTTTGGTGATGACCTCGGGTTCTGAGTTCGGGTTAAATAAGCAAATGCCGTAAGAAGAAGTCCCTAACCAAAATCTCGAACGCTCGGCAGCGACGAGTCGCGTGAAGTTCACGCCTTTGTATGCAACTAACTCCAGTGAGCTTTTGAAAGAATCATACTTATAAAGGCCAGAGGTGGACGTTACATAAAGTGTGTTACCAATGAGCTCAATATCGGTAAGTGTGCTCGTAGTATCAGGAAGATAGCTGACTAACTCTATGCTGTCTGTTTTTTCGTGATATCGATACAAATTTCGTTCGGATATTATCCACAGCGTGCCGTCGTGTGTGGTTTTCAGCCTATTGATGACCTGTTTGTCAAAAGAAGATGAAACAGGGAGGGCGTAATGTATAAATTTTTCGGTGTCTACATTTATGCGACTCAGACCGCTAAAGGTGCCAACCCAAACATATTGACCGTCCAAACTTGCTTCTAACTGAAGAACACTGAGTGTTTGAAGGCCTGTAGACTTATCTTTGTCCCACATTCCAAAATTTCTAAAGGTATAACCATCGAATTTATCAATGCCCGACTGCGATGCTAGCCATAGAAAACCGTATTTATCTTCCGCGGTATCCGAAATGGTGACATGGGTGATACCGCTTTCCATATCAAACGTGTGAAAGGCAGGGGCGCCAATTTGAGCGTGCGCGGAAAAGTTCCAGCAAACCAATGAAGCAAGGATAAAGAAGAGGTAAGCTGGACGGCGGCACATGATTTTGCAACATTAAAGGTTATTCATAAACGTAAGTTACGCTAATACCAAGGACTTTCAATAGAACAAAAGTTTAAATCGTACAAAAAAGCCCCATGGAGACGGGGCCAGATTATTTATAAATGCTAAAATTAAGTTTGTGTTTCAGTACTTTGAGACGAATCACCAACCGCACTGGCGTGTTGCATTTTGCTCATCCAACCAGTTTTTTAGTGGTGCAAAGTAATCAGCAATGGTGCTGGCATCCATTTGCGGTGATCCCGTCAGTGTTTCAAGGGCATTCTGCCAAGGCTGACTCATTCCCATTTCTAGCATCTCATTTAGTGCTTTTCCTGCTTCTTCACTGCCGTAAATAGAACAGCGATTCAGCGGTCCTTCATCACCAGCAATGTCACACAAGGCTTTGTGGAACTGGAATTGAAGAATATGCGCCAAGAAATAACGCGTGTAAGGCACATTAGCCGGTACATGATATTTTGCTCCGGGGTCAAAAGCATCAGCGCTGCGCTCAAGAGGGGCCATGACGCCTTGATACTTTTCTCTCAATTCCCACCATAGTTGATTGTATTGTTCAGGTGTTACTTCACCTGACATCACTTTCCAACGCCATTGATCAACCATCAAGCCAAAAGGAATAAAGGCAATTTTATCCAATGCTACCTGCATCAGCATACCGATATCATTTGATGCGTCAGGGATTTCATCTATCAAATCAATTTGCTTAAGGTACTTAGGTGTAATAGATAGAGCTATCGTGTCACCAATGGCTTCGTGGAAACCATCGTTTGCTGAGCCGCGGTAAAGCAGAGGCTGGTCTTTATAGGCGCGTTGATAATAGTTATGGCCTAATTCATGGTGAATAACGTTAAATTCTTCACCAGTCTTTTGAATGCACATCTTTATACGAAGATCGTCTTTGTCATCTAAATCCCACGCAGAGGCATGACACTGTACGTCGCGACCTTCAGGCTTTTGAAACATAGAGCGTTCCCAAAAAGTGTCTGGCAACTCTTCAAAGCCAAGAGATGAAAAAAATGACTCGGCCTGCTTTACCATCGCTATTTCGTCGTACCCTTGTGCAGCGAGTGCACCAGTTACATCAGGAACCTTCATTTCCTGTTGAGGCTTAACGATATCGTAGATGTTTCCCCACGACTGCGCCCACATGTTACCCAACAGGTGAGCCGGAATTGGCTTGTCTTGTGGCACTACGTCTTCTCCTTAGTGTTCACCAAGCTTTGCTCGAACATGACAATGAAGTGACTCGTAGAAGGGTTCGACTTGTGTCCATAGACGATCTAACTCTTTCGGAAACTCGTCAGCTGGCATGTCATATTTGCCACGCCACAAAGCACTGACATTTTCGAAGCCAAGTTCTGCAGCACCTTCATTGGCCAGTGATACTTGTTCGGTATAAAGTGGCGCCATAGGTTTAGATACTTCACGCCAGCCTGTCCAATACTCTAACAATTTATTGGCATCGCGTAGGGTAGCCATTTCTGCGCTCATTTCGACCAAGCTTTTACACGTACCATCTTCGCCGCAATACTCGCCAGAGCCGTACATGGCACTTAAATCAGAGCCAATCTTTGCGAGACGCTCAGCTTTTTGTGCATCGGCCGGCGGGGGCATTGTTAAACTGTTTTTAAGTAGATCAAGCTGTCTGCGAGTATCAGTATCCACGTCCACATCGTTAAACTTCGCCGCTTCTTTTGCAAGCTTAGCCACTTTTGTTGATAGCACTTCATTAAAATATGCACTAACCGCAGCAGTGTCGAAATTGATATTGGTAGCATAGCTCCACTGTGCATGTGCAGCTGGCACCTGCATCTTCGCGATATCATTTTGTGCTTGCTCTAAGAACTGTTTTGCGTCTTGGGCGGTAAGTTGAGGTTTGATTTCTGTCTGACTTGTACTTTCACCACATCCCATAAGCGATACGCTTACCAATGCCGCTATCAGAGTACGTTTATGATTTAGCATACTTTGTCCTTTAATTATTTTGATTTTAAAGTGAATCGACGTTCACATAGACATGCGGTAGCATTGTGTTCCGCTATGCAGCTTTTGTAAAACAAATTTAAGTTGCTCACATGCACGGAAGCCAGTAATGACAAGCAAAAAGAGAGTACTAAGAAGTGCTATTGGAAAGAAATCGATAAGCCTTTAAACTCAAACGGTTTCCAATGAAGTGAAGAACCTAATGAAGCACGAAAATGATGATTTTGAAGTTACTAACCCAGCTTTAGAGAGGCTGTTTATTTATGGCAGCCTTGCACCCGATTGTCCAAACCACCACATTGTTTCTCACATTAGAGGCCGGTGGTTACCTGGCACAGTAAAAGGGCATCTTGTTGAACAAGGGTGGGGCGCAGCAATGGGTTTTCCAGGTATTATCATCTCCGACTCTTCAGTGCCCAAACAGCTAGTAAAAGGAATGGTGCTTGAATCTGGCCAACTCGGCGACAATTGGCCTATGCTAGATGATTTTGAAGGTGAGCAGTATGAGCGGGTCTTCGTTCCGGTTAAACTAGACTGCGGCAAAGAAATAGACGCTTACATTTATCAGATAAAACCGACTAAAAAGTAAGGAAAATTTATGTCAACGGAAGAATCACTTTACTGGGGCTTAAACGCTCGAAGCTATTGCACGCTTATACATGTGTCACAGTTATCCAGCTTTGTCATTCCCGGCTTAGGCATTGTCCTGCCGATTGTGCTTTGGATAGCGCATAAAGATCAAAATGAAGATATAAACCAGCACGGTAGAGTGACGGCTAATTGGCTGCTGAGCTTGCTCGTTTATTCGGTGATTTGTTTTATTCTTACTTTTATCATTATTGGCGCGCTAGGGTTTATCGTACTTGGTTTGATGAACATCATTTTCGCGATAATAGCAGCGGTAAAAGCTAATAAAGGCGAACTGTGGGTTTATCCACTAAGCTTTCAGTTTATTAAACGCTAGCAATAACGGTGAGCACCCTGTAATTTGGACACTTAATAAGCTTAAATTTTACAGTTTATTAAGGAAGAGAAGCGCAATGCAAACACATCAACGCTTATTATTTGCTGTTGAAGCTACCGCTAGGCAAAGCATCGTGGACTAGATATTGGCCTTTCTTTTTGACGGAGGTTGTCGACGTCAAAATAGCACTACGTTTAAACGTGTTTAACGCTAGCGATTTGTTTTGACGAATTTTTTTAAAACCCTTAGAAGCGCTAGATTCCTTCAGGGCTGATGTCGAAGACGTCGCTTCTTGAGCGTTACTGAGATTTGAAGCGCTTGTTAGTGCAAATAGTGCTACTGTGGAAAAAATGTGTTTAGTTAGACTTTTCATTACATTTTTCTCTTTCACGCTAAAAAAGATCTCGGAGGCGGTTGCACTCGCCTCCTTAATCGGCTTTGTTTGTTCACCGTTATTACACCTAAAGTAGAAAAAAACCTAAAGGTACTGTGTTATACAAGGGTATATCTTTCTATACCTAGAGCTAGGCGCTAATTGGCTTCTTTGCGTATCACCAGGCGGTTACACCGCCGTCTACGGCTATTGTTTGCCCATTCATATAGCTATTGCCTGGCGATAGCATAAGCATCATGGTGTTAACGATTTCCTGTGGCTCGCCCAGTCGTTTCATTGGGCTTCCCATGCCAAGCTGTTCTCTTGCCTCAGGGGTGTTGTAGCCGTCTACATTTAGAATGTTGGTTGGGCTATAAAAGGGGCATATGGCGTTTACGCGAACGTTTTTACGGCCATATTCTACAGCTGCTGTACGAGTTATCCCTGACACGGCATGTTTTGCTGCAGCATACGCACCGCCCTTTGGCGCTCCGCCCAAGCCCGCGAGTGAGCTAACATTTAAAACGTGACCTTGCTTTTGTGCCAACATAACGGGTATCTGGTACTTCATTCCAAACATGACGCCTTTAACATTCACGGCAAACTGCGAATCCATGATTTCCTCTGTCATTTGATGAATTGGCGCTGGGTTATGCGCTATACCCGCATTATTTACGGCAATGTCTAGTTTGCCAAAGGTTTCCATGGCTTTATCAACTAGAGCTTTGTTAAGCGATTCGCTTGCTATATTGCCTGCTATCACCACCGCATCTGTTAGCGCCTTTACGTCGTTTTGCGTTTCTTCAAGGGCGGTTTCGTTAATGTCCGAAAGAACGAGTTTCGCTCCTCGGTTGGCGAGACCTAGCGATAACAGGCGGCCAAAACCACTGCCTGCACCGGTAATTAGTACAACTTGTCCAGAAAAGTCGAGTAGAGCGTCCATGGTTATCTCCTAATAGTTAATAGTTTCGTGTCGGTTGAAAGTCTTGTTACTTAAGCTGCGTATTATGGATAAACTGAACAAGCAGATTGGCCAGCAGTTCCCCCCGGTCTTCCTGAATAAAGTGACCACCTTTTTCTATCTGTGTATGGGCCATGCCATTACAGCCGGGAACGAGCTTTTGAAACACTTTTTCTCCACCTTTGGTGACAGGGTCGCTATCACCAAAAGCCGTAATAAAAGGTTTATTGTATTGCTTCAGTTTTTCCCTAGCTTTTCTATTGGCCTGCCCCTCAGCATTATCGGGGCTTGTAGGAACTAGAAGAGGAAACATGCGGGCTCCGGCTTTGTAGCTCTCGTCAGGGAAGGGGGCGTCGTAGGCAGTCAGCGTTGCTTCGTCTAATTCGGTGGTTGTTGCATTTTGAATAATGGTTGAAGTGGGGAATTCGGGCACGTCCTGAGAGAAACGACGCCATTTGATGAAAGCATCACTAGGCGAATGATCGCCGGTGGGCAGTCCAGTATTAGATACCATGACACCTGAAAAGCGCTCTGGCATATCGGCAACAAGTCGCAAGCCTAGTAAACCTCCCCAGTCTTGACAAAATAGGGTAACAGGGCCTTTAGTAGCCTGTGAAAACCAGTCTTTTAGCCATATCACATGACGAGCGTAAGAGTAATCCTCCTTTCTTACTGGTTTATCTGACCGTCCAAAACCAATGAGATCCGGCGCAATGACATTGAATCCCGCATCAGCCAATATGGGCATCATCTTGCGGTACAAATACGCCCACGTCGGTTCGCCGTGCATTAATAGCACGGTAGGTCCATCTTTAGGTCCACATTGATAGTGGGCCATTCTTATTTCACCACTTACTGTGTCAGTTATTTCAGTGAAGCGGGGTGGGTAAGGAAAGTCAGTGATTTTATTAAAGGCGCTTTCCGGTGTTCTAAGCACTTGCATAGCCAATCATCCTTTTGTAAATAAAATGTAATAACAAGTGTTGCTAAAATTAACAAAAACACCGGTTTTATTTTCTGTCAAATAAACCTTAGACAAGATAGAACAAGCTCTGCGCAGAGAAATGAATTCACAAAGGGGCTGGCGGTCAATATTAAATATTATGATAAATGTCTATAACACCAATAAACTTGGATGATTGACAACACTGCAATAACATCCAGTTAACGTGATAAACAGGACATGGTTATGACTGAGATGGAAAATAATGCCGTAGAATATGCAGTACAACAAGGTGTTGCCACACTGACAATGCAAAGTGCACCCGTTAATGCGCTGTCACGGGCTATCAGAGTAGGGCTGATAGAAGGCATAAACAATGCTTTAGATGACGATAGCATTAGTGCCATTGTAATTACTTCTTCACTTCCTATTTTTTCAGGTGGAGCTGACATCAGTGAATTCTCTGGTGGCGATTTGTCTCCCATGCTGCCTGAGGTACTAGACAAGATTGAAAATGCGTCTAAGCCTGTTGTTGCTGTTCTTCCTGGACCAGCATTCGGCGGTGGCTTAGAAGTGGCGTTAGCTTGCCATCATCGCATCACCTTTGCCGACAATAAAGTGGGTTTACCAGAGGTAAATCTAGGCATATTACCGGGCGCAGGCGGTACCCAGCGCCTTCCTCGTTTAGCCGACGCACAAACATCGTTAGAAATGATCGTAACGGGCAAGCCAACATCGGTGGTCAAACTTCCAGGTGTCTTCGACAAAATTTCTGATAAGCCTGAGCATTTACTTGAAGATACAAAAGGGTATTTACAAGCATTAACGCCAGATAAAGCGATTAAACGCACCAGTGATATCACGCTGTCCATGTCTGACGAAACGCAGGCGGTGTTCGATGCAGTAACTGCACAAACTAAAAAAGCGACTCGTGGTTTCTTTGCGCCATTAAAATGTATTGAAGCGGTACGCGGTGCTTACACGCTCGCTTTTGAAGATGGCCTTAAAAATGAAGGCAAGCTTTTCATGGAGTGTATGAATACGCCACAGGCGCGTGCCCAGCAACATTTCTTCTTCGCTGAGCGAGCGGCAGGTCACGTAAGCGATTTCGACAAAAATACTCCTGAGCGCAACATTGAAAAAGTCGCTATTATCGGTGCAGGCACTATGGGCGGTGGTATCGCTATGAACTTTGCCAATGCCGGTATTCCAGTCACCATGCTAGAGCTTAAAGAAGAAGCGCTAGAGAAAGGATTAGCGCTTATTAGAAAGAACTACGAAAACTCAGCGAAAAAAGGCAAGTTGACCCAAGAGCAGGTAGAGAGCCGCATGGCACTGCTTTCAGGTACTACGTCGTATGACGACTTAGCTGATGTTGATCTCGTCATCGAAGCCGTTTTTGAAAAGATGGAAGTAAAGAAAACGGTATTCTCAACGCTTGATAAAGTGTGTAAGCCGGGCGCTATTTTGGCTTCGAACACTTCGACGTTGGATATTGACGAGATAGCGACAGCCACATCGCGTCCTGAAGATGTGATTGGTCTTCATTTCTTCTCGCCAGCGAATGTGATGAGACTGCTAGAAGTGGTTAAGGCTGATAAGACATCTGCTGAAGTCATTAAAACTTGCATGAAGATGGCTAAACGCATTAAGAAAGTAGCGGTGTTGGTAGGCGTTTGCTTCGGATTCGTGGGTAACCGCATGATCGAGCCTTACGGCCGTGAAGCTAACCGCTTACTGCTTGAAGGAGCAACACCTGAGCAAGTTGATCGCGTTTTAACCGAGTTTGGCATGCCAATGGGGCCGTTTACTATGGGCGATATGGCTGGATTAGATATTGGCTACTATGTACGACAGTCTCGACAAGAGCACATTGCACACGACCCCGCTTACGGTGCAGTGGCAGATCGCTTGGTAGAAAAGGGGCGCAACGGACTTAAAACCGGACGCGGAGCTTACAACTACGAACCTGGCAGTCGAGTGCCTGTTCCAGATCCAGAAGTACTTGAAATTGCCAAGCAAGAAGCAGAACGTTTAGGAGTGGTTCAGCGTTCAGACATTAGCGATGAGGAAATTCTAGTTCGCGTCATGTACTCATTGATTAACGAAGGTGCTGCCATCTTAGAAGAAGGCATTGCAGCTAAATCTAGCGATATCGATGTGATTTATGTTTACGGTTATGGCTTCCCTGTGTATCGCGGCGGCCCTATGCAATATGCCGACGAAGTAGGGCTAGGCACTATTTTAGATAAGCTGACTACCTATCGTGATCAATTGGGTGATTACGGAAAGATGTGGCTTGAACCAAGCGATTTGTTGGTGAAATTGGCCCAAAGCGGCGGCACGTTTAAAAGCTATAAAGCGAAGTAGACAAAGCTCTCGTTAGCGAGAATTAATCGACGGTGAGAGCTAGCGATGGCTCTCGTTACCCGACATCCGAATTTGGTAAAGCTAGGTAACTTCGAGAGGAAGCACATAGGCCTAGCTAAACTTTGGCTGAACTTTCAGCCCAACTGAAAGGAATATGAAAATGCGCGATGCAGTTATCGTAAGTACAGCACGTACGCCAATCGGGCGCGCTTATAAAGGTGCACTGAACAATTTACCAGCCCCTTCATTAGGTGGCCACGCTATTCAAAACGCAGTAGCACGCGCAGGTATCGACCCTGCCAGTGTTGATGACGTGGTAATGGGCGCAGCGCTAACCCAAGGCAGTGGCGGCATGAATATTGGCCGCTTGGCTGGCCTAGCGGGTGGATTGCCCGTGACGGTAGCTGGCATGACGCTAGACCGTCAATGTAGCTCTGGCATGTATGCCATTGCTACCGCAGCGAATTCAATTCGTACAGGCGATACCAACATTATGGTTGCGGGTGGCTTAGATTCAATCTCTTTAGTACAAAATAAAAACATGAATATGTTCCGTGCAGTAGACCCTGCACTGGTTGCGAAGCACAAAGACATTTACATGCCTATGCTGCAAACCGCTGAAGTGGTGGGTAAGCGCTACAACATCAGCAGGGATGTACAAGATGAGTACGGTTACCAAAGCCAAATGCGCACAGCAGCGGCTCAAGAAGCGGGCAAGTTTGATGATGAGATTGTACCTATTACAGCAACGCAAGCCTTATTTAATAAAGAAACAGGTGAAACCTCTGAGCGTGAAGTAACCTTGTCGAAAGACGAAGGCAATCGCCCAGAAACAACGCTAGAGGGGCTTAAAGCGCTTAATCCAGTGGTAGAAGGAGGTTGTATTACCGCAGGTAATGCAAGTCAGCTTTCTGATGGAGCCAGCGCGACAGTGATTATGGATGAACAGTCGGCAGCAAAAGGCAATGCCCAGCCTCTTGGTATTTATCGCGGGATTGCAGTAGCAGGCTGTGAGCCCGATGAAATGGGAATTGGCCCAGTGTTCGCCATTCCTAAGCTATTAAAGCAGCATGGATTAACCATGGACGATATCGGTCTATGGGAGCTTAATGAAGCGTTTGCGGTACAAGTACTGTATTGCCGCGATAAGTTAGGCATTCCAGACGAATTATTAAATGTAAACGGCGGTGCCATTTCTATTGGTCACCCCTATGGCATGAGCGGTGCTCGTATGGTGGGTCACGCACTCATCGAAGGTAAAAGACGTGGTGCG
>JAXHTT010000041.1:0-26662 GCA_034190055.1 Pseudomonadota bacterium | reverse complement strand
TGAATGCCTATGCGATGGAAGATGCAACACGCCTAATTTATGGAACAGGTTCTGGTCTTAAGATTAAGGACGAGGGTGAGGTATTTAACGGTGCAACTTACCCAGGTGCTGACGGCGAAGTAATTCGCGGCGGACGCTACATCCAGGAAAGTTACGTTATAGGTAATGTATCTGTGGGCATGTCATACGATAGCTGGAAAGTTGAAGCATTTATAGACAATGTATTCGACAAGTCTGCGATTTTGAACATTGATACGCAGCAGTACACGCCTAAAGTTGTGACGAACCGTCCTCGTACCATCGGTCTACGTTTCTCTTACGACTATTATTAATAGTTGTTGGTGGTTGATGTGCAGTTAACCACACAATAGCGTTTACAAACGGCAGACATTAGTCTGCCGTTTTCATTACTAAAGGTAATAAATTTCGGTAGAATCTGTGTTTACAAAGAACAGATTAACTACAATAGCATCTGTGCTGAAATGCTCGTATTGGGTTTTTTAATAGTGGTGGCGACTAGGCTCCTAACAATGCTCATAAAAGCGCGCTAAATTTTGCAAACACAATAATAAAGTAGGCTATGACACCAGAAGAATTTCAACAACAAGTACGCGCTATAAAGCAAGCGCTGCAGCGTGGGCAGTTTCCCTTTGCATTAGAAAACATTCAAACGCTTTTTTCTGCGTCGCTAAGCGATTCGCAAAAGGCTGAAACCCACTATCTGGCAGCAGTTATCCATAGACTGTCTAAACAATATAACGAAGCGTTTAAACATATTGATGCGCTACTTAGGCTTAAACCGGATTATGGAAGAGGTTACCAAGAGTTAGCTTATTGTCATGAAGCCAACGGCAATCATCAAGCAGCGGCTACCGCATTTTTTAAGGCTACACATTTTAACCCTGCGCTAATTAGCAGTTGGAAAAAGCTCCTTACCATCTATAAAAGCCATGACGACGTACCTGCAGCAACTATGGCGACCCAGCAAATCGAACATTTGCAGTCAATTCCTGCCCCCGTACTCGGTGCTTATGACTTAATGTATGAAAAGCAGTTTTCTGCAGCAGAGCAAGTATGCCGACAGTTTTTAACTAAGCATAAGCATCACCCAGAGGCAATGATGCTACTTGCTGAAATAGGCATGCAGCTTAAGGTATATAGCGATGCTGAATTTCTTTTAGAAAGCTGCGTTGAGCTTTATCCAGACAATGAAAGAGCCGCTGTAGCTTATCAAAATGTCTTATCTAAACTGGGCAAGTTTCCAGAAGCCGTAAAAGTGGCTAGAGCGCGATTAGCACTTAATCCGGAAAGCTTTGCCATTAAAACTAGCTTAGCCCATGCCCTTGTCGGAGTTGGACAGTTGGATGAAGCAATAAGCCTATATCAAAGTGTGCTTTCACAAAATGCTGATAGGCCTAAAGTGTGGGTTTCACTAGGCCATGCGTTAAAAGCTAAAGGCGATACTACCGACGCCGTTAATGCTTATGAAAAAGCAGTGGAATATGCTAATGATTATGGCGACGCTTATTGGAGCTTAGCTAATACAAAAACCTACAAATTTAGCGACAGCATGCTGTCGCAGATGTGCGAGCAAGTTGAAGCTAGTACTATAAAGTTGGACGATAAAATTCATATCTGTTTCGCGCTAGGTAAAGGGTTTGAAGACAAAGGCCAGGCGGATAAAGCGTTTGCTTACTATGAGCAAGGCAATAAACTCAAACACAGTACGCTACAATTTGATATTGGCAGAACAGAGAAGGCTTTAGAGGCTCAGCAACAGGCGTTTAAGACTGATTCTTTCAATACAAAACAGGGCTGCCAAGCCCCCGATCCTATTTTTATCGTTGGCTTGCCTCGCGCAGGCTCAACACTATTAGAGCAAATCCTAGCGTCTCATTCCCAGGTAGACGGCACCATGGAATTGCACGATATATTAGGCATTGCCTCATCATTAAGTCATCAAAAGACGCCTTATCCGTTTAATGTTAGTCAGTTAGATGATGCAACTCTTGAAAAGCTTGGTGCCCGTTATATCGATCAGACTAAAGCTTACAGACAGGGCGCGCCGTTCTTCATTGACAAAATGCCCAATAACTTCATTCACATTGGCTTAATTAAAAAGATACTGCCTAACGCTAAAATTATTGATGCCAGAAGGAATGCAATGGATTGCTGTTTTAGTGGGTACAAACAACTATTCGGTGAAGGGCAAGAATTTAGCTATTCGCTAAGTGATATTGGTCGTTACTATAATGCCTATGAACAGCTTATGGACCATTGGCATCGCGTGCTGCCAGGCGACATTCTCACGGTGCAACACGAAGATGTGCTGGACGATTTAGAAGGGCAGGTTCAACGCATTTTAGATTTTTGTGGGTTAGGCTTTGAAGAGTCATGCTTGACGTTTCACCAAACTAAAAGGGTTATTAAAACGCCAAGTTCTGAGCAAGTTCGTCAGCCTATTTATAAAACAGGTATGGGGCAGTGGAGACCCTTCGAAAACTATTTAGGCGAGCTGAAACAAGCGCTAGATAGCGACAGTTCGATGACAGGCAATTAAGAGATAGTTAACAAAAAAGTGATGGCTACCTTCTAGCCATGACTTTTAGCAAAATTAGTTTTGATACTCCAGCAAGCTTCTAGGGCTGATACGGTAGCGAAGATTGGTGAAGAATAATGCGGATTTTTCCGTCTTCACATTGTTTGAAAACAAAGCTCTTGTTTACAAAAATATGGCTGTCGTCTTCGCCGATAAAGTGTACGTTACACTGAACAATGGCAAGCTCACCGTTTAAGATAAAGTCTTCTTTGCTATACCAAACTTTCACCCATGGCTTTAGTTTAAAGCCATTATCGTTCGGATAGTCACTATTACCGCCTACGAAATAAGACAAAGCGCCTTCTTTAGTTGGGCGAAATGTCTGAGAACCAAACGTAAGTGTAGGTTTAAAAAGTACTTTTCCATTGTCATAGTCATAGTTTTCTGACAGCACTTGTGAAGCAAATGCTTTTACATCGCCACCTTCGGCGTGTACTTTTCCCACTGCAACAACATTGTCGCACCAAGTCTGAAGGGCTGTATGTACCATCTCTTCTGTAAACATGACGCTAACTCCTTTAATAATCAGTTATGTTATACTGTATCAATTGCGTTTTAACAATATCGCTAAATTAACGAAATGTAACTGATTATCCGTGATAGATAATTGCTATCAGCGAAAGGTCACGGAGCACGCGATGATCCTAGCCACTAAATGTACATCTATTGAAAAAGTTTGACGTTAAAAAATCGGTTAGAGTTCCCTATGACGGGGTAAAAGTCAGAATGAAAAGTGTCGTTAGTAGAAGATATAAAAAAGGCCGCACATAATGATGTGCAGCCACAATAAACTACATTTTACTTAATCTAGCGGTATAGCCACCGCCAGGCGCTAGAGAAATGTTCAACTTTGTCTCGTTTGTCACTTCCAGCGTTTTTGACCGATAGTCTTCAGCCCAACGCTTTGCATTAGGGCCATCTCCAAAGTTAACCATCTTCGATTTTCCTTCCTCAAGAAATGATAGATCAAGTAGAAGAGTTCGCGCGTTTTCATCAGTCATAGCACCGACATGCCAAGTAGACTGATGTTTTCTTGCAACCATAACGAAGTCGCCTATGCTACCTTCAAGTGGAATTGTTTCGTCCCACACTGTTGGTACTTTTGCTATGAATGCAGCGCACTCGCTATTTTTTCTATACTGACTGGGCGTATCAGCCATCATTTGTAGTGGGCTCTCAAACACAGTAAACATGGCCATTTGATGAACGCGGGTTGTCTGACTCATAGGTCGCATAAAGCGAATTGTAAAATCCTGATGATTACTGTCTTTACCACTGTAATTTATATTTTCAAATGCGGCCGGGCCTATCGCATTTTACATCACGCCTGGTGTGTAATCCATAGGTCCTGCTACTTGACGTATGAAAGGTAGGGTCGTGTTGTGCTCAGGTATACTATCGTAGCTCCATTTGTTCCATTCAAGGCCTTTTACATCTTCTCTGGAAATGACATTAGGGTAGGTACGTCTTAGTCCTGCGGGCTTGTTTGAGCCATGAAAATCTACTAAAAGTTCTCTTTCGGCCGCTTCCTTGGCAATCTTCTAATAAAACTGAACCACCTCTTGGTCGTCTCTGTGAAAAAAAGTCGGGCTTGATACCTACTGCGCCTAGCTGTTGAAACCGGTCCATCGCTTCATCAAATTGGTCTCGAAGCGTTAACCAAGACGCCCATAAGATAATGCCTACACCTTTTTCTTTCCCATAACGAATGAGCTCTGGTACGTCAAAGTCTGGTACAGTTCCCATTAAATCACCAATTATTAACGCTATGTTTACAGTTCCGGGTAAAACGTTTACATATATGCGAAAATATTTTTAAACGATTAAGTTTTGGTTGATTTGATTATAGAAGGCGTGAACATTTTGTGCTGTATAGCTGAGAAACTAGGAGCTTTCGCTAACTATTATAAGAACTGATTTTAACCTATACTTCATACAAAATAGACGCATTGCCATAATAATAATGAGATCTCTATTAGCCACCATTTTATTATTCCTAGTGCCTTTTGTATTTCATGCAAATGCCGCGATTAAAGATATTCAGCCTCTTTGCCAGGATAGTGTCGACGAGTGTTTATCGAAAATCAGAGCACAGCAATCTCTATTAGATAAGAACACACCGCCATGGTGGGACCTTCAAGTAAGAAGGTTTGATATCTTATTTAACTTTCAACGTTATGACGAGCTTTATGCCCTTCTAAGACCTTGGCTTGAAGCTACAAATTTGAACGGTATACCAGAGTACAAGCCATTAGTTTCTCTGTTTTTCGGTAAGTGGCTACGGGCCAGTGGCCGAGAGCAGGAAGCAAGAATAGCGTTAACTGAGTCTTTGGCGGGGTTGGAATCACAATATGAGAAAATGCCGTCCCCTCAATTAGGTATAAGAATTTTAAATCTTTTGACTGTCCTTGGTAAAACGAAAGAAGCGCAGGAGTTTGCTAAGCAACTAGAAGGTGAAAACTATAATGCGCCAGTTTTTTACCATGAGATCTTTGCTGAGCTTGGGCACGCCGCGCTAAAAGAAGGCGATAACGCAAAACATATTGAATATCGAATTAAATCGTTGAATTGGGCGTTGAAGCTACCCGATTATCAACAGCAAGCTATCGCCTACAATAATTATGCTGTAGCACTTCGCAACAATAAGAATTATCAGGAGGCAGAGCAGGCTTTCCTGAATGCTTTAGCATGTGCGGAGCAAGCCAAGGATATCGCTCAAATTAACAGTATTAAGTTGCGCATAGCGGAAAACGCTACGCTGGGCAACGACCCTGAAAAAGCGAGGCGTTGGCTCAAGCAAATATCTGTTGACGGGTTACCATCTTTACAGCTATCGCGCTACCGAAAATTGGTAAAAGATAACGCACCGCATTAATCGTTAGGTTGATTTCGATTAGCTGCAGGCAAAATGCACATTGCGGCACGCTTTTTTGTTTACCAACTGTTAGAGCCACTAATACTTACGGCGTTTGAGTCCAGTCTCGGCTAAAATCTTTGCCGAAATTTCTTCAATAGAATATTTAGTACTGTTCAAAAACGGGATTTTTTCCTTTCTATACAAGTTCTCTACTTCACGTAGTTCCATTCGACATTGTGGCAGCGATGCATATTTGCTGTTTGCACGGCGCTCTGAACGTATTTGATGGAGTCTATCCGCTGCAATCGTTAGCCCAAAAAGCTTATGTTTATATCTACGCAAAGCAGGAGGGAGCTTTAGCATGTCGCCCATGTCTTCCTCTGTAAAAGGGTAGTTTGCTGCTTTTATTCCGTATTGAAGCGCTAAATAAAGGCTTGTGGGGGTTTTACCCGAACGGGATACACCGGTAAGTATGATATCGGCTTCATCATAATCTTTTAGGTTAGAGCCATCGTCATTGGCCAACGCGTAATTTACGGCTTCAATTCTAATATCGTAAGTGGTTTCGTGGATACTGTGTGTACGATGTTTTTCTGGTTTTGAGGGAACCCCTAATACTTTTTCTAAGGGCGCGACAAATTGATCGAGAAAATTATAGTTAATGCCTACGGATTTAGAGATTATCTTGCGAATATCTACATTCACAATTGTATAAAAAACGAGCGGTCTTTCTCCGGTGTCTTGAAAACTTTCAGAAATTTGCTGTAAAACTTTGTGGGCTTGTTCCTCAGTTTCAACGAAAGGAATGGTGTTGTGATTGAACGAAACGGGAAACAGAGAAAGCAGGGCGTGGCCAAAGACCTCTGCAGTGATGGCTGTACCATCTGAAATATAAAAAGCTGTGCGCACAACATATCCTTAACATTGGTGTAATTTTATTACAAAAGTAATAAAGGGTTTACTTTCTGAATTTCCCCATTCTAAGATGATTTCGTCGAAAAGCTACACGGTTCTTGTGAATGACGGCAAATTTCAAAGGTTTGCTGTCAAAACTAATGGACAGCGTTAACAGTGGTTTTCGCCACATATCGACAACAATTTGATGAGTTTCAGGTGATAAAAAGCACAAACCTGAAATTAACCTCATACCCTACACATAAAAAAGCTGGAGGCTTGGGCTGTGCAAGAATACGTACTTTGGTATCAAGAACTGGGCATGCATGATGTGGGTCGCGTAGGCGGCAAAAATGCATCATTAGGCGAGATGATTTCAAACCTGGCTAACGCCGGTGTGCAGGTGCCGGGTGGTTTTGCTACCACCGCCGAAGCATTTAATGAGTTTCTAGAGCAAAGCGGCTTAGAAGCGCGCATCCACGAAGTCTTAGACTCGTTAGACGTAGACGATGTAAATGCACTTACCGAAGCGGGTAAGAATATCCGTCAGTGGATCATCGACACGCCGTTTCAAGGTAAATTAGAAGAAGAAATTAAAACTGCGTTTGTTACGCTGCAGGGTGATGCAGGTGAAGAAGCGTCATTTGCAGTGCGCTCTTCTGCAACGGCAGAGGATATGCCTGACGCCTCATTCGCTGGTCAACAAGAGACTTTCCTGAACGTTAAAGGTTATGAAGCCGTGCTTGTGGCAATTAAGCACGTATTTGCATCACTGTTTAACGACCGCGCCATTTCTTATCGCGTTCACCAAGGCTACGACCATAAAGGTGTGGCGCTATCTGCTGGTATTCAGCGCATGGTGCGCAGTGACATCGCTTCATCCGGCGTTATGTTTACTATCGATACAGAGTCTGGTTTTGAGGACGTTGTATTTATTACCAGTTCATTCGGTTTAGGCGAAATGGTGGTACAGGGGGCGGTTAACCCTGATGAATTCTATGTTCACAAACCAACGCTAGACAAAGGCCTTCCTGCAATCGTTCGTCGTAACCTTGGCAGCAAGCTTACTAAGATGGTGTATTCAGATGATGAAGCACACGGTAAGCAGGTATCTATTGTTGATATCGATGCTGCCGACAGCAAAACCTTCTCGCTGACTGATGACGAAGTAATGGAGCTTGCTAAGCAGGCACAAATTATTGAACAGCACTATAAGCGTCCAATGGACATTGAATGGGCTAAAGACGGCGCAGACGGCAAACTTTACATTGTGCAGGCTCGCCCAGAAACAGTGCGCAGTCGTGAAGACTCACAAAGTATTGAGCGTTTCCAACTAAAAGGCCAAAGCAACATCGTTGTTGAAGGCCGTGCAATTGGTCACAAAATTGGTGCTGGTGTCGCGAAAGTACTTGATTCAATTGAGGAGATGGACAAAATCCAAACCGGTGATGTTCTGGTAACTGACATGACAGATCCTGACTGGGAGCCTATCATGAAGAAGGCGTCTGCGATTGTTACTAATCGCGGTGGCCGTACCTGTCACGCGGCAATCATTGCTCGTGAGTTAGGTATTCCAGCGGTGGTTGGCTGTGGTAACGCGACCGACAGTATCAAGAACGGCGACAAAATTACTGTGTCTTGTGCTGAAGGTGACACCGGTTTTATCTACGGTGACGAACTAGAGTTCGACGTAGTGACCTCACGCATTGACGCAATGCCTGACCTTCCGCTTAAAGTGATGATGAACGTGGGTAATCCTGATCGCGCATTTGATTTTGCTCGCTTGCCAAACGCGGGTGTTGGCCTTGCTCGCCTTGAGTTTATTATCAACCGCATGATCGGTGTGCACCCTAAAGCACTGCTTAATTTCGACAGCCAGCCTGAAGAGTTGAAAGAAGAAATTAGCGATATGATTGCAGGCTACGAGTCGCCAACGGAATACTACATCGAAAAATTGGTAGAAGGTATTTCAACTATTGGCGCAGCATTCTCGCCAGAAAAAGTTATTGTTCGTATGTCAGATTTCAAATCGAACGAATACTTCAACTTAGTGGGCGGTTATCAATACGAGCCAGACGAAGAAAACCCAATGTTGGGTTTCCGTGGTGCAAGCCGCTACATCTCTGAAGATTTTCGCGATTGTTTTGCCCTTGAATGTGAAGCGATTAAGCGCGTTCGCAACAAAATGGGCTTAACCAATGTTGAGATCATGATCCCGTTTGTTCGTACATTAGAAGAAGGCCGTCAAGTTATCGAGCTTCTTGAAGAGCAGGGACTTAAGAAAGGGGAAAATGGCCTTCGCGTTATCATGATGTGTGAACTGCCATCGAACGCATTACTTGCTGATAAGTTCTTGGATATCTTCGATGGCTTCTCAATTGGCTCTAACGATTTAACGCAGCTAACGCTGGGACTAGATCGAGACAGTGGCCTTATCGCACACTTATTCGATGAGCGTGACGAGGCGGTGAAAGCACTACTTTCAATGGCCATTCAAGCTGCGAAGAAGCGCGGTAAATATGTGGGCATTTGTGGCCAGGGCCCGTCTGATCACGAAGATTTCGCAGCGTGGCTGGTAGAAGAGGGTATAGACTCAGTGTCACTTAACCCTGATACGGTAGTTGAGACCTGGCTATATCTTGCGGAAAAGCACGGTTAACACCCAAATTCTGAGTACTACATATGTCAGGTGACTAGCTAATGTAGCGCTTAATGAATACGCGTAAAGAAGAGACCTTTTGGTCTCTTTTTTGTTTGGGTGAGCCTTCAAAACTTTGTGTGAGGTTTACTAAGTTTTATGCCAGCGTAACATTCCCTAGAAAAACTATGGTTATTTCGTAAAACTATGGATTTTGGGTCATTGTTTACATGACTTTATGTAATTAAAAATGTATTATTACAAGGTGTATTACATAATTTAATTTAGATTAATAACTAACTTGGTTGAACTCTTATGGCACATAATGACAGCGCGGTTTCAGTAAACAACTCCGAAGAAAATGTTATGCAATCAGGCTCTGTGGCAGAGCAGTTGGCGCAAGCTCAAAAAGAAATCAATGAACTAAAAATGCAGTTGATGTGGATGGAACGCAACTACGAATAAGTTTTTTGTCGCGTACAGCTAAAAATAAAATGGTAGTTTACTTTCAAAATGGTTTAAAAATATGAAAGTTTACATGTTGACTTTCATCGGGCACTTATAAGAGCTTTAAAGCGTGGTTTACAAAATCTGTGGCGCGTTTAGCTAAAAGCCTATTACTACTGATGCTGAGAACTACCGTATTATTTGTTTTTTTAGCAAGTTTTTTATTATTTTCAATTGCAAAAGATAACTTATCAATTCAACTTACTTAAAACCTTGCACTGTGCCAAGAGCATAAGCAAAACAAAAGGTTTAAGAAGCGAGACTGTCTTGCCTTGTTTTCATTAACAAGGTTCCACATATACTCACCAAATATAACCACTTATTCATTACGTTAGATGAGCCTCTGACGCTCAAATTTGCCCTCTCAAACCAAAGGTATCAACTCATATATCTTGGCAGCTAATACCGGAGAGCTGTTGCAGTCTAAACAAATTCCCTATCAAAATTAGCAGAGTTGGATGGGATGGTTAAATTATAAGCATGTAGATATATATGCTATTGTGCTTAGTATGAGAAGTGGTGAGAGAAAAAATGGCCTATCAATTCAAGTTTTTTGCACAGCCGGTAATTAGCAATATAAGAACCTTATGCGAAGCAGCGCTTGTTGAATTCACTATTGGTTTGATTTGCGCAGTATTTGCGTATGCAAGCTATGGTATTTTCATTCACCTGTTTGTAGCGTGCGTCATCATATCTGTTGCTTGTTTTTGCCTTAGTATTTACAACCTTTACAGTCTTTTTTCGCACCCATAGCGGATTTTCGCACTGTGCCTTGGTCAGCTCACGGAGTGAATGTACTAGCAAGGGCAAATTGGCCATCAACCGTAGACATACAAAAAAGGGTAATCACTGAAGTGATTACCCTTTTTACTGTCCGCAACAATTTCGCAATGAAATGTTATTTGCGGTAAAGTTTAGTTTCTAGGCTTTTAGCTGGTCACCTACAGGCAACTGTCGAATGCGCTTACCGCAAGCAGCGAAAATGGCATTACAAAGCGCCGGGGCATAAACCGGTGTAGCTGGCTCACCCACACCTGCTGGAGGGGCATCGCTTTCAATAACTTCAACTTCAACCTCTAGTGGTGAATCGCTCATACGCGGTACACGGTAGTTGTGGAAGTTACTCTGCTGTACGCGGCCCTTATCAAAAGTAATACCGTCACTAATGGCAGTAGTAATTCCGTAAACTGAGCCACCCTGAGTCTGGTTTTTTACCGTGTCAGTGTTAACCACAGTGCCTGCATCAATAGCTACCCACGACTTGATCACGTTTAAATCGCCGGCATCAGATACTTCCACTTCAACCACGGTGGCGACGTAGGTTAAAAAACTACGGTGAGCGGCAATACCTAGACCACGGCCTTTTGGCATGCTACGGCCCCAACCAGCCATGTCAGATACTTTTTCGATGACATTGCGCAAGCGACCTGTATCTAGCGGGTAGACCGATTTGTCACCCCAATAGTTGTTGTACTCGGCTTTTTGCTCGGTAACATCGATAATTCTGTCGGGGCCGATAACGTCTAATAGGTAATCTTTTGCGTCTTTACCTGCCTTGTGCGCCGCTTCATTGATAAACGACTGAACGGCGAAGGCGTGAAAAATATTTGATACGGAACGCATCCATCCAATACGTGCTTTTGCTGGTGCTTCGCCGCGTTCTAGCTTCATATTAGGTGTAAGAATTGGATTGTCTGTAAAGCCCAAATCTAATTCAAAGCTAAACGGCGCGTTGGCGCCTTCTTGGAACGTTGAGGCAATGGGAGAAAACGCGGTTCTGTGAAGATAAGCGTCAATTTTACCATTCTCATCAAGCGCTGCTTCAACGTGCTGTGCCGACACCGCATGGTAGAAGCCGTGCTGAATATCATCTTCGCGGGTCCATTGGACGCGAATTGGCTTGCCCGTTTTCATTGAAAGGTATGCTGCTTCAGCAGAAAAGTCAGGCTTCGATTTACGTCCAAATGCGCCACCAAGCATTGTAACGTGAACATTGATTTTTTCTTTGTCCATGCCAACCATAGCGCCTACGGTTTCCATATCGGCCTGCGGATTTTGCGTTGCAGCCCATACGTCAACGCGATCTTTATGGTACATGGCAGTAGCGCATGGTGGCTCCATGGGTGCTTGTGCTAAATGCGGCACGTAATAGTCAGCAACCAGCTTGTCGCTGGCTTTTTCTAAAACGCTCAACGCATCGCCTTTTTCTCTAACAAGCGCTTGAGGTGCATTTACTGTGCTGAGCAGCTGTTCTTTAAAGCTTTCTGAATTATAGTCGCCGTTAGCGCCGTCATCCCAAGAAATTTCAAGTGCTTTACGGCCTTGCCATGCAGCCCATGTATTGTTGGCAATAATTGCAATTCCACCTTTAGGCTGGAACTGAGGTGCACCTTTAGGCGCGGGTATATCAATAACGTCAACCACACCTTTAACTGCTTTTGCTTTATCTGCGTTAAAGCTTTTCACTTTTCCACCCACTACAGGTGGGCGCTCAATAATGGCAACAAGCGCCTTAGGTTCACGAACATCTGCTGCAAAGGTTGCTTTACCGGTCACGATATCTTGAAGGTCGATATGCGCCATACCTGTATTGATGTAACGCCATTCTCTTCTATCTTTGAGCGTAAGCTTGTCTGCTTCTGGCGGTGTAATAGTCAGTGCATCATCTATTAAGTCTTTATAGGCAAGGGTCTTACCTGAACTATGAGTAACAACATGCTGCTCGGCTACACAGGTGTTCGGCTCGACGCCCCAACGCTTGGCCGCTGCGTGTTGCATCATATAGCGTACGCTTGCGCCCATTTCACGAAGGCGCTGCATATTGAAGCGGATGCTACGAGAGCCATCGGTGTTTTGGTCACCGTATTTAGGATCGCCTTTGCCCTGGATGACGATAACCTTATCCCATGCCGCTTCCATTTCGTCTGCAACAATTTGTGCAATTGCAGTACGGATTTGCTGACCCATTTCACTTCGATGACAGGTCACTTCAACCATGCCATCTGGACGAAGTGCAATAAACAAGTTTGCGCGCTTTGCATTTTCTGCAGGTTTTGCCAGAACACCCGCCATAGCACGGGGCGCACCGCCCATAAAATAGGTACCAACAACTAATGCACCGGCCGCCGCTGTCGATTTCAAAAAGCTGCGGCGATTCATGTCAAAATAGGTATTCTCACTCATGCTTCTTCTCCCACTTTAGTTGGGTCAAAGTAGCTTACACCCGCATTACCACTCATTGACTTTGAAGCGGATTTAATCGCCTTATGAATGCGAGGGTAGGTGCCACAGCGACAAATATTGCCAGACATGTTTTGGACAATCTCTTCGTCGCTTGGTGTTGGGTTGGTTGATAAAAGGCTAGCGGCCTGCATAATCTGCCCGCATTGGCAGAATCCGCACTGGGGTACCTTATGTTCTACCCATGCTTTTTGAACAGGGTGGTCGCCGTTTTCGCTCAGCCCTTCAATGGTCGTTATCTTTTTGCCTTGAACTGCTGACACAGGTAATACGCAAGAGCGTTGTGCCATACCGTCAATGTGAACAGTGCATGCGCCACATTGCGCCATACCACAGCCAAACTTGGGTCCTGTAAGGTTTAATTCGTCACGAAGGTACCACAACACTGGTGTTGTTGGGTCACCAGAAAATTCGTGTTTGTTACCATTAACGGTAAACGTGATCATGGTCTTGTCTCCATAGGTAAGCGATAAATATGAACTACCCAAGCAGCACGGCGTTATTTGAACGCACTACAGAATTCATATTTATACGGTTACATTGCCTGATAATACGAACTATCTAAGATGCTGAACATGCAAAGATATATGCCACTAGTATTGTTATTAAAGGCTTCGCAATTGTGTATTAAAATTACGTTAACACGCATTGCATCGTAACGCATTTACATAAGATTAAATGTTAGGTGCCTGCGATAAAATAACGCTAGAGTCGCAAAAGAAGTGCCCATGAAGTAAGAGATGTGTAGTGTCGTATGGGCGAGGCGAATATGCAACAGGGGCAGGAATACTTCGATAAGCGCTATCGAAGTTTCCGCATAAGAAGAAAACGGTCAATTTTGCGTGCGCTTGTTGTCATTGTTCGCTGGCTATACCTAAGCCACCCGCGTGCTCTAGGCCAGTCGTAACTCATCAGTACTAAGCCTGCTACGACAAAGAGGATAGATCCAGGAAGTAGTGTCAGAACAATTCCGCCAACAAATAAAATTGCTCCTAGAGTAAGTCTTAATATACGCATTTGCCTGAACTCAATGTGTTACTCTTAATATACTAACAGTGTTGCTCAACCTTATTAATTTGCCAAGAGTAAAAGTGTAAATGTTTGTGCATATTTGATATGGCCTAATTCATGTAATTGATGTGGAGCGGATGTGTAATGAGTGTGTAATTGCCAGTGCAACTTAAACTGATTATGCTGAAAAACAGAGCAACTAGTGAAGTTGGGTTACGTCTGGCAGGGGAAATCGCTCTGCTGGACATTTCAGCCTTTGTCTTGGAACTCCCGCGTCCATAAACACGTGACCGTCCGGTTTAAAACCTATAGATTGATGATATGACACGCTTTCCAAATTGCAGATAACTTTAATGATGGGAAGGTTATTTTGCTTTGCGGCCGCTATCAATGCCCCGAACAAAGCGCGGTAAACTGGGAGTGTTCTGTGGCAGCGCTTAACGGCAATTCGGCCTAGTTCGCCTTTTTGTGTTAAGCGCCCGGTGGCAATGGGTTCGTTTTCATCATTAACTAATAGCACATGGCATGCAGAGCTATCGTGTTCATCGAATTCGATAGCTACTGGCACTTGCCACTCTAAAACAAATACATGTTCCCTTAGTGCTTTAAGTCGATGTTTATCCTTTTCCCAATCGACGTTTTGTATGGTAAACGCCATATATGCCTGTTAATCCTCGTGCCATTCCCAATATCCATTATTAATAAGTGTAGTTAAGGTTTCTAAAAATGTAAAAGAAGGCGCATCTTGACAGCAAGTTGCGTTCAAAACGGTACCCGATGCTAGCACTTCAAACCATTCTTGGTCACTTTTCCCAAAGGCGAATTGACTTCCATTGACATAAAGAGCACGTGGTAGGCCGCGTTTGCCATCGCAAATTAACGCGCGAATGCCGGGCGCTGGAGCAAAGCTAATGCCTGCTGCGAATTCATTCGAAATCTGCTCTAAGGTGACTTCATCTTCGAGTGGGAATTCCGGAACCCCTTGTTCGCTCATGGCTTCTAGAAGAGAAAGAGTAAAATCTTCACTATTAATAGCGTCTATCAGTTGCTGTTTTAGTGCTGCGACATCGCTAGCATTAACTAGTGTGCTGCTTGACTGTATGGTTCGGCCTGCATCGGTAAAGCGGTAATTTCCAGCACCTTTATCTAGCATCATCGCCAAGCTTTCTGCCAATTGCAGGTTGTCTGGTGCCCGATAGCCCACTGAGTAGGTCAGGCTGTCTTCAATCGTAGCGCCATCATGAGGCCAGCCTGGCGGCACATACACCACATCGCCAGGTTCACAAATAACGTCTATAACAGGCTCAAAACCTTCAATTTGTCTGAGTTTCGGGTGTGGGTGAATTTCCTTGTATTCTGAAGGTTTGCCTACTCTCCAGCGCCTTTTTCCTTTGCCCTGCACAAGGAACACATCGTATTGGTCGATATGAGCGCCCACGCCTGCTTCGTTTGTAGCGAAGCTAACCATAAGGTCGTCTAGTCGCCAGTGTGGAACAAAAGAAAAAGGTGCGAGGATTGGCGCAACGTCTGGTACATATTTATCTACGCCCTGAACGAGAAGGGTCCACTTACCTTTGCATGCCTTTTCGAAGTCGCTAACTGGACCTTGTTCAACGTGCCAGTTTCCTTGGTGATTGCTTATGATTCGTGCGTCGACGTCAGACTCTTGTGCGAGCCCTGCTAAGTCGTTTTCATCGATCGGATCTGCAAAGTCTGGAAAGAAATTTTTTATTACAGCTGGCTTTTGCTGCCAGTAATGCTTTAAGAAAGTTTCTGCATTAAAGCCTGTACCTGTTTTTACATCAATAAAGTACGTATTGTCGTTGGTGCCCATAGCATCTCTTGTTTGTAAGCCAATTTAGTGGAGTCTCCTCACTACGCTTAGTGATATAAAAAGCGTGATTTTAATGCCGAATAGTTTACGAATTAGCGCACTACATGTGCGAAAGCATAAACGTAGCGTTTAAACGAGGGGAATAGTGTATAAGCGGCATTATCGAATATTGAAAAAGGGAATGCCACCTTAGTGGGCCTCTTTAAAAGATATAGGCATTTAACAAATCATTTTTGACCTTAATCTGAGTGTGATAACACCGGTGTAGGCTCATGTTTTTTAACAGTGGGGCGCAGCAGTTCGCTGCTTTTCTATTCTTATTATATAGGGCGGGATTATTTTCGGTGAGATAAGCGGAACCTTCGGTTACTGGATTAGACGCTTTAACGGAAGAGGTGCTGAGCATGTGGTAAGTTGTATCACATATCGCAATAGTGTTAGGAGCGGTAAATTGCTCTAGCATTGCAGCCTTGTTTACGGTTGAGCCCCAGATATCAAAGCCGACAGATATGCGTGAAGAGTAGCCCATTAGTAGAGCACCTGAAGCAATACCTACGCGAAGCTGACAAGTTGTAGATACTAGCAAGGTGTTGCTACTGACCTGGTCACGAGTCTTCATTGCAAACTCAATAGCATGATTTGCAACCTCTTTGAAAGTAATTCCAGGTTCATCTTGATAGGTGTAGTACAAAGAAGGTTCAACAAGACTATCGTTGCAACAAAACCCTACGGCAATGTACTGGTCACCATTGGTTTTTAAAGGTATGAGGTGAAGCTCGCTGGCGATGTTATCGAATTGACTAAATAGTGCTTCTACAATACCAGTACACATCATGTCACCGTATTGCTCCGCCAGACATTGGTAATTCGACAGATCACAAAAGATGACAACGGCGTTGTGCACTTTATGTTTTAGTCTAGGAGCATTACTTTCACCGCTTTCCCCATTTTTATTTTCTTGGAAGGTAAAGGCGTAATAGCTGCCAAGCGCTGGACTGTTGTGCTCACTAGGCACGACACCCTCATTATCGCCAGTATTGTGTAAGTCCATCTACATGCTCCCAATTAGTATCCAGTTAACGGTTAAGTAAAAAGTAGGTATAAAAAAACGCGGTGTTTTTGACCGCGTTTTTAGTGTATTGGAAAGGCGTAGCCCTTATAACTGATCTACCAGTCTGATTGCGTCACCAATGTAAGTTGCTGGTGATAAGGCTTTTAGCTCAGCTTTCGCAGTATCAGGCATGTCTAAATTATCGATAAACTCAGCAATAACCTCAGCATTTACTTTCTTACCACGAGTTAACTCTTTAAGTTTCTCATACGGCTTTTCAATACCGTAACGGCGCATTACCGTTTGAATAGGCTCTGCTAATAGCTCCCAGTTGTTGTCTAGTTCGTTAAGCAAGCTTTGCTCGTTAACTTCTAGCTTACTAATACCTTTTAGCGTAGCTTGATAAGCGATAACCGCATATCCCACACCTACGCCAAGGTTACGAAGAACCGTTGAATCGGTAAGATCACGCTGCCAGCGAGAAATTGGCAGTTTTGCCGCAAGGTGGTCAAAGATAGCATTGGCTAAACCCAAGTTACCTTCCGAATTTTCAAAATCGATAGGGTTAACTTTATGCGGCATTGTCGATGAGCCAATTTCGCCAGCCACTGTTTTTTGCTTAAAGTGACCAAGTGCAATGTAACCCCAAACGTCGCGATCGAAATCGATAAGTATGGTGTTAAAGCGGGCAATAGCATCAAACAATTCAGCGATATAATCGTGAGGCTCGATTTGCGTAGTGAATGGGTTCCAGGTAAGACCGAGTGAGGTAACAAACTTCTCTGAAACATCGTGCCAATCTACATCTTTATAGGCCGACAAGTGTGCATTGTAGTTGCCCACAGCACCGTTAATTTTGCCAAGCAGCTCAACACCTGCAATTTGACTGCGTTGACGCTTCAAGCGAATAGCCACATTTGCCATCTCTTTACCCATAGTAGTAGGAGAGGCTGGCTGACCGTGGGTACGGGCCATCATAGGTACATTTTGATAACGCTTGGCAAGTTCTACTAGCGCTTCGATTAATTTGTCACAGTAAGGAAGAATAACCGTTTCACGGGCTTCATGAAGCATCAAACCGTGTGAAAGGTTGTTAATGTCTTCAGACGTACACGCAAAGTGAATGAACTCGTTTACCGCAGAAAGCTCACTGTTGTCTGCTACTTTCTCTTTAAGGAAGTATTCAACCGCTTTTACATCGTGATTTGTAGTGCGCTCAATTTCTTTGATGCGCATAGCATCTTCAACGCTGAATTCCGCTACTATTTGATCTAATAGCGCATTTGACGTGTCTGAAAAGGCAGGAACTTCTTCAATTTGAGGGTTAGTAGAAAGCATTTGTAACCAACGTACTTCTACTTCTACACGGTATTTTAACAAGCCGTACTCACTGAAAATACTGCGTAATTCTACGCTTTTGCCAGCATATCGACCATCGACAGGGGAAATTGCAGTTAACTGACTCAGTTCCACCTTAAGCTCCTCACTAGTTTATTAATCGTAGTGCTTTTACAGCACTGTTAAGAATGTGTTTGCGTTTAAATAATATGTTTCTTCGCTTACCGCCCATCTGGCGCCACATTACCGCTGCTCTTACGCCTGCAAGCAAAAGAGCACGAACTTTGTGCTGATTAGCAGGTTGGCTCAAATAATCTGGGTTGCCCGCGACCTGAATACGCGGCGCTAACGGACTGATGATATCGCTGTAAATACTGGCTAATGAGGAAACAATTTGCGGGTTTTGAAAGTCAACGTGGGCAAGCTGGCGCTGAACATGTGAAATGCGTTCGCCCAATTCCTGCATAGCTTTTGGTTTTTTAGCTAACTTTCTTTCAAGACCTAAGATGCTTGCGATATAGCGCGTTAGCTCTGTGTCTTTTGTTGCTTGCTTGTCAGATAATTGTGCAGCAAGGGTGGTGTAACCGACTTTTAGATTAGACAGTTGCCCAAACACCTGTTGGGGAGTTTCTGGGTCGGTAACCAGTATGCTTGATAAACTTGCTTCGATAGCTTCGTTTTCAGCAGAGCCTCGTCTGGCTAGCTGCTGCACTAGCGCAGCAGCTTGACATACCCCAGCAAGGGCCAAATTGTTTTCTATATCGGTATCTAGCATCAGCGAATGTAACTCTCGATAATACCGCCGCCAAGGCAGACTTCTTCACTGTAAAATACCGCCGACTGGCCCGGTGTTACCGCTTTTTGTGGCTCGTCAAACACTACTTCGATGGTGTCGTTTTCAGTTGGCGTGATAGTACAAGGGATATCCGCCTGACGATAACGCGTCTTTACCACCGCGCGCATAGGCTCGGTAATCGTTTTTCTATCTACCCAGTGCAGCTGCTTGGCTACTAACCCTTTTGAATAAAGGCGAGGGTGATCAGCACCTTGGCCAACAATAAGTACATTGCGGGCAACGTCTTTATCGACAACATACCAAGGATCATCACCGTATTTAGCTAAACCGCCAATATGAAGGCCTTTACGCTGACCTAAAGTGTGATACATCAAGCCTTCGTGTTGCCCAATTTCTTCACCTTCTGCGGTTTCGATAACGCCAGGCTGCGCGGGAAGGTAACGAGCTAGAAAGTCTTTGAACTTTCGTTCGCCGATAAAACAGATCCCTGTAGAATCTTTCTTATCATGAGTAATAAGTCCTTGTTCTTCTGCGATTTTGCGCACTAATGGCTTTTCAATATCGCCCACAGGGAAAAGGGTTTTAGCAACGTGTTCTTCACCCAGGGTATACAAAAAATAGCTTTGGTCTTTATTGTTATCAAGACCGCGCAACATCTGCCATTTGCCGTCTACTTCACGGCGGCGAACGTAATGGCCCGTGGCAATATAGTCTGCGCCAAGGTCTTCTGCTGCGAACTCAAGAAACGCTTTAAACTTAATTTCTTTGTTGCACATAATATCTGGGTTAGGCGTTCGGCCCGCTTTGTATTCTTCTAAAAAATACTCAAATACGTTATCCCAGTATTCTGCAGCAAAGTTGATGGTGTGCAGCTCAATACCAAGCTTATCAGCAACCGCTTGGGCATCTTTTAGATCTTCCGCGGCGGCACAGTATTCATCGTTATCATCTTCTTCCCAGTTTTTCATGAAAAGGCCTTCAACCTGATAGCCCTGCTGTTGAAGCAGGTAGGCTGAAACAGACGAATCGACACCGCCGGACATACCGACGATCACTTTTTTGCTGGCGTTAGATTCAATATCACTCACTACGGATTGCACACTCATTTAATTAATAAAAAAGAAACCTTATTTGCTCATGGTGTCATGCATTAACATACTTATGAATTTGCCAATACAGTTACTCATTTGCTGGGCTATCCCACCAAGCTACTATGTGAGCTTTGACGTAAGTTACCAAGAACAAATAGGCCCGTTTTCGAGGTCGCGGATTTTATCAGATTCCGATCGGTAATTCACATTTAATCCTTATCTGATTAAGTAATTAAATATGTACGCGGACATGCTTAATTCTTAACGCACAAATGTCTCTGCACGTTAATGAGTACCACAAGGCACAGCAAGGCCTATCGGTTGATATATTTCCAGCTTCTCAGTGCCACATTAGTGTGGTCGTCAAAGTTGAATTCAAGCATGGGAATTGCTTTTATCATCAAAAACTCACGTATTTGCCATTTGCAATACCATCTATGGTCCAGCTGCCTACTCGATATCTTATAAGGCGAAGGGTAGGGAAACCTACGTGCGCTGTCATACGTCTTACTTGTCTGTTTCTGCCTTCTGTAATGGTAATCGACACCCAGCTAGTTGGAATAGATTGTCTGAAACGCACAGGTGGGTTTCTTGGCCAAACATCAGGTTTTTTCATCGCTTTTACTTTTGCTGGGCGGGTCATGCCGTCCTTTAATTCGACACCGTCGCGAAGCGCCTGCATTGCTTTTTCGTCCATAACACCTTCCACCTGCACCCAATAGGTTTTGCTGGTCTTGGCGTTGGGGTTTGCAAGTTTGTGTTGAAGCTTACCATCATTAGTGAGTACTAAGAGGCCTTCAGAATCTCGGTCTAGGCGTCCCGCAGCGTAAACATCGGGAATATCAATATAATCTTTTAGCGTCTCTCTACCGTCCGCGTCGGTAAATTGAGAAAGAACTTGAAAGGGTTTATTAAACAGCACCACTTTGGCGTTTGAAGACATGTTACTTCCGCTTGTTGATTGTCGAGATTTCGGTGGGGATTTTACTTCAAATCAAATTAACGCGCTTGAGAAAATTCAGCACAAATAGCTGTTTCTGCATAGTAGTTTGTCGATAAATTCGGTGATCTTATGTGCTAAGACAATGGTATGACTTGTAACTCAAACTTTCGACCCTATACTAATGGTCGCTCCCATTTTTATAAGAGAGCGCATCTGCATAATTATTAGACAGTTTTAGCAGTGACGAGCGGGCTTGCTTGTACATCAGACCTCGCCGCTTTGCGTAACTATTAGGTTAAGCGCATGGCTACGAGGGGCTTATTGCTAACATAGGGAATTGAATAATGTGTGGGGAAGAAAACAGCAAGTGACCTAATGCTTAATAAAAGCAAAAGGTGGAAAACATCAAATACGTTTCGCAATGACTGTGGGCGTAACATTAAACATGTTGCGGGTTGTTGCGACCTAATGGACTAAAGACGACAGTACCCTGTCGAAAAAATTGAGGTATATAATGACCAAGTCTAAGATCATCTATACGAAGACTGATGAAGCGCCAATGCTGGCGACTTACTCACTTCTTCCAATCATCCAGAAGTTTGCCGCAGCTGCAGATATCGACGTTGAGCTAAGCGATATTTCATTAGCTGCGCGTGTATTGGCAAATTTTCCTGAGTATCTTTCTGAAGAACAAAAAGTGCCAGACGCGTTAGCTGAACTGGGTGAGATGACCCAAGACCCGAACGCTAATATCATCAAGCTTCCAAACATCAGTGCCTCAATTCCTCAGCTTCGTGCAACGATCAAAGAATTAAACGATAAAGGCTTCAACGTACCAGCGTTCCCTGATTCACCTAAAAATGCTGAAGAAGAAGAGATTCGCGAGCGTTACGGTAAAGTATTAGGTAGTGCGGTAAACCCTGTGCTACGTGAAGGTAACTCGGACCGCCGTGCACCGACAGCGGTGAAGAACTATGCCCGTAAGCACCCGCATTCAATGGGTGAGTGGTCTCAAGCTTCTCGTTCGCACGTAGCGCACATGCGCGGCGGTGATTTCTACTCTGGTGAGAAATCAGTGACGGTTGAGAAAGACGGTCACGTTAGTATCGAATTTACTGGCAAAGATGGCAGCAAGAAAACACTTAAGCCTCGCGTAGATTTGCTAGCTGGCGAAGTTATCGACGGCATGTTTATGAGCAAAAAAGCGCTGTGTGAATTTTTCGAAGAGCAAATTGAAGATGCGAAGAACACGGGCGTTTTATTCTCACTACACGTAAAAGCGACCATGATGAAGGTGTCTCACCCAATCGTATTCGGTCACTGTGTGAAAGTGTTCTACAAAGATTTATTCAACAAATGGGGTGACCTGTTTGAAGAGCTTGGTGTAAATCCGAACAATGGTCTTGGTAGCGTTTACGACAAAATTGCTAGCCTACCTGAAAGCCAACGTTCTGAAATTCAAAAAGACATCAACGCTTGTTATGCAGACCGTCCGCCAATTGCGATGGTTAACTCTGACAAAGGTATTTCTAACCTTCACGTACCAAGTGACGTAATTGTAGACGCGTCTATGCCTGCAATGATCCGTAACTCTGGTCAAATGTGGGGGCCAGATGGAAAGGCGCACGACACTAAAGCGGTTATCCCTGAAAGCACTTACGCCACTATTTATCAGGAAGTTATCAACTTCTGTAAGACACATGGTGCATTCGATCCAACGACAATGGGTACAGTACCTAACGTTGGTCTAATGGCGCAAAAAGCAGAAGAGTATGGCTCTCACGATAAAACGTTTGAGTTAGAAGCAGACGGTACAGTGTCGATTGTTGACCAAGACGGCAACGTACTTATTTCTCACGATGTTGAAGAAGGCGATATCTGGCGCATGTGTCAGGTAAAAGATGCACCTATCCAAGATTGGGTTAAGCTAGCGGTGACTCGTTCACGTCAATCGGGTATGCCTGCAGTATTCTGGCTAGATGACGAGCGTGCTCACGATGCGCAACTTATCAAGAAAGTTGAAAAGTATCTTCAAGACCACGATACAAACGGTTTGGACATTCAAATTATGTCTCCTGTACGCGCTATTCGCTACAGCATGGAACGTGCGCTTCGCGGTTTAGACACTATTTCAGTAACAGGTAACGTACTTCGTGACTACCTAACTGACTTGTTCCCAATTCTAGAGCTGGGTACAAGTGCTAAAATGCTATCAATCGTTCCATTGATGGCAGGCGGCGGTCTTTATGAGACTGGTGCGGGTGGTAGTGCACCTAAGCACGTACAACAGTTTGTTGAAGAAGGTCACTTGCGTTGGGACTCACTGGGTGAATTCCTTGCACTAGCGGTGTCGCTAGAAGATGTTGCGATTAAACACAGCAACACTAAAGCAAAAGTAATTGCTTCTGCCTTAGATAAGGCAACTGAGAAGCTACTAAACAACGGTAAGTCGCCACTTCGTAAAGCAGGTCAACTTGATAACCGTGGTAGCCATGTTTACCTAGGTCTATACTGGGCTGAAGAAGTAGCGAACCAAACTGAAGATGCAGACCTAGCAGCGCAGTTTAAGCCAGTGTATGAAGAGTTATCTGCAAAAATTGATGACATCTTGGCTGAGATTGATGCGACTCAAGGTAGCGCTCAAGAAATTGGCGGTTACTATTACCCAGACGAAGACAAGCTTTTCGCAACAATGTCTCCTAGCCAGACATTAAAAGCGATTCTTGGCGCATAATAATAGCTTTTAGACGCGGCTGTATTATTTCATCCGCGTAAGCTTGCCTAGATAGCTGTTAGTGTTATCTAAATACCATTAGAAAGCCCGCTTATATATTTAAGCGGGCTTTTTTTATGCCGCTTACACGTTAAGGCTGATATTAAAAGTAGGGTATAAGAAGTACGGTATAAAAAAGCGCAGAGTGAAAATGCCAAATTAGCAGGATAAGGAAGTGCTAAGTCAGTAAAATTAAAAAGACGCTGAACGGCGAAATGATAAAGAGATGCCGATTAAAAAGAAACATGAAAGTAGGTAAATAGTAAAAAACAGCGTCAGCAGTCTGTAAGCGTTAGTTCGCGCAAACTGATTTTACAGATATCGTTAATCTTAAAAATTTATAATAAGACAGAAAAGAGGGGGGTAGGTGCTAGAAACAAAAGGCATGAGAATACTGCATTGGAAAAATTAAAGACGACAAACCACCTGACGCCCAATAGCGCCCATATCACTCCAACGTAGCAAAAACTTACAGCGAAAAAATCAAAAGCCCGACGCAAGGGTCAGGCTTTTTAAATTCTTTTTTAACGCTCTGGTTCTTCTTTGAAGCCAATGTTCTCAGCGTGAAGACCTTTAGGGCCCTGCTGAACTTCGAACGTTACTTCCTGACCTGCTTTTAGCGAACGATAGCCTTCCATTTGAATCGTAGAGTAATGTGCGAAAATATCTTCGCCACCATCCTCAGGCACGATAAATCCAAAACCCTTTGCGTTGTTAAACCATTTAACTTTGCCAACCGCCATACTTCGACTTCCTCTTAATCCTTGAACTCACGAGTATCTGCCCCCATTATAGATCCGGAGACACGATGGAAGGAGTATTGACTATAGAAACTTTAAAGTGACTGCTTTAGAGTGACAAACGTGCAATACTCAAAACCACAATACAAAATGTAGATTTTTTAACCATATTATGTCAAGGGCAAATGTGAATAAATTTATACAAAAGTTTGTACACATATGCGCCGGTATACCACTATTATTAAGTTATGAGTAAAGACAACGCTATTAGTATCGAAAAGGAAAAACAAAAAGACGCGCAGCGACAAAAGCCGCAGCCGCCTCCCATGTATAAAGTGTTGTTAAACAATGACGACTATACACCGATGGATTTTGTCATTGAGGTACTCAAAAAACTTTTCAATATGGATGATGAGAAAGCCAACCAACTTATGCTGACCGTTCATTATGAAGGAAAAGCCGTGTGTGGCATTTTTACTGCTGAGATAGCAGAGACAAAAGTGATGCAGGTTAATCAGTACGCACGCAAGCATCAGCACCCACTGATGTGCACGATGGAGCAAGCATAAGGTTTTTTGTAGAGGGCGAGCAATATGTTAAATAAAGAATTAGAACAGACGTTAAATGACGCGTTTGTATTTGCCAGAGAGCACCGTCACGAGTTTATGACGGTTGAGCACTTGTTGTTGGCATTGCTTGATAACTCAGCTGCTCGTGATGCGCTTAAAGCGTGTGGTGCCGATATTGAGGCTATTAAAAGCGAACTCCTATCATTCGTTAAAGATACCACGCCACTTATCTTGGACGACCAATTAAACGAACGGGAAACACAGCCAACGCTGGGTTTCCAGCGCGTTCTTCAGCGTGCAGTATTTCACGTTCAATCGTCAGGAAAAGATGAAGTTACCGGCGCCAATGTGCTAGTTGCTATTTTTAGCGAGCAAGAGTCACAAGCGGTATATATCCTCAAGAAAGCTGATGTAACTCGTCTAGATGTTGTGAACTTTATTAGTCACGGCGTTAGCAAAGCGGATGACGATGAGCCAGTTAATCCTGAAGCATCTGAAGAAGGTGAGTCGGGTGAAGAGGATGGTTCTGCATTAAGCAAATACGCTACTGACCTAAACCGCCATGCAAAAGACGGCAAAATTGACCCGCTAATTGGACGCGATTCAGAGGTCGAACGCACAATTCAAATACTGTGTCGTCGTCGTAAAAACAATCCGTTACTTGTTGGTGAAGCTGGTGTGGGTAAAACTGCCATAGCGGAAGGTCTAGCGTATAGAATCGTAAACGATGACGTACCTGATGTTATTGCAGAAAGCACTGTCTATTCACTTGATTTAGGCGGCCTGTTAGCTGGGACTAAATATCGTGGGGATTTCGAAAAGCGCTTAAAAGCTATTTTGAAAGAGCTTGGCAGAGATAAGCATGCAATTCTGTTTATTGATGAAATACACACCATTATTGGTGCCGGAGCGGCTTCAGGTGGCGTAATGGATGCGTCTAACTTGCTCAAGCCTAAACTATCTAGCGGTGAGCTTCGCTGCATCGGTTCGACAACGTATCAAGAGTACCAGGGCATTTTTGAAAAAGATCGCGCTCTAGCTCGTCGCTTCCAAAAAGTAGATGTGACTGAACCAAGCGTGAGCGATACTACCAAGATACTGCTTGGGCTTAAGAGTCGTTATGAAGAGCATCACAATGTGCGCTTTACGCAAAAAGCGATTCAGGCGGCAGCTGAATTGTCAGCCAAATATATTAATGAGCGTCATCTTCCAGATAAAGCTATTGATGTTATGGACGAAGCCGGTGCGAGCCAGCGTTTGTTGCCACCATCAAAGCGCAAGAAGACAATTAATGTAGGCGACATTGAGCAAATAATTGCGAAAATGGCGCGTATCCCTGAGAAGTCTGTATCGGCGTCTGACAAAGAAGTTCTTAAAAACCTAGGTCGTAACCTTAAGATGGTTGTGTTCGGTCAGGACAAAGCCATAGAAACGCTAAATGACGCTATCTTGTTATCGCGCTCAGGTTTAGGCAATGAAGCAAAACCTATTGGTAGTTTCTTATTTGCAGGCCCTACCGGGGTGGGTAAAACAGAGGTGACTCAACAGTTAGCGAAAACCATGGGCGTTGAGCTGGTGCGTTTCGATATGTCTGAGTACATGGAACGCCATGCAGTTAGCCGCCTGATAGGTGCTCCTCCAGGTTACGTAGGTTTTGATCAAGGTGGTTTGTTAACAGATGCGGTAATTAAAAACCCATACTCTGTAGTGCTTCTAGATGAGATTGAGAAAGCGCATAGTGATATATACAACATTCTGCTTCAAGTCATGGACCACGGCAC
>JAXHTT010000040.1:0-27220 GCA_034190055.1 Pseudomonadota bacterium | reverse complement strand
CCTGCCCTCTGCCAGCATCCAGCCATGTTAAGGCGGACGAAGATACCCCCTGCCTGCCCTCTGCCAGCATCCAGCCATGTTAAGGCGGACGAAGATACCCCCTGCCTGCCCTCTGCCAGCAAACGGAATTGTGCTTATTGATATTTCTGCTCCTGAACCCTTAACTGAAGAGCGTTCAATTAAAGAGTGGATGGTGCACTTTAATGATCAAATGAAGCAAAAATTTGATGTGCTTAACACACAGGTCGATGAACTGGAAAAAAGCAGGTAAACTTGCGCCTAAATTGCTAACGAGTGTTTATTATGACCCAGTTCGATGAAAGAGAAGAGTGGTACGAGTTTAACCAAGAAACTATTGATGCCCTTCTAGAGGATGGCAGTCAAGCAGATGCCGACTATACCATTGAGCACCATTTCGCCAGCACCGACTTTGACGTGTTAGAAAAAGCCGCTGTTGATGCGTTTAAAGCTGGCTTTGAAGTGACTGACGCCGAAGAGCTAATTCTTGATGACGGCGAAACCATTTTTTGCTTCGACGCCGTGGTCGAAAGAAAGCTTAATATTGAAAAGCTTAATGCGGATTCAGACGCCCTTTTAAAAATCGCTGACAAACACGATGTAACCTACGATGGATGGGGCACATATTTCGAACCACGTGAAGAAGGCGAGTACGAAGAAGAAGACCACCACTTCGACGGCTAATCCTTTATACCCCCTACAAAGCTGAAGACCCATTAAGTTAGTCTTCAGCTTTTGTTCATCTTTTTTCGTCAACAATGACTCTGTCATTATCGATTGGAAAAGGATGGACAGATGAAAAACTTAGTATCAGCACTTACAGCATATTCTGCTATCGCCGCATTACAGCTTACGTTTTTGTCACCTGTACATGCAAATACCGATAGTAGTTCAGAAGAAAAACAGGTTACCTCGACTGAATTCCGTTACGACAAACCATTTGTAGCCGCTGAATCACTGCTGCCCAAAACCACAAGTGGGCTGACCGATGACAGTATTGTCGAGCAATTTACAGATAAGACCAACGCTCAACAAAGCACGCTCAGCCAAACTAATAAGCATCAACAACACCTAGGTGTAAACAAGTCATCAAGCGATATTGTGGTTAGCAGCGTTAATGAATTCTGGATTTATGAAAGCTGGGTGACGCTGCTGCAAGACATTGACTACGACGGATATCACTCCACATTCTCTATTGAGTTTGACGCCGACACGATTTTCACACGAGCGCCTGTATACGCAGTATTGTATTTAGGTAAAGACGGTCTCTACGATGCAATTCACGTGTCGTCTGAATTTTATATTTATTCTGAAGATTCAACCGATACATTCACCATTGAAAGTACACTAGTATCTGGTTTCACACCTAGCGATTACGATATCCTGCTAGAACTTTACGATGCGGATACCGAAGAGCTAGTAGCATTTACCGATGCTTATGACGACAACGAACTTGCCTACCTTCCGCTTGAAAGTGAGGATAGTGAGTATGTTGTAGAAGATACGGTGGTAATAGTAGAAGAGCACGGTGGTGCCTGGTCGATACTTCCATTGTTTCTACTAGGAGGCATTGTACTTACGAGACGCTTGAACAAACCCTCTCGCCATTAATTTTCCTTCTAAATTTATCTTTGCCAAAAGCTGTTTTAAACACAGCTTTTGGCTATTTTTTAAACTAAAGTCTAATATATAGGTTAACTCTTCTTTCTAATTAACGTTGATTCGCCAATGTACAGGGAAAAACAGTACATACTGACGCTTTCAAGTGGTGTAGTGCAATGAGCTTCAACAATGTTAACTTGTTTAATCTTTTAGAAAACACAGAAATTGGTGTGGTTATTCACAATGCTTCTGGCTCAGTGGAGTACGCCAACCCCGCTGCGTTGTTGATGCTTAAATTAAGTCTTGAAGAACTTAAGGACAAAAGCTTAGGTGCAGAGACATGGGAGTTCATAGATAGGCAAAACAGGCGGCTTTCCTACGATGAATTACCTGTAGTTCGAGTACTATCGGCAGGCAAATCTGTAACTAATCAAATTTTGGGCATTATTGACAAAACAACAGAAAAAACCGCTTGGTTTAGTGTTAATGCCTACCCAGATAAAGTTAACGGGAACGGAATTACACCGCCCTTTACAGTCGTTTACTTTACAAACATTACAGCGAAAATAAACGACTTTTCCTATAGAGACATTGTGCAGAATTCACAAGACATGATCTTGGTGACAGAAGCAAAAAACATCAATGCCCCACTCTCACCTAAAATAATTTACGCCAATGAAGCCCTCTGTAAACATACTGAGTACGACCTCGAAGAGCTAATTGGCGAAACACCCAGGATTTTCCAAGGACCCCTAACAGACAAAGCCTCCACTGATCGCATTCGTCAAGCCCTTGTTGAAAAAATTCCGTGTACTGAGACACTGCTGAACTATACGAAAACCGGTACACCGTTCTGGGTACAAATGAATATATTCCCCCTAACCAACTATTTTGGTGAAGTTACGCATTTTGCTGCGGTTCAGCGCAATGTAAGCGAGATGAAGTTTCAGTCTGAACAACTGGATAAAAGAAATTCAGAGCTAAAGAGAATAAAACAAGATTTAGAAAACTTGGTTCACGAACGTACACGTGAGCTGCGAGATGCAAACCTGAAATTAGAAAAGCTGGCATATTTTGACGCCTTAACCAATATTCCTAACAGACGAGCGTTTATTGATGCGTTCTCTAAATCTTTAATGTTTGCCAAGCGCAACAACCATGAAGTTCTGGTAGGAATTGCAGATGTTGATCACTTTAAATCAATAAACGACAAACTTGGCCATGGGTTTGGCGATGAAGTACTGACTATCGTTGCGCAAACAATGCAGAGATTCTTTCGCGCCGAAGACGCAATAGGCAGAATTGGAGGGGAAGAATTTGCTTTTTGTATTGTGCTTCTAAGCCAAGTCTCGCCGCACCAATTACTGGAAAGGCTAAGATTGAAAGTGAGCAGATTACATGAAACCCAGCCGCTTTTAAAAGGCCGTAAAATTACGGTAAGCATTGGTGCAGTACAATCGAAGGATCTTCAACACAAAAGCGCTAAACAGCTTCTCACCTATGCCGACAAAGCGCTTTACAAAGCCAAAAGCAATGGGCGAAATACGGTGGAGTGCATTCAGGAAAGTGCGAAAATTTCATCAATTTCAGCTCAAGAGCCTTTAGACGATGAGTCGCGGGAGGCGCTTTAAGCGACTTAAAAAGAACGCCAGCCGCTTACTCTAAACATGCTTGAGCGGCTTAACACAATTGCCTATTAGTGAATCTTATTAATCGTCATACTTCGACGGTTGAGTTTCTTCAACTTTCACCACCACCTTTTCAACAATCGTCTAACATTTTTTTGGTAACACTATGAAATAAGTGCCAGAATGTAACGAGGACATCCCTTCATACGGAATTTAACAATGTCTGCTAAGCCTTCAAAGAAAAATATTTCTTCTGCATCACGCCGAACTTTACTAAAAGGCGGACTAGCGTTTGGATTAACAGCGGGCATAACACCTTTTGCTATTGGCAAAACTAAGCCAACGCTTCGGGTTATGGGTACGCACGTTACTTTACAGGAAGCTATTCGTCAGCGTGCAATCGAAGACTTAGGTATTAACATAGAGTTTGAACCCGGCGGAAGTGCCGCTGTTTTGCAAAAAGCTTCTATGACCCCCCACTCTTTTGATTTATACGAACAATGGTCAAATAGCATTAACGTTCTGTGGCGCGCAAAAGCTATCCAACCTATACAAAAAAAGCGACTTCAATACTGGGGTGAAATAAACAATTTAAGTAAAACCGGTAAGCTCACTGAAAATGCTCGCATGGGCGCGGGTGATGCCCCCCATAAGATTCTTAATGTACAGGGCGATGGCACTTTAGGTGAAAAGCATACCGACGGCATTAGCTTTTTACCCTATGTACATAATGTGGACTCATTTGGTTACGACACGACAAAGCTACCTGCCGAACTACAGGGACAAGAAGAAAGCTGGGGCTGGCTGCTAGACCGTCACTTTTCTGGAAAAGTGGGTATTGTAAACGATCCCACTATCGGGCTATTCGATCTAGCGTTAGCCGCGCAAGCAAAAGGGTTCATCACTTTTAACGATATGGGTGCAATCACCGAATACGAGTTGGACGATCTGTTCAACCTGCTCATTGAGTTAACGCAGTTGAATCACTTTAACGGCTTTTGGACATCGGTGCCGGAATCTGTTCAGTTTATGAAAAGCGGCCGAGTCGCTATTGAAAGTATGTTTTCACCAGCGGTTTCAGCGCTAAATGGCCAAAATATTCCCGTTACATTTGCAGCTCCGAAGGAAGGTTATAGAGGATGGCATGGCGTAATGTGCCTTTCTTCAGCTACCCAAGGAAGAATGAAAGATGTAGCTTACGAATATATGAATTGGTGGCTATCAGGTTGGCCCGGTGCATTTATAGCAAGGCAAGGCTATTACATTTCAAATCCTCAACGTTCTGCCGATTATTTATCGCAGGCTGAGTGGGATTATTGGTATAAGGGTAAAGTTGCTTCTGAACCACTAAAGGGCCCAGATGGCAAAGTCAGTGTACAAAAAGGCGCACAGCGAACCGGCGGTAGTTATGAAGAGCGCTTTAGTAACGTTGCAGTTTGGAATACGGTCATGCCAAGCTATGAATATAGCTTGCAAAAGTGGTATGAATTTATCACTGCATAATACAATTTAATACCACATCTTAAATGGAATAAGGTCTCCAAAACTCATATGTTATCGTCAATAAGGATACAGCTCATAACAGTGTTAGTTGCTTTAATTGCGCTGATACTGGCTCAAGGTTTTGTGGCGAGAAAAAACCAAGAGGTTTTAAACGACGGAGTTGCGTCTGCGGCGAAAGCCGTTATTGATGTTGGTATAGTTAAAGAGCTAGAACGGGACGTTGTCGACCTTCAGCGCAATGTTTTAATCTTTAAAGAAAATGCAAGTAAGTCGGCCATTACGCGTTTTAGTCGCCTAATGGTAACTATCAACAGTAAACTCGATAAGCTTGCGGAGGTGAGCGAAGGCGCTGAACAAAAAGGTAACAGCAATCAAATTCTCAATAGAATGAGAGAGCATTTGCTCGCTTATCAAGAAAACTTTTCTCAGGTTGTTGAGGCTCGCTCAGAAAGAGACAACCTTATCGATCAGGGCACCATGTCCGACATTACATTGCTAGGAAGTGAGCTTGATAAGGCTTTAGCACAAGGGCAGATTTCCGCTGCTTTCGTAGATGATGCGAAGGTCATTCTTATTCGTACAGAAAATGCGATGCTAAAATACTTGATGAAGCCTGACATGAAATTCATCCAGTCTTTTAATGATGCCATAGACGCTTTGAAACGCTTACCTTCCTCTGCCCCTCCAAAACTGCAACAGCGTATTGAACGCATCATAGATAGGATTAAAAACGACTTTTTTAAGCTGACGCAAATAACACAAGGCAACCTTTTTCTGGTTAACGTTGTTATGGCAGGCTCTGCCAACGAATTTTTGTATTTGAGCGGAGAACTGGCGAAAAAGGTAAGTACCGACTCTGAGGTTATAACGCAGCGCACCTACCAAATAGCCGAAAGTACGCAACGCAATGGCGAGCTATTCTCTCTGTTTGCTATTTTACTTGCTTTGTCGGCGGCATTGTTTTCTACCTTGCGTATTCTTGGCCCTATCCGCTCTATCACTGAAGTTTTCAATAAGCTCGCTCAAGGCATACAAATCTCTAATATTCCAGGCAGTAATCGAAAAGATGAAATTGGCAAGCTAGCGAAAGCCGCTCTCGTGTTTAGCGACAAAAACCGTGAGACAGAAAAGCTGCTCAATGAAGCGCGAACCATGAACTCTCAGTTGGAAGACTTAAATAAAGTTATCACTGAATCTAAAGTTAAAGCCGAGCAAGCTACCGCATCGAAAAGTATGTTTTTGGCTAATATGAGCCACGAAATTCGCACGCCTATGAATGGCATTATCGGGTTGATAGAACTAGCACAGCAGCAAGAGCTTTCCTCCACGGTTAGAGGTTACTTAGACAAAGCGGCGTACTCTGGGCAGATACTGTTAAGCGTAATTAACGACATCCTCGACTTTTCAAAAATTGAAGCGGGCAAACTTAAAATAGAAGAAGTGAGTTTTTCGTTACACTCGCTTTTTGACAACTTGATTGCTGTAATTGCGTTACGAGCAAAAGAGAAGAATTTGTCGGTTCATTTTACGGTAAACCCTAAGATACCGCCTCAGGTCATTGGCGACCCTCTTCGTATAGCGCAAATTATCATGAACATTGGCAACAACGCCGTAAAATTCACCGAACAGGGCCGTATAGAAATTGAGTTTGACGGTAGCCTCAATGAGAAAGGAAACTTACTGAATCTCTCCATGAGAATAACCGATTCTGGCATTGGAATGAGTCCAGCGCAGCTTGATAAAATATTCAAACCCTTTACTCAAGCTGACGGTTCAACCAACAGAAAGTACGGCGGTACGGGCTTAGGGCTTGCGATTGTAAGCCAGCTTACCGAACTCATGAATGGTCGACTGGATGCGACCTCGACCATGGGTAAAGGCAGCACGTTTGAAGTTGAGCTTCCCCTCCGAGCATTTAAAAACCAGCCCGGGGTATTACAAAACTCGCCTCAGCTTCCTACTAACAGCCTGTATATTACTGAGTCACCATTACTTCCAGAGACTTACTGCACCCAAATTCAGCTCTCGACTATGTCATGCAAGTCAATAGATGAGGCTAAAAATGCCGCATCGCTCCCTGACCACATCATTGTCGATGTTCATGAGTTTAGCTTTTTTAGACAGAATATTAGCTGGCTAAACAGTTTATTAGAAACTGGAAAATCCGTGGGCTTGGTAATGGAAAGCGCGGGCAGTGCTCTGCAATCTAAATATGATTCTCTTTGGAAGGGCCCCTTGATTATGCACCCCTTTACTCCGGCCCAATTCGAGCGTTTTGTTATTCAGGTTATCTCGAAAGACGCCAGCTTCGAAGGTCAGCACTTTAAAGACGAATCGCTAATGACTGCGCTTGAGGGGCACGTACTACTGGTTGAAGACAATAATATAAATCAACTTGTCACCGGCGAGATGCTCACTAACCTTGGGCTAACCTTTGATATAGCAGAAGATGGTAAACAGGCCGTACAAAAAATAGAAAACTCGCCGCAATACGACCTAGTACTGATGGATGTACAAATGCCAGTTATGGACGGGTATGAAGCCACAACCGAGCTTCGAGAAAAGGGGTTTACAGCATTACCCATTATCGGCCTTTCCGCTAACGCGATGAAAGAAGACAAGCAAAGCGCTATAAAGTCTGGCATGAACGACTATTTAACCAAACCTATAAAGCAAAAGTCCTTGATAGGCATGTTAAGGCAATATTTGGTTAAGATAGGCCATTAAATTGTCAACAAAAAAGGGCTACCTTTCGGTAGCCCTTTAATTAATACAGTTAATCCCGCTTGAGGGGCGGCAATTAAAGCGCTTTTATTGTTTCAAACTGCTCTTTAAGTTTAGCTAGGGCTTTTTCACCTTCTTCCAACTTACCGCGTTCTTTTTCAATTACCGCTTCAGGCGCGTTGCTTACGAACTTCTCGTTACCCAACTTGCCGCGAGTACGAGATACGTCTTTCTCGATTTTCTCCATGGCTTTAGTAATACGAGCAAGCTCTGCGTCTTTGTCGATAAGTCCTGCCATCGGGATAAGAATTTCCATCTCGCCCACTAGCGCTGTTGCACTGGCTGGTGCTTCTTCACCGTCTTTCAAAATAGTTACGGTTTCAAGCTTTGAAAGCTTATCTAGGAATGCCTTAGCCGCATCAAGACGACGCGCGTCTTCGTCGCTTACGTTTTTAAGTAGCGCATTAAGCGGTTTGTTTGGCGAGATATCCATTTCACCGCGAATATTACGAATACCCACGATAAACTTCTTCACCCACTCAATATCAGCAAGCACTTTGTCGTCTTGTTTCGCTGCATCAACTTCAGGGAATGCCTGAACCATAATGCTTGCGCCCTCTTCCACCTTAAGTGCACTTAGTGGCACAACACGCTGCCAGATAGTGTCGGTGATAAATGGCATTAGTGGGTGCAACAAGCGAAGCAGGCTTTCAAGCACATTGATAAGCGTATGACGGGTACCGCGCTTTTCAGCTTCGGTGCTGGCGTCATTGTTAAGCACTGGCTTAGTAAGCTCTAGATACCAGTCACAGAACTGGTTCCAGGTGAACTCGTAAACGGTTTGTGCCGCAATGTCGAAGCGGTAGTCTTCAAGGGCCTTTTCAAACTCAACCAGGGTTTGTTGGAACTTAGCCCAAATCCAGCGATCGGCCATGCTAAGTACCATTTCGCCACCGTCTCGACCAGTATCGTGCTCTTCCGTGTTCATCAATACGAAGCGCGATGCATTCCAAATTTTGTTACAGAAGTTGCGGTAGCCTTCAACACGGGCCATATCAAAGTTGATATCGCGGCTGGTTGACGCCATAGCTGCAAAGGTAAAGCGCAATGCGTCTGTACCGTAGGCCTGAATACCATCAGGGAATTGCTTACGAGTACGCTTGGCAATCTTCTCAGCAAGCTGAGGCTGCATCATGCCAGCAGTGCGTTTAGTGACTAGCGACTCAATATCAATACCGTCAATCAAATCGATTGGGTCAAGCACGTTGCCCTTCGACTTTGACATTTTATCGCCGTTCTCATCACGGATAAGGCCAGTGATGTAGATATCTTTAAACGGAATTTTACCGGTAAACTTCTTGGTCATCATGATCATTCTGGCAACCCAGAAGAAGATGATATCAAAGCCGGTTACTAGCACTGAAGACGGTACGAAAGTTTCTAGATCTGGCGTTTCTTCTGGCCAGCCCATGGTGGCGAACGGCCATAGTGCACTTGAGAACCAGGTATCTAATACATCGTCGTCTTGTGAAAGCGTTACATCACTGCCAAGACCGTGCTTTTCACGCACTTCTTCTTCAGTGCGTCCAACAAAAACCTTGCCGTTTTCGTCGTACCACGCTGGAATGCGGTGTCCCCACCACAGCTGACGTGAAATACACCAGTCTTGAATATTGTGCATCCACTGGTAGTAAGTCTTATTCCAATTCTCTGGCACAAAACGAATTTCGCCGCTTTCCACCGCTTCAATAGCAGGCTTAGCAAGAGACTCAACCGCTACATACCATTGGTCAGTAAGGTATGGCTCAATAACCGCGTTGGTTCTGTCGCCGCGCGGAACTTTAAGCTTGTGCGGCTCAATCTTAACCAACGAGCCTTGGGCTTCTAGGTCAGCAACAATTTGCTTACGCGCGTCGAAGCGATCTAAACCACGGTACACTTCTGGCGCTTCGTCGTTAATTTTCGCATCGTCGGTAAGGATGTTGATCATAGGTAGGTTATGACGCTTACCCATATCGTAATCGTTAAAATCGTGAGCAGGCGTAATTTTAACGCAGCCTGTACCAAACTCTTGATCGACATAGTCATCGGCAATAACTGGAATTAAACGACCAGTAATAGGCAGTTTAATTTCTTTGCCGATGAAGTTTTGGTAACGCTCGTCATCTGGGTGAACCGCAACCGCTGTATCACCTAGCATGGTTTCAGGACGCGTTGTCGCAACCACTAGCTCACCGCTACCGTCAGCTAACGGGTAGCGCATGTGCCACATGTGGCCGTCTTCTTCTTCGTTTAGTACTTCAAGATCAGATACTGCTGTGTGAAGCACTGGATCCCAGTTAACCAAACGCTTACCGCGGTAAATAAGGCCTTCTTCGTGTAGTTTCACGAATACTTCAGTTACGGCTTTAGACAGGTCTTCATCCATGGTGAAAACTTCGCGAGACCAGTCAGGAGAAGTACCTAAACGGCGCATTTGACTAGTAATAGTGCCGCCACTGTGCTCTTTCCATTCCCACACTTTTTTGATGAAGTCTTCGCGGCCTAAATCGTGGCGCGTCTTGCCTTCGGCGTTAAGTTTACGCTCTACCACCATTTGGGTAGCAATACCTGCGTGGTCGGTACCCACTTGCCAAAGGGTGTTGTCGCCCTTCATGCGATGATAGCGAGTTAGGCCATCCATAATGGTTTGCTGGAAACCATGGCCCATGTGAAGGCTACCGGTAACGTTCGGCGGCGGAAGCAGAATACAATAAGGGTCGCCGCTGCCTGAAGCTTTAAATAAACCCGCCTCTTCCCATGACTTATAGCATTGCTGCTCGATGGACTGCGGTTCGAAGGTTTTATCCATTACACACTCTCAAATTGAAGCTAAACGCGAATGACTTATGCAGATTTAAACTGCATGTTGCATCCAGCTTGCTGATAGTTTTTGTATCTTACCCGCGCAGCCTGTTTGGCGTTCTCGTCTACGGGTACAAAATCGATGATTTGACGATGCTGATTGGGTGAAGGCACCATACCGGAACCCACATTAACCACCATTTGTCGTCTGGCTACCTGCTCTGGCTGCCAACAAATTTCCACCGGCGTCCCTGACTGCGGCCCTTCACCAAAAAGATTATGGGGAACAAAGCGGTCTGCCGGCAGTTGCCATAACAATTCATCAACTTCTTCAGCTTGCGCCTGTGTATCGCACAGCACGCTAATTTTTTGCTTATTAGCAAACGCTGAGGCAATGACTTCACTGGCGCGGCCTGCCACGCCGTTGTCACCGCTGGTAAGTTGATAAAAAATCACTTGTGGCATAAATGATTAGTCCTCTAACTTGATATCAGCGCGGTTCATTAAGAACTGAGACAGCATAGGAACTGGACGGCCTGTTGCGCCCTTATTCTTACCACTGCGCCATGCCGTACCGGCAATATCAAGGTGAGCCCAGTTATACTTCTTAGTGAAGCGAGACAAGAAACAACCCGCCGTGATAGACCCAGCTGGGCGTCCACCAAGGTTTGTCATATCAGCAAACGGGCTTTCAAGCTGCTCTTGGTAATCGTCCCATAGCGGTAAACGCCATGCGCGATCTGAGCTTTGCTCTGATGCATTAAGTAGCTCGTGAGCTAGTGGGTTGTGCGTGCTCATTACCGCTGTTGCGTGGTGACCAAGCGCGATGATAGCCGCTCCCGTTAGGGTAGCCACATCAATCACTAACTCTGGCTCGTAACGCTCTACGTAGGTTAGCGCGTCGCACAATACCAAACGGCCTTCCGCATCAGTGTTTAATACTTCAACGGTTTGACCTGACATGGTCGTTAGTATGTCACCCGGACGGTAAGCTTTACCATCTGGCATGTTTTCACAGCCTGCAAGTACACCAATAATGTTAATTGGCAGATTCAGCGCCGCGATAGTGTGCATTGTACCTAGTACGCCTGCTGCTCCACCCATGTCATACTTCATTTCATCCATGGCTTCGCCAGGCTTTATTGAGATACCACCTGAGTCGAAGGTAAGGCCTTTGCCTACAAGCACGATTGGCGCGTGATCAGCTGGACCACCGCGGTGATGCATAATACTCATCATGCTTTCATTTGCAGAACCGCGACCAACGGCAAGGTAAGACTGCATACCCAGCTCTGCCATTTGTGTTTCATCTACCACTTCAGCAGTTACGCTGTCGTACTGGCTTGCTAATTCTTGTGCTTGCTGCCATAGGTAAGCTGGGTTACAGATGTTTGGCGGCATGTTAGCTACGTCTTTGGTAACTTTTGAACCACGAGCAACTGCTAAACCATGCTCAACCGCACGTTCACCCACAGTAAGTTCACGGCGTGTTGGTACGTTAAATACAATTTTGCGCAACGGACGGCGAGGCTCGCCTTTCTTAGTTTTAAGCTGCATAAAGGTGTAAAGTGTATCTTCTGTCGCTTCTACAGCCTGACGCACTTTCCAATAGGTATCACGGCCTTTAACGTGAAGCTCGGTTAAGAAACACACCGCTTCCATTGAGCCGGTTTCATTCAATGTTTGAATGGTTTTGGCAATAATATTTTTGTACTGACGCTCGTCTAATTCGCGCTCTTTACCACAACCGACAAGAAGCACGCGCTCACTTAGTACGTTTGGCACGTTGTGTAGCAACAACATTTGGCCCGCTTTACCTTCAAGGTCGCCACGGCGCAACAAGTTGCTGATATAACCTTCACTGATTTCGTCTAGTTGTTCAGCCACTGCCGTAAGGCGGCGCGGCTCGAAGACACCCACAACAATACATGCGCTGCGTTGTTTTTCAGGACTGCCACTTTTTACACTAAACTCCACGATATCACCTCGCTTTTCGTCGTTTATGGTTTGCACGATGACTAAAATCACGTAACGTTTCGCGCTGCTTTATGTTTTAATACGCAGCATAACTTTTTAGTTCGCTGCAATTCACGCTTACAGACCTATTGAATATAGGTTAAATTTGCGTCAAAACACCATGCAAACGGTTTATGATTGCAGGCAAAACTTGTAAAAACGGTAAGTTTAAACAAAATTGTGCTTTCTTTCACTAAAATTCCTAATTTTCCGGAAGGGCTGAGATGCTGATATTCCGCTATTTACTTAAGGAAACGCTGAAATCTCAGTTAGCGATTTTCTTTATCCTAATGGCAATTTTTGTCACCCTTCGATTTGTGCGCGTATTGGGCGACGCCTCGGACGGTGATATCCCTGCTGGGCTAGTGCTTGGCTTCTTGGGTTTATACGCCCCTATTCTCTCTTCACTAGTACTGCCTATCAGCGCTTATTTAGGCATTATGCTAGCCCACGGCAGGCTGTATGTAGACAGTGAAATGACCGTTATGCGGGCTTGTGGTATCAGTGAATGGTACGTCACAAGGGTGATGCTGTTCTTGTCTGTACTAATCATGATAGTCACTGGCGCAATTACACTTTATTTCGCGCCAATGGCCGCTGAAAACGAATACCAACTGCGTGAAAAAGCCCGTAACGAAGCTGGCCTTTCTGCCCTTATGCCCGGTAGATTCCAGCAAACGGGTAACGAAAAAGCGGTTATTTTTGTTCACGATGTGGACAACAACGATAAGCTGCAACGTGTGTTTTTATCGCAAAATCAAACAGACGATAGCGAAGGCGATGTACGCGTTGTGTATGCGCAAACTGGAGAAGTGGCAAACAACCCCGACGGCACTCGAAACCTCGTATTAAAAGAAGGTGTGCAGTACGAAGGCAAACAATCTGAAAAGGCTTATCGCAAAGTAGAGTTTGACGAATACCAAATTCAGATTGCCGATAAACCCGCGGATGAAACCCGACGCAAGGTGAGCGTATTACCCACCAGCGAGCTTTGGGAAGACGACAGTATTGAGGCCAGAGCTGAGCTTCAGTGGCGTATTGCCATACCCCTTTCTATTCCGTTTTTAGTACTGATTGCTGTGCCGCTAAGCGCGGTCGATCCGCGCCAGGGTCGCTTTGGTAAAATGTTCCCTGCCATCCTGCTTTACTTAGGCTACTTCTTGCTGCTGCTTGCAAGTAGACGCGTACTAGAAGACGGAAAAATGCCACCACAATTGGGCTTGTGGTGGGTACATACCATCATGTTGATCATTGGTGTCATGTTAATCGTGCGGGATAGAAAAACCGGCACTGAGCTTCGCGCATGGATATTGGGGAAAAAGTAGATGTTTAAAATCCTCGATTTATATATTGCCCGTACGCTGTTAGGTACTATCACGGTTACACTGAGTGTACTTATTGGCTTAAGTGCACTTATAAAGTTTGTAGAACAGCTGCGTAAAATTGGAGAAGGTGACTATGACATGCTTGTCGCCTTTATCTACGTTTTACTGAGCTTACCTCGTGACTTAGAGCAGTTCTTCCCTATGGCCACATTACTTGGCGGCCTTATTGGTATGGGCGTACTGGCCAGTAACAGCGAACTGGTAGTAATGCAGGCGGCGGGGATGAGCCGTTGGAACATCATCAACTCAGCCATGAAATCCACCCTTGTCATGATTTTATTGGTGATGGCCGTTGGTGAATGGGTTACTCCATACAGCGAAACCAAGGCCAAACAGATAAGAACCGAAGCCATTTCAGGCGGTAGTTTATTTTCTTCCGATAAGCTGGTGTGGGCAAAAGATGGCGACCGATTTGTGAGTATTGGTCAGGTACTTAGCCAAGACTCACTTAAAGACGTAAGCATTTTTAGCTTCAACCCCGACTTGTCTCTTGAAAGTATTACCTACGCGAAAAACAGCGCTTTCGATGGCGACGGCTGGTGGTTAAGCGATGTTGAAGTAACCGAGTTTTCAGAGACCAAGGTGTCGGTAGAAGAAAACGACCGTATGCGATGGAACTCAACGCTAACCCCCGATAAGTTAGGCATTGTTGCAGTTAAGCCAGAAGCTTTATCCATCACTGGTTTGCTAGATTACGTAAATTATTTAGAAAATAATGACCAAGACCCTGCGCGCTACGAACTAGCGCTGTGGCGAAAGATCTTTCAGCCTATCTCGGTAGGTGTCATGCTTTTAATGGCACTGTCGTTCATCTTCGGCCCGCTACGCAGCGTTACTATGGGCGCCAGAGTGATTATGGGCGTACTCACAGGTTTTGGTTTCTTTATTCTTAATGAAGTATTTGGGCCAGTCAGTTTGGTATATCAGCTTCCGCCGTTTTTGGGCGCCTTACTGCCCAGTTTGCTGTTTGCTGCTATCGCAGGTGTAATGCTTAAACGTTAATTAAGCTATCAGCGCTCGAACAGTTTCACGGTTAAGTTTTATAAAAAAGAGGCATCTTGCAGCCTCTTTTTTAATACTTTTTTAGCGCCCTACAAGGCCTAAAATACGTTATTACCAACTTTTGTGGTCGTTCGCTTCTTTAGTCAGCTTCAACACTTCTGTTTGTGCTAAGCGGTCCTGTAGTGATTGCTTATTTTTAAAATCAAACAAAACAAGCAAAGTCCCTAGACCGCCCAACGATGCGACAAGTCGAATAAACAAGCGTGGCCATGTCATAGGCTCTTCAACTGTACTGTAGATTCGTAACCGCCAAGCACGCATACCAAGCGTTTGCCCGCCCCTGCGCCAAAACCACAAGAAGAACCCAGCTATCCACAAGCCTACCCAAGTCTGAATAAGCAGTTTATAGCCAAAAGATGCCTGAATAAGATCTGCAGGTTCGGCATAACCTTGTAAATCAAGGGCACCGTTTTTCAACATAACCACCAGCGTTACGATCATCACCATGGCCGCACACATGCCTACAGCAGTAGCCACTAGCGTATCGTAAATCATCGCCAATAAACGTCTAACGAAGCCAGCTCGCTGAAACGCCGAGCTATCAGATTCTGCATTATTTGTGCTTAACTCATCCTTACTATTTAGGCGGTTAGGTGATGAGGGCTTCTTCTTAGCTTTTTTATCGTGACGCGCCACAGGTTTCTCTTTGCTTCAATAAATTACAGCGCGTATTTTGACACAAGCCGCAAGTAGCTTAAACAAGATAAATGACACTTACCGCCTTTTAATAAAATTGTAACTACACGACTTGCCTTTAAGAAAATTTACTGGCTTTTGCATCTAACTGTCATAGTTAACCGTTATTACAATTACAAACGGATGATGGAAGTAATTTACGGTGACAAAAATAACCTTAGCAAAAACACTTATAGCAAGTGCAATCGCGTTTAGCATTTCACCTGCGTTAGCATTAGACGACCCTGAGGGTGATATAGAGCACATTCGGGTACGTGGCGATTCATCGGTAAAAGACGGTGAGTTTATCTCGGCCTCTCAGGGTTGGGTGTCGGGTGACACGCTAATTGAGCGCCCAATGTTACGAGCTGGCGAAATACTTGAATTTATCCCGGGTATGATGGTGACTCAGCACAGCGGTTCGGGAAAAGCTAACCAATACTTTCTACGCGGGTTTAACCTTGACCATGGTACTGACTTCACGGTGAATGTCGACGGCATGCCGGTAAACATGCGAAGTCATGGACACGGCCAAGGCTACAGTGATCTTAACTTCATCATTCCCGAATTTATCGACAACCTTAGCTATTTCAAAGGCACTTATTACGCCAACATTGGCGATTTTTCGAGTGCTGGTGGTGCGTTCTTCAACTTGCGAGACTCCCTTGAACAGAACCAGTTGTTCTTAGGCCTAGGTGAATATGGATTCAAACGCGCTGTTGCATTAAACCATTTTGAGGCTGGAGAGAGCCGAGTCGTTACCGCCTTAGAATACCAAGCCTATGATGGCCCGTGGACTGACGTAGACGAAGACGTTAAAAAGAAAAACGCTCACATCCGTTATATTACGCCCTTACTAGACGGCCAACTTACTGTAACTGGAATGGCTTACGGCAATAGCTGGAATGGCGCCGATCAAGTTCCAGAGCGCGCTATTCAAAGCGGCTTAATAGACCGTCTTGGCTCTATCGATACTCAAGTTGGCGGTGAATCCTCTCGGTATAGTTTATCTGCAAACTACACCAGTGATACATGGAATGCTTCGCTTTATGTCATAGATACCGAACTTAGTTTATTTTCAAATTTTACCTATTTCCTTGATAATCCTGTTCGAGGCGATCAGTTCGAACAAGCTGACGACAGAAAAATATACGGTGGCGAAATATTCACTACCCTGCCCTTAGCCATTACCGATGGAAGTAGTATTACCCTTGGCGGCCAGTGGCGTTTTGACGATATCGACAATGTAGGGTTATATCGCACCCAAAACTTAACCCGCTTTGGCACTGTCCGAGAAGACGAAATAGACAGTAACAGCTATGCACTTTTTGCTCAGTCAAACATTGTGTTAAGTGACGCCCTTAGTCTGTCGTTAGGTGGTCGATACGATTATTTAGATGTTGATGTAACGAGTAACCTTGATGCTAATTCAGGTAATGAAAGTGATGGCTTGTTCACACTCAAGGCAGGCTTAAAATACAGCGTTTCTGACAAGCTCACCGCGTTTGCCAATATTGGTCAGGGCTTTCACTCTAACGACGCTCGAGGAGCAACCATTAGCATAGATCCGGTAAGCGGTGATGCTACGGAACCCGCGCCTTTACTAGTAAAAAGCCTTGGTTATGAAGCAGGTGTTAACTACACCGACAATAAAACCTATAACCTATCTGCTGCCTTGTGGCGCTTAGAGCTTGATAGCGAACTGGTTTACGTCGGTGACGCAGGCTTTACTGAAGCCAGCCGTCCGTCCGAAAGACATGGTATCGAAGTGAGTGCCTACTACTGGATCAGCCATCACCTGACTACCGACATAGAAGCGGCTTGGACGAAAGCAAGGTTTAGTGACAGTGTGGAAGGCGAAGGCCGCCACATAGACGGAACAGTACCGGGAGTAGTCAGCGCAGGCCTAACCTATTACCAACAAAGCAATCAGTTAGGGTTTAGCTATACCTTACGTGGCCGCTATTTGAGTTCTCGTACCGTTGAAAGCTTCGATGAAATTTCACCACCTTCAACATTTCTAGTAAATGCACAGGTTGCCTATCGCCAGCCCTCATGGGACGTAACATTAGAAGTGCTCAACGTTCTGGATAGCGACGATCACGATATTGACTACTTCTATGCATCGCGTTTACCGGGTGAACCTGATGATGGTGTTGAGGACTTACATTACCACCCTGTTGAACCAAGAAACGTGCGCCTTACTTTCTCGCTGAAATACTAATAATGCTAACGACTTATAAGACAAAAGCTTGGAAGCAGTTGTTCGAAAAGCATGCTACTTTAGTAAAGGTAATAAGTGGTAAGGTTCTAACAAACAACAAAAATATGGCAATGCCAACATTGAAGATGTAGGAGCATCTATGGAACATGAAACCCTGTTTCCGCTGCTGTGTAAAACAGCAGAGGGAAATAAAGAAGCTTTCGCAAAGCTCTACGAATTAACAAGTGGTCAGCTTTACGCTGTCGCTTTAAAACTTTTAAAACGGCCAGAGCTTGCTGATGAAGCTACCCAAGATGCCTACATAAAAATTTGGCATAACGCCGGCAACTATCAACGAGGAAAAGGCACCGTCCTTACTTGGATGGTCAGCATTGCTCGCTATCGCGCACTCGATTTAATTCGCTACCACAACGTAAGAAATGAAGTTGAGTTACACGATGACGCGCCGTCAGATGTCGAGAGTACACAAACAATAAAACTAGGGGCGGAACAGGCAAAATTGGCTGCGTGTTTAGATGAATTAGACGGTCCACAGCGTCAAGCTATTCATCTTGCCTATGTCAACGGTATGTCACATCAAGAGGTCGTTACCCATTTAGCATCACCACTTGGAACCATTAAAAGCTGGATAAGACGGGGCTTGCAAAGTTTGCAGAGGTGCCTATCACTATGAATTATTTAAAAGAAGAGCGATTAAACGCACTTGCCGCAGAATATGTGGTTGGAACGCTTCGCGGTAAAGCGCGCACCCGCTATCAAAAGTTAATGATGCAGTACCAAGCTGTGAGCGACGCAACCGCTCAGTGGGAGCAATACCTAACGGGGTTTGCAGAAACCTTGCCTCCAGTCGCACCGCCCGAAGGCGTATGGGAAAATATTCAAGTAAAACTAGGTCACAAGGCGGCCGACGATACTGCATTCGCGAACAATGTTGCCGATACTGCGCCAGCTCGCGGCAATATTGTTGATTTTGAACAAGAGAAGCAAAAACGTTGGAAGAGCTTATCGTTCATATCTACGGCTGCAGCAATGGTGTTAGCCGTACTACTTTTTGTTATGCAACCTGTGCCTGCACCAGACGTTTCGCGTATTGCCGTCGTCAACAATGCAGACAACGCGCCCTTATGGGTAATAGAGGTGTCTGACACAACTATGAGCGTTAAGGTTACCGATACTTTCGTAGCGCTGACCGATAAGGATTATGAGCTCTGGATGGTACCCGCTAATGGCGAGGCACCGATCTCTCTCGGTTTAATGCCAGAGGCCAACGGCGATACAAGGGCAACACCAGATATATTGCTAGACCAGAGTATTATGGCGTTGGCAGTGAGCTTGGAAGCACCTGGAGGCTCGGTAACGGGTGCACCGACCGAGGTACTTTACATAGCGCCCATTGTGTCTGTGTAAATTTACACATTAAACTTTCTGTCAAAAGGCCACAACCTGTGGCCTTTTGTTTCTCTATCGCTGCTTGCTTAGTTTTCACCAGTAGTCACTCAGGGTCTCTTGGTCTTCTAACTGCTACCGCTTTTTCGTTATTCCTTTTCCACTTCCACCCGTCTTTTACACTTAACTAAAAATTTATTTTAATTTTTTTAAAAATTTTTGCATCCAAGGTGAATTCTCAGTCGTTTAACTTTTGAACTCATAAAAAAACAGAGAGACACGACATGATCCAATTCAAACGTAAAACTTTATCTGTTGCCGTTGCGCTGACATGCGCCGCCGTCACAGCGGGCGCAATTGCATCAAGCCATAGAGAAGCACCTAATATCACTCGTCACCCAGCCTTAGATAGCACCGATTTTTACGCTTTTAACAGTTATGAAGAAGGTCGTGAAGACTATGTGACTTTCATCGCCAACTACATTCCACTGCAGGATGCGTACGGTGGCCCTAATTATTTTGCTATGGATCCGAATGCACACTACGCCATTCATATTGATAGCGATGGCGACGCAGTTGAAGACTTAAGCTTTGTTTTCCAATTTAACAATATGCTTGCTGCCGATAACGAAGGCATTGCCCTGCCAATTGGCCCGGAAGGCGAGCAAAAAATGGTGAAAGTACCGCTTAAAAATGTAGGTGGTATAAGCGCCGATGATTCTAGCGCAGCGAATTTCTCTGAGATGTATAGCCTAACTATGGTTAGCGGCGACATGCAAACGGGCACGCGCACTACGCTTACCCCAGCAATGGGCGATATGTTTAAAAAGCCCCTTGATTACATTGGTAATAAAACTTTTACCAGTGAAACAGAATACGCTCGCTATGCTGAAAGCTTCATTTACTCATTCAGTATCCCTGGCTGCGATGACATGGCCAAAGTATTTGTCGGCCAGCGAAAAGACCCCTTCGTTGTTAACCTAGGAAAAACATTTGACCTAGTAAACTATGTACCTGTTGAAGGCGACAGCGCACCGGGTGCAGGGGATGGAGAGGGCTTCCCTGGCGGCATTACGCAAAGCGCAATGAATGATGACTTAGTAGACAAAAACGTAACAGCCCTATCCATTGAAGTTCCAAAAGCGTGTGTTACCGGTGAAGGCAATGGCGTAATTGGTAGCTGGACGACGGCAAGTTTACCTCAGGCTCGCATTCTTAATCCAGATGCCACCTTTGCTAAACCTGAAACTAACGGCGGTGCAATGACCCAAGTATCTCGTTTAGGTAGCCCGCTAGTTAACGAGCTTGTTATTGGTATTGGCGATAAAGACAAATTCTCTAGCTCTCACCCAAGCGCTGACGGTCAATTCGCTGATTACGTAACCCACCCTTCTTTGCCAGAACTACTAAACATTCTGTTTAAAGATGCAGTAAATACTACATTAGGTACTGACATTGAAACCCTTGCGCCAACTAACTTCCCGCGTACGGACTTGGTCACAGCCTTCCTTACTGGCTTCCCTGGCGTTAACCAGCAAGCAACAGTTACAGCGTCAGAAATGCTGCGTCTGAACACGGGAATTCCTGCGACACCTGCCGAATCGCAGTCAGCTTTTGGTGTAGCAGGTGATGACCTAGCGGGCTTCCCAAATGGTCGCCGCCCAGGTGATGACGTTGTTGATATAGCCCTTCGCGTAGTTATGGGCCGTTTGTGCTACCCCATCCCGGTAGCAGGTGAAGATACAGACCTTGGCCTTTGTACACCAGAGGACGCGAGTGTAGGTAATGTACCATTCACTGATGGTGCGCCTGTAGATGCAAGCATGATTGATTCATCATTTCCTTACCTAAAAACACCACTTGCTGGCTCTGAATAAGGAGATCCATCATGTCTATGAAGATTAGGTTATTTAACGAGCAAAGTGATACCACTGCGCCTAAAAAGCCAACGTCAGTGAAACGTCAACAGCACCGTATGTGGATTGCTTCAGGGTTGGTGTTAGCACTTTCAGGTTGTTTCGATAGTGACGACGATAATGACTATCAAGCCCCAGAAGAAAATGCTGCACCGGTAGCCGTTGATGAAATGTTGACGACGCAAGCGGATATTGCGATTGATGGCACTTTGACAGCAACCGATGAAGATGGCGACGCGCTAACTTTTGGTCTTGGCGAAAACGGAACGTTAGGTAGTGCTGAAGTGAATGCTGACGGCACCTTTACTTACACGCCAAACGCTCAGGTAACAGGAAGCGATAGCTTTACATTTACCGTTACTGATGGCGTAAACCCAGAGGTTACGGCCACCATTAGCGTTACTATTGAGGCGCAGCAGGTATCGTTCTCTAGCTATACCCGCGACGCCTTCAATCAAGCGCCAACGGATGAGCCGTTACCAATAAATGGACGCAAGTTCATCCAAGATGCTGACGACTCTACATTTGATGACTTGTTGATAGACCAATAATACGCATCAAATAACAGGAGTTTGTTAGCACATAACCAGTGTCAACCGTAAAGCCAAGGACGGCTTTTTTTTAAGGAAGTAGCAATGAAGTTTATAAAGTACTCTGCTCTGAAGTTCATTTTGGCGAGTACATCACTAACCCTTTCGACCTTTTCAATATACGCTCAACAACAAATCCCTGATATCAATACTGTCATAGCAAGCTGGGAGCCTGAACAGTTATCAATAACAAGCTTGAATGAAGCAGAAAAAGTGCTGTCATCAAGTCGCTATATTTCCGCAAAAGGAAACGAAAGAGAACGGGTGGCTCGCTTCGCCAACTCTATGCGAGCAAACTTCACATCGTTAAATACTGGGCAACAAGAACGCCTAGTAATCTTAGAGGGTCGCTTATTACAAGGCACTCATAGATTCGAAAAAGCCAAGCAACATTTGAAACAAATCGCCCACTTTCACTCGCCGGCCGCTTACTTACTTATGGCTGACATCGCCACGCAACAAGGCGACGTTAAAAACGCAAAGGAAAACTGCGAGAGACTGGTAGGGAAAACGAGTTTTCTGATTGCCTTTACTTGCATGATAAACGCTGAATTTCCCCAGAATCCTCAGGTGAAGTTGCTTCAAAAACTCAAGGCCTTTGAAACTTATACCAGTAATGCTCGGCCTTCTGAGCGCCAGTGGTTTTACGAAGTACTTGCGGATATGTCACTGCAGCTTGGCTACCCTGAAGCAGCGCTTGAGTATCTATCACAAACTGAGTTTGAAGAGCTTCCTATAAGTGCCCTGTTAGTATGGTCAGACGCTAATTTTCAATTAAGAAATTATGGGGCTGTTACCACCACCCTCGCCCGCAATGTACCCGATATCAAAAAAGCAGATGACGGCTTGCTTTTGAAATGGGCTATCGCAGAACGTGCACAGGGTATCACGTCCTCAACGGTGCAATCTCAACTGTCAAAAAATATGGAAATTAGAGTGTGGCGAGAGGATAGCTCGCACGCGGCACAAGTTGCTACCTACTTTTTAGAGATAGAGAAAAATTACCCGCAGGCCCTCAAGTTCGCTGAAATCAATTGGCAGTATGCCCAAGCATTAAGTGATAAAAAGCTTTTAGAGCGCGCCCGCAAAGCTAATGGTGAATCAACCAATGCTTAGGGCTTACAACTATTTCAGCGAACGAACCATGATAAAATTTATCGTATTTTTCATAGTAGCGTCTTTAAGTTTTCCAGCCCTTTCTCACGAGCTAAGCAACGGTTATTTAACCCTTAAAAATGATTCTGGCGAGACACTTTCAGGCGAACTTTTGCTAAAACCCAAAGAAATAGGGCAAGCTGCCGGACTCGATATCAATAATGACGGCAATCTGACATGGGGTGAAGTTATAAGAAACCATAATCTTGTGAATGGTTATATCCAAAATCACCTGATAATTCGCGGTAGCGAAACACGATGTACAGTAAGTCTTGCATCACCATCCATACGTGACATATCTGCGGAGTCATTATTGGTATATCCACTTTCAGTGAATTGCGCCTTTTTAAACGAAGTGTCTGTACGTTATACAGGTTTAGTGAGCGATTTTCCTACACATAAACTGCTTACTTCCATCACCCTTAATGAACAAACAAGTGTGCATGTACTTGATAGTGAGCAAACCTTCGTATCTGTATCCCCTAAAAATAGTCATTGGATTTCGCAGTTTAGCGAAATGGTTTATCAGGGTATTTGGCACATTTTTATTGGGTTAGATCACATACTGTTTTTAGTCGCCACATTACTGACCGTTAACTTACTTAGGAAAAGTAAACGTTGGGTAAAAGAAAAAAGTATTAAACGGATTGTAAAAAGCACGGTGATTCTGGTAAGCACTTTTACTTTAGCGCACTCAATTACGTTGACCCTTACCGCTCTTGATTTTATAACGCTTAATAGTCGTATTGTTGAACTAGGCATTGCGATTTCTGTGGCAATTACTGCACTAAATAACGTGTACCCCGTTATCATGCGCTTGGGGTTTGTTACTTTTGGATTCGGCCTACTTCACGGGATGGGATTCGCAAGCGTGTTTGGCGACCTAAATGCCCAGTCAGGCAGTTTGGTGATGAACGTGCTTGCATTTAATTTAGGTGTTGAAATAGGACAACTTGCCATAGTTGCACTGCTACTTCCCATACTAATCCTACTTAGAAACGTTAGGTTATATTCGAAAGCCATTATGCCAATTGCGTCATCAATTATTGCGGTTATAGCGCTTAATTGGACACTGCAACGGTGGTAAACGTCATTGCATTGTTCATTAGTAAAGAAATAGATTTGACTGTACTTGCTTTTGAACAATCTTTCGGCACTTAATCATAAAAAGCGTAAAAAGTTGTTGTATAGGCGCGCCGCATCGCTATAATGCCAAGCATCAACACCACGTTGATATCTATACACAATGCCAGTGTGATGGAATTGGTAGACATGGCGGATTCAAAATCCGCTGCTAGCGATAGCGTGGCGGTTCAAGTCCGCCCACTGGTACCAAACATTAAACCAACTTTTCAGTTGGTTTTTTTGTGTCTGAATTACAGCAAATCGCCACGCAAGCGTGTCGGCCGAGTGTCGCTCCATCGCATGGTGACCAGTCTCTTATTAATAAAGCTCCTCCAATCGATTTAGACGAATCATACACGTGCGAGACTTCGTGGTATGCAACTCAATTTATGGCTTGTGATTTAAATTCTACGGTGATTCGTTGAGGCATTTCTTCTCTTTAAAACGGATAGGTATCAAGCAGTTAAATACCTAGAAAATCCAGACTGGATCAATGCATGATACCAAGTCACTAAAAGTAAACTAATTGAAATAGTTTTACAGGTAACCAAAATAAACTACGAGGACTTTAAACTATATCTTTATATTGTCTACTGTCTTTCACACTGCTTAGAAGATTGAATAAGACTCGAGCTTATATGACTAGTGTAGTTTAGGCGTTACTCACCTAATGACGATTCACTAATCAAAGTTATTTTATCCGACAACATTACCATAACTCGTTTCATTGTTTTGGTAGGCTTTTCTCGCGAAGAATGCCCCTCGGTTCATCAAGGTGGAAAGTACCGCCTTAAGGCTCGCTCATAAGGTCTTCTAAGGTAGAAATAGTAATTTCTGCATATTCTGAATTAATGCATTTATACCTAGATTTAATGAGTTGTCCGTGAAGGGGAAGAGTCAATGCCAACGCGTAAATTAATAGCAATTAGTGTGATTATTGCAGCAGCTGTGATTGGCTTTGCTATAAAAACCATGACAAATTCAGACACCCTACTGATTCAAGGAGAAGTTGAGGCAACTAGGATAGATCTCACTCCCCGCGTTTCTGGAAGAGTCTCCGAAGTACTTGTTGATTTTGGTGACAAAGTTGAAAAAGCTCAAGTTGTGGTGCGCTTAGAAAGCCCACAGCTTTCCTCTGCTCTCTCTGCTGCGAAAGCGGCATTAAGCGTCGCAGAAGCCAATAGAGATTTAACTTATTCAACTCGCCCCGAGACGATAGCAGCAAGGAAGGCTCAATTGGAAAAGGCCAATACAGATGTAGTGCTTGCCCAAAAAGTTTACGACCGAGTTGCCAACCTGCGTGATTCAGCAATTACCTCTGCTCAAAATCTTGATGAAGCATCTAATTCACTCGACTCAGCTTTAAGGACTAAAGAAGCTGCTGAGGCCAACTTATTGCTAGCCGAGAATGGAAGTAGTGAAGAACAAAAATCCGTAGCACAGGCTCAAGTTGAGCAAGCAATAGCTACTGTGAAACAAATGGAAGCAGATATTGCTGAATTAACAATTGAATCGCCGATTGACGGTGAAGTAACTGCTCGTATGGCTGAATTGGGGAAAAATTTCTCAGCAGGATCGCCACTCATTTCAGTAGTCGACATTAATAATGCCTGGTTTACATTCCATATTAGAGAAGATTATTTAAGTGGTTTGAAGGTTGACGATCAGTTGAGTGTTCGGGTTCCAGCATTGAGGGATAAAACGTTTAAAGCAAAAGTTACAGCTATTAATGCACTTGGTAGTTATGCAAATTGGCGAGCAACCAAAGCTACCGGTGATTTTGACTTAAGAACGTTTTCAATTCGACTAACGCCTTTAGAACGCGATCCTCAGCTAAGACCCGGAATGAGTGCATTAATCAACTTAGAACGGGACTAAGCTATGTTTGGTCACCTCGAACCGGGTTTCTGGCGTATTTTTCGTCGTGAACTTCGCCAAATAAAGAAGCGACCAAGATTGGCGTTCATGTTGCTGCCCTACCCTCTTTTATTGTTCGCGCTGCTGTGCTCGATTTTTTATGAGGGTTTGCCAACAGCTCTCCCAGTAGCGATTGTTGATCAAGACGATAGCAATGTTTCAAGACAAATATCTAGAATGGTTGATGAGACCCCTGAACTGGAGATAGTTGCTCGTTTATCAAATTTAACCGAGGCTAAAAGGGCAATATCTAAAGGACAAGTCTATGGCGTTGTTCTCATTCCCAATCATACAGAACGCGATTTACTCTCTGGGCAACGACCAGAAATTGTTACATTTTACAACAATCAAGTGCTTACTATAGGCGGCATTGTTTCACGCGCTGCAAATGCTGCTGTTGGTACATTTTCGGTAGGTGTTTCAATTCAAGTTCGCAAGTCTAAAGGGCAAATTGCTTACGAAGCTATGGCAGCAAAAAACACAATTCCATTGCAGCGCAGTCCTCTGTTCAACCCTGCACTTGACTATACCCAGTTTCTTTTATCTGCTGTTATGCCTGCAGTATTGCAAATCTTTATTTGTGCCAGTGCTGTAATGGCATTTGCTCGTGATCGTCATAGCAAGGGACATATGTCGAGATTGGTGCGCTTAGGGAAAACTCCAATTAAGTCAATGCTAGGAAAGCTCGCGCCATATGCACTAGCTTATTTAACAACATTGCTTTTAGCCGATTCAATTTTATTTGTATTTTTTGAAATTCCTTTTAAAGGAAGTTTACTTTTGCATGTGGGATACACTGTGCTGTTTGTATTTTCTTGCTTATCACTAGGTACCTTTTTAGCACTTTTAGCTAAAGACACACTTGGTAGCCTTGGACTGGTAGGAATTCTGACGGCACCGGCTTTTGCATTTGCCGGAATTAGTTTTCCAAGAATGATGATGAACGACTTTTCTTTTGTATGGGGAGGCGCCATTCCTCTCACTCCATATCTCCAACTTCGAACCGATCAAGTCGTACGTGGCGCAGAAACATGGGTATCACTGCCTACTTTAGGTTGGCTATTGCTGTTGCTTTGTCTATTTTGTGGAATGTCATTATTGCTACTTACGAAACAAGCTAAAACAAAGGATGTATTCGATCCAAGTTCTTTGGAGAGAAATTTATGAAAGGCTTGATTAGCAGTATGGCAACGTCAATAAGGCGATTGGTTACCGACCCTGCTGCCCGTGCAACCATGATTGCATCGATCATTATCAATGCGGTCATTTATCCTCAACCGTATAAATCTGAAGTAACTCGTGATGTTCCAATTGTCGTTGTTGATCAAGATGGGGTTCTAGGGATTTTCCCCTCTAAAAAGACATAATCCTCTGTAGACCACACCAATAAATGGCTGCGGAGGTGGTTTACTTTCAGCTTGGAGCCTAATCATCCACTATCGGCCTTGTT